>JAFVZG010000078.1 GCA_017508285.1 Lentisphaeria bacterium | reverse complement strand
TTGGTTGCCTTTGTGAAGCCTGGTGGAGCAGAAGAGACTCGAACTCTCGACCCTCACACTGCCAGTGTGATGCTCTAGCCAACTGAGCTACTGCCCCATGTTTTTTGTTACTCCTTTAATATAGTCCGTTTCTTACTTTTTGCAAGCGCGTTTTTAAACTTTTTTCACTTTTTTTGTTATTTTTCCGGAATTTTTCACCTGAAACGGAAAAACAAACATAAAAAAAAGAAGCTGCCTCTCACCATAACGGCGGCGGCAGCCTCTTCCTGATCATTGCATCAATCAGTGACGACGCTGTTTGGCTTCGCGGCGTTTGATTTCGCTCGGTTTTTCATAGTGCCGGCGATTGCGCAATTCTTTGAGGGTTCCCTCCTTGTCAAGCTTCTTTTTGAGGCGACGCAGAGCGCGGTCGATGACCTCACCTTTTTTAACGCGGACTTCGGTATGCATGGAATTCACCCCCTTTCAAAAATTCAAATTTATATACAACGATTTTTTAATATAACACAGAAATTCATTAAATTCAAGCATTAACAATTAAAAAAGAGCAAAATCGGCAAATCCTGATCGCTGGAAACAGTAAATGGCGAAACTTGCACCTCATTGAGTGTGCCGGAGTACCACCAGCGCAGCTGCAGGTCATTCAAAGGATACTTCAAGCCGGTGGAATTCAATTTGGCTTCGGGAGAAAAACTGAATATGGATAGAGCCGTCCCCACTTCCGCTTCAAAGACTCCTTCACCGGTAAAACTGATAAAGTATCCGTGATCGGTATAAAAACGGCAGCCGGGGAAGTCGGATGATAACTCCGCAAACTGCCCGAGGTTGCCCAAAAAGTGATCTTCTCTGGCTCCGGCTGCTCCGAGAACAGCCTGCACAAAAAAACCCTTTTCCCGGCAAAAGCGGAACGCCTTTGCCAGATCGTTGGTCTCCTGCTCATGGAATTTTACCGCCCGGTCAGCGAAACGCGCCCGGGTTTCTTTTGAAACGCTATCCAGATCACCGACGATCCAATCCGGTTCCCTGCCGGAAGCCAGCAGTTTATCAGCGGCACCGTCACAGCAGACTACCGCCCCGGCATTTCCCAATATATCAAGAGAACGCGGATGGCGGGGAAATTCGCCATCCGCAAGGATCACAACATCTTTCATTTATCACAAATAGGTTATTTTATACACACTCATTCTGCCGGTAGTGTTGTCTCTCAGGAAAGTGACAAACATCTTGACTTCACCGGTTATCTCATCGAAATAGATGTTCTTGTCATCATTTTCCGTATGCGTATAGAGATCAAATCTGCCGATGTTACACTCTTTATGAGCGATCATATCATCATCATCGATATACAATGTTGAACCATCCGGAGAATTGTATTTTGCCTTTTCATCCAGTGCCACAGCCGCCTGCGCACCGCCCTTGTCACGAATGCTCTGGGCTACCACCAATACATTGATGATCGAGGGGGAAGATTTCGCCGCATTGAGCAAATTGATGGTCTTGCCGATGATCTCTTCCTGAGACGCATCGGTTTCCTGAGTTAAAACTGCCCCGAAAGCATTCTCCAGAGCGTTATTTCCGTTTTGATACTCCAGAAAGTGTGCCCGGTTATTATATTCGCCGCGTGCAGTGTCTCCGAGGAAGTTTACTGCTGCGGTGTCATGCGCCACCACAGCCCCGCTTGCAACGGCAGTCGGGAACTTGCCACTGGAATCCCGGGTGGAGTTGGCAATAAATTTCCACGGATCTTCACCATACCGCAGATTGCGGAATAAAACTCTGGCAATATCCATATCCTCCGGGCAATAATCCTGATGTTTGGGCCGCAATACATTCACATTGATTTTACCGTAAGTGCGAACCTGATCGGTCATCTTGATCTGTTCAAGTATCCCGCCGTCGCCGCCGTCATACGAAGATGCCCCGGCAGTCTTGCCCCACTCACTACCATTATCATCAAATGAGTGAATTGAAGCGTTTTTCAAGTTGATGGTCTGCCACTTTACCCCGCGATGGATGAAACCGATCTCCCACGGGCTCATCATCGGCGCATTGCGGATGACTGCGGTGGAAATATGGCTGCCTACTCCTTTATATGCCGGTTCTTCCACAGTTTCATTATCCATATTCTTACCGGTTTCAGTAACCAGATACTTGGGAGAATCCGGGTTAGCTCCAGTTGTTTTCATTACCAACGGGATTTCGGTCGCCGGATCAGGCTTGGCATAATCTGCGACGGCATTCACCGCCGCGGCATCTTTGCTCCAGTCACCTTTATTCAAATTCTGACGGGGATCACTGTTGCGGAATGCGCCGACGACAAATCCGGGATGCGCTCCGTCTGCTGCCGCACTGAAGTCGGCATCGACGGTCAAACCGCTGATTTCAAGCGGATCCAAATCTCCGGTGTAATCCACACCACGCTCCTTAAACTCACTGCCCATCCGGGCATTGGCGGTAAGAAACATTCTCGCCGGTTTGAGAGAAACAGAGGTCAACCGGATCGCATCGACCTGCAAGGTCGCAGTATCGACATTCATGGTAAAGTTGGAAATCGTTTTGGTCTTATTACTGTTTGATTCGGGGACAGTTAATTCGGTCACAGTGCCGGTACTTCCGGCTGCCGTATTCCCAAGGGTAACTCCATCTTTCAACGGATAAACCAATCCCCCGGTACTGTCAGTACTGAAAAAGTGATCAACATTATCAAATGTATAATTGATCGTCATTCCCGGATAAGTCACGGTGTCAGTATGGGCAATGGCAGTCAACTTCTGCAAACTTTTATCATCGGCGGCAGAACTGTGCTTCAAAGGATAAGGTTTTTCAGCAGAACTGTTTTTAAGGTCAGCTGCAGCAAAAATCAAAGGTTCGACTTCAGTAGCCCCGGTGACAGCATCAGCAGCACCGGCTCTCTTCCATTCTTTCCCATAGTAAGAGAATTCTTTGACAAGATCAGCGGCGTCCACCTCAGAGCCTGTACCACTCCACTCAACCGTCATATCGCATTTCAATGTGCGGGTAAAAGTGTTTTCTTCGGCAGGAGAAACGGAATTATCCACAGTTTTTACAGTGTAGTTGAATGTCACCCCTTTAAGAGTGATTTTGCGTAATTTGAATTTGATCGCCATCTCATCAAAATCCACATAGGCACGCATAAAATCCCCGGTATTGAAATCCTGATACAACCTGCCGGTTGCAGAAGATTCCTCCGGATCAAAAGGATAGATATTGCACAACTTCACAATTGGAGCAGCTTTCAAATCAGCTTCAATAAGATAACTGCCGTCATCCTGTTTTACCGTGGAAAGAGTTTTTACCACCCCGGTTTTATTGGGGACCAGCGAAAAATTCATCCCCAACTCATAGAGATAAGGTGTCTTCTCATTTCCGGTAAATGCCGGATGACGGAATTTACGGTCTCCGGTAACGGCATCCACCTCCGGCGCTTTGCCAAGCAAATCATTCACCCAGGTATCAGCCGCGATATCTGAAGCAGGAACCCCGTCACTGTCGCAATAGTCGTTGAAGTTGGCGGCGATCTGCTTGCGCAAGGTCGCCAGATCGGCAAAAGTGCCGGGTTCTGTACCGATACGGCGGAGGAACGGCAGACCGCTGTACTCATCTTCAGCATTTGCAGTAGTAACTATCTCATAATCAAAAGTCCCTTCCACCATCTGAGCATCAGTGGTCAGACGGTTGATCGCCAATTCACTGTTGGCTTTGCTCAAATCTTCGTTTTTAGTGGTATCGATTTTCAACCGGGCATACCACTGATCGGCATTATCACCGACATCATAAGCCTTCTGCCAGGAAACACGTTCTATATCCCCGCCGGGCTTTTTGGCATAGCCGCCCTGCCAGAATTCAGAAATATTGAACCGCATAAGCGAAACGCCGTAACCATTATAGCGGGAAGCAAAACTCTCACTGCTGACCATACTGGGATCGCCGACCGTGGACTCTTCTGACGGGTCAGGGAAAAACCACTTTTCCGCCCAGCGTTGTTTCTGCAAATTCGTTCCGGTATTCAAAGCTTTGTAAATCGTATCATAGCCGATGACTTTAGAATCCACTCCACCGGATAAAGTATCGACAAGTTCAGCAAAGGTATCGGTCAGGTAAACCTCATCGATCTCTCTGCCCCAGCGATTATCCTGAGGTTTGAATGCATCATCGGCCGGGTCGACCTTCTCAAAACTCCCCCGGAAGAAAACCGGTGCAAGCAGCTGCGCAGATGAACCGATCACCTGCCATGCCGCACGACCGATGATCGGATCATCGGTTCCCCCTGCCCCATTGCGGAAAAAGACCCAGTTGCCTTTCCACTTGCCGGTGGCAAACGGCACATTGTGCCGCATGGCGACCTGCTCGCTCACCACGCTGTTATCTTCCGGCAGACGCATAAGGGATAAGAACTTTTTATCATTCTTATCCAACAAACCATCGGTAAAAGTATCACCGGCGGTTGCAGTATAGCTGTAAATATTCCGGTAATGCTCCGGGAAATCCCTTTCATTGGCAAGAGCAAAACTGTGAGTATAGACCATTAAAGATGCCACTGCCCGGTTGATCGCCGACATCGCCAGCATTCTTGACTGGGTACGGGCACTGTTATTCTCGGCGGATTTGCGCATATTCACCGAATTGCCGATAAATGCGATACCGATCGCCAGCATCAGAGCCAGAAGACCGATGGCAAAGACCAACGCCATACCGCTTTCATTATTTTTTCTGTTAATCACCATTGCGCACCCCCTTCTTGCCGATCAGAACAGCCCGCCGGAATGTGTAACCATATTCAGAAAAAACCTCATCCCGTTTGGCAGCTGCGGCACTCTGCCACTTTTTGAAACTCTCCTTGCTGTCCAGCATTTTTATCTCCACTTCCACCAGATAAGGCGGTGTTTTAGAGTCGACTTCCGTTGTATTTTTTCTCAATTCCCAATCGCTGTCAGATGCACCGGCTTTGGGTGAATGTATTCCATTGTACCAGATCAGGTTGAAGCCGATCACATTTTCAATGATATCGAATTCGAATTCCTCATCCAATGAAGAATCAAAAGCATTTTTTATGAAATCGAATGCATCTCCGGCGTTTTTGAAGTAACGGTTGTTTTCATTGTAAGCATTAAAAATCCAACTGTATTTTCTTTTGGTAATTTTATTGTTGCCGCCATTAAAATAGCGCAACCGCAATTTTCCGGCATTCTCATCATTAGCGGCAAGCGGCTCAACCAGAGTAAATTGCAGATAATTTCTGCCGAAAGAGTTTCCGGCATAACCGTCGCCTTTGGGCGGAATACGGCTGGGGAACCAGATTTGATCGGTATGATTATTATCCCTGATGTAAAACGGGAAATCGGTCTCGTAAACCAGAGACTGCATTCTGAATGCGATATACTCCATCGCCAGTCTGGCATCGGCAAAGGTATTGGTCTTCTGCTCACTGCGTATCCACAACTGCTGCGCTCCGGAAAAGAGCCGCAGAGAGACCACCAGCAGCACGCTGAATACCGCCATTGCCGCCAGCAATTCGATCAATGTAAAGTGTTTTATCCGGTAGTTTTTCACGGTGCCACCTTCAAGTCAAAACTTTCATTAAAAATCTCGAAACGGAAGTAAACTTTTTCCCGTTCAGCATAAGCCTTTTCCGCCGGATAACTGATCTCGACCACCAGCGGCAGAAGGAAATTTTCAACATTCAATTCCCGGATATCCCCGGCAGCAGTACCGGTAATATCGACTTTACTCTTTTCCAGAGAAGTGTAAGACTTCACATTACCGGAAGAATCCGCATCAAAAGGGATATGAAAGTCATGGAGCCAGCCGAGATCTTTGTAGACTCTGACCATCGCAGCAAAGTCGACATACTGATCTGCCGGAGGACCGGATAACTGCCTGGCCACAAAAATACCTTTATGATCATCATGCTTCAGCAAGGTTCCCCCGTCATCGACCTTGCTCCATTTGGCATCACCGTCATGATAGATGTTGCTTTCATAAAAACTCTTGGCATTGCTCTGTTCGGAATTACTGCCCAGATCGTAAGTAAATTGCGCTTCATTTGCACTCAGTGCCGCATCAGCACGGACCCGGGAAACGATAAATTCTGCCAAATCCGCAAAACTGTTTTCTGCCATGGCATTCTTGTGATTATTCAAACCGGCAGGAAAAAGCACAAACACGCTTGTCATCCCCAAGGCAAGAATCACGACCGCCAGCATGATCTCAACCAGATTGAATCGGTGGATTTGTAATTTTTTCATATCATTCACCATCCCCGGTCGGCAGGAAAATTACTTTGCCGGTTAGAAGATTGAGTTTCAACATCACAAAGTTGTCAGTATTGGGATAATTGTATCCATCTCCGTCAACTTTCGCCTCGGTAAAGAAGAATATAAACGGCTTACCGCCGACGATACATCCGCCGAATGGCGTAAAAATCAAACCTTTCAGGTTGTTATTTGCGGCAGTTGCGTTGTAGATCGCCGCCACATCACTGTCACCATTGGAAGCATCATCAAAACCATTGGGCTCGATCACGGTCAATTTACCGCTGCCGGAAAATGCCTTATTGGTCGCCGATTCCGGTGTCGGAAGACTCTTTAACTTTTTATTGTTATCAAGCCAGTCGTCATCCTGCTCGATCCCGGTCAGCATCGCTCCATCAGCCATATTTCTCCACTGAGAGCCGGGTACCCAACCGGAAAAAAGCCATTTGTCGCCATCTTTTTTGACATACGCCAGACGGTATCCGCCGCCGCAATAGGGTTTCAAACGGGAATCCGCAACGGTATCATATTTTGACGGGATTATCATCGCCACAAACTTGCGCGAAGCGACCGCCTTTGCCTGCGCCAACTCCATGCCGGTCTTGAAATTCGATGCCATCTGATCGACTTTGCTGCCGACCATCATCCGGGTAAATGCCGGGGCGAATACACCGAAAAGCAGCGCAACGATGCCGATAACGGCAAGCAATTCTATCAAAGTAAAGGAATGTTTCGTGAATTTTTTCATCGCAGTATCCTGTAGTTATCCACACTCTCGGTGATACTATAAACTGCGATTTACGATTTTTCAACAGGATTTTCAACGGTTTTCTGTAAAAAATACGATTTTTTTATCACTTTTTCCGCATTTGCGCGTAGTATGCCCGGTATTCCACCTCTTTTTCAGCGGAGAAATCAAATTCACACAGGAACCGGTCAAGGTCTCCTGCTTTGGTGAATTTGCGGGTCTTACCCACCGGTATCACCGAAGCAAGATCGATCCAGATGATATCCATTTTGCCGGAATCATCAACTTTGAATAACTCGTTGCGGGGGTGGAAACAACCGTGAACAAAGCCGCCATTGTGCAGTTTTGCCAGCAGTTCCAGATTGCGGCGCACGAATTCATCTTTCAATTTTTCATCGCCGTTGCCGTGGATGAACTCATTTCCGTCACGGTATCCGGCAAGATACCGGGTCACAAAAAACGCCTCTTTCAAGTGCCAGAAATTGCGTTTTTCTCCCAATGCCACCACTTCAGCCACCGGAATTCCGCATGATTCCGCCCGATTGAAGCCCAGAAATTCCCGGTAAGCCAGCGAAGGACGCAAAAAATAACGCCAGAAACGCTTTTCAAAATAGTGCTTTACCACCACTTCGCCGCCGTATTCCGGAAAATCCACCAGATAACACGCCTTGTGCCGGGTGTGGTAGATGATCCTGCCGCCGGTAAAGTGCTTGAATAGATGCGTCAGCTTTTCCGGGGAGATGTTCCCGCCGGATACTGACCAGCTGCGGATAAATGAGTTGTCTGCCTGAAACATATCTCTTACAACAAAAATGAAGCCCAAAAAAAAGAATGGAGCCGGCTGCCGGACTCGAACCGGCGACCTGATGATTACAAATCAACTGCGCTACCAACTGAGCCAAGCCGGCACTCCATTTGTTGTGAAGACAATATAACGCATTTTTTTCAGATTGCAAGCAAAAAGAAGCAAACAATGCCTTGTAAATCATATTTTTGTGATATATTTTATCTTTATGTGCAAATTTCTGGAAAATAAATGGTGCCTGCCGGCGATTTTACTGCTGGCTCTGATCTTGCGGCTGCTCCCGGCTCTCTGGGCGGCAAGCGAACCGCAAAGATTGCTGCGCCCGGATTCCGGAGGATATCTGACCCCGGCAATGGCTCTGGTGGAAAACGGCTCTTATCCGACCACCCGCCGTCCACCAGGTTTCCCGGTTTTCGCCGCTGCCGTCTATGCGCTTGGGGGCGATAACCGGATGATCGCCGTCACTCAGGTATTCATATCGGTCGCCGCCTGTTGGGTCATCGCTATGGCGGCAAAACTCTATGCCGGTAAGGTTTGCGGAAATATTGCCGCCCTCTTTGCCGCCTTGAATATGACCGCGATTGCCAATACTCCGCTTTTGCTCAGTGATACGCTGTTTGCTCTTTTTGCCGCCGGGCAATTCTGCTTTTTCGTCGGTTATTGCAAAACTCACCGGCTTTCCCCGCTTCTCTGCACCGTATTGATCGCGGCGGCTGCCGTTTTGATCCGTCCGATAAACCAGTTGTTTATCATCGTATTGATAACGCTCATTATGCTGAAATCAGATATCCCGCTGAAAAAACGGCTGCTTCACTGTGCATATTCCATTTTGCTTTTCCTTGCGATAATAACCCCGTGGATGCTCCGCAATTATCTTGCCGGAGCGACCTTTGACATCGACACCAATACCGGGGCGATGCGCCACCAGAATGGAGCAATGCTGTTGGCAAAGGTCAACGGCACCGACTTTGAAAGCGAAAAGAAAAAGTTGCTGGATATCGAAAAAGAGACATTTAAATCCCCGGAATTCGGCAGTGAACGCGCTCAGGAAAAGTGGCGCAAAGCCGAATTCCGCAAAATGGTTCTTGCTCACCCTTTCACCTATTTCATGCAGCACTTTGATATCCGCATACTGCTGCCGGATGCTCCGACGCTGCTGGAAGACTTCGGCATAACCTCTTCTGACCGCGGCACGATGGGTGTTTTGAAAAAAAACGGTCTTTTGGCGGCATTGAAGCACTATTTCGGAGAAAAGTGGCTGTTGATCATCACCCTGCTGATACCCTTGCTTATCCCGACCGCTCTGCTCTACTTTGCAGTTTTGCGGCAAATCATACACTATTTATGCAGCTTCAAAAAATACTGGTTTGAATTATTGATGCTCCTCGGTTTTGCCGAATATTACCTCTTTCTGCCCGGTTCAATAACCGCCCCCCGTTACCAGCTGCCCGCCCTGCCCTGCTTATGCACCTTTGCAGCGATAGCGGCAGTTGCCATTTGCCGGAAATGGAAAAAAGATGATGCCAACGAAGTTGAAGATACCGGACTGGATCAAATGTAAATTCAAAATATCCACTCTGATGGGTATCGCCTGCGGTATCGGTGCCGCCGCCGGATACGGATTTCTGCCGTGGTACAGCCTGATCTTACCGGCGGCACTGCTTATCTGTCTTGACCGGAAACAGCTTTTAACCGTAACTGCCGCATTTACTCTCTGCTTTGCTTCCGGCGTATTCAATAAACACCTTGACCGTAACACCATTCAAAAATTCCCGGCGGTACGCTCACTGATTTCAGGAGAAATTTTCTGCAATGACAACCGTTTATCCACTCTGCCGGATGTCAAGCGGCCTTATGTGCTTGCCTGCAAAGTAAGCAGCGATGACCACACCTTTGATGCCAATGTCATTTACCCGGATAATGCGGCGGTCTTTTACGGCGACTGCCACAAATTCACCGGTATCATCACCCCGCCGGTTTCCGCCGGGTTGATCTGCGAAAACGGCAGGATAACCGGAGAAATGCCGCCGGCCTTCGGAAATTTGCCCCTGATCGAAATATCCTCTTTTTCGCCGGCAGAACCGCGTTTTTCTTTTATGCGGATGCTTTACAAGTGCCGGGATTTCATACTTTCCAGAATACTCTCCGGCATCCGCAATCCGGCAACTGCAGAAATGGCATCACGGTTATTTATGGGAGCATCGAAAGGCGGATCACACCATGATAAACAGAACTTCATCATCTCCGGAACCATCCACCTCTTTTCCGTTTCCGGTCTGCATGTCACTCTGGTCGCCCTGATAATCCTGCTTGTACTGCGCTTTCTACCCTTTTCGATACGCTTCCGGGTCTGTGCGCTGCTGGTGCTGTTTTATGTACTGGCATCCGGAGCATCCCTGCCGGCGGTGAGGGCCGGAACGATGTTCATCATCTGGTGTCTGATGCGCAGTGCCCTTTTCCCGTCGCCGTCATGGAACGCCATGATGTATACCTGGTGTGCCTTTGTCTTTATTTTACCGGAAACCGTGGCTTCACTGTCTGCCCAATACTCCTTTGGTATTACTGCCGCCTTATTGATGCTTATGGAAAAATCCCCGGTGATCTTTGCCCGGCAGGATCAGATAATTTCGATGATACCGGTAAACTCCCCGTTTTCCGACAGCAAACGCAAATTTCTGTATATTTACCGTAATTCAGCGATGTCGGTACTGGTTTCCATAACGGCATTTGCCGCCGGAGCCGGAATATCATTTTACCGGCAAAGTCTTCTGCTGCCGGGAGGCATCATTGCCAATTTACTGTTGATACTGTTTACTCCGGTACTTTTTACCGCACTGTTTTTCAAACTTATTGCCGGAGCATTATTCGCCGGTTGTGACCAACTTGGTGCGCTGGTTCTGGAAGGTACATTTCATCTTCTGGTCGAATTCACCGGAACTATGGCAGATATTTTCATGCCTCTGCCTTCCCCGGCACCGCCGCTCTGGAGCGTGGCGGTATACTATCTCTTTTTCTGCGCCGCATTGGGAGCAAGATCTGCTTTGATAAACCGTCTTGCTCTTATCGGTACCGTTGCAGTACTTCTCATCTGGCACTATCCGCCGCCGGGGAGCAAACCGGCAGTGACCGTGATCAATTACGGCAGCAATTTCCCGGCAATGCTCATATTCACCAGACCGGGCAACGGGACAGCTCTGGTTGCCGATATCCCTCAAAACACCACCGCTTTAACGGCAGGAGAGATCTTCAAAAAATATGGTATCCATCAGGTGCAGGCGAATTTTTCCGGAACCGCGAGCAGCTCCAACCGCGGGTTGAAACACCTCGGCAAAATGCTGGATATCTCCATCGGCGGAGCAGTGGATAAGGGCAGAAAACCCGGCAGAGCATTCACCCGGAATCTGAAAGACTTTTACCGGGATAAAGAGATCCCGTTACCGGCATTCCCGCTGTCTGCTCCGGATAAAAACACGGTTTTATGCGAATTCCCCGGAAATATCAAAGTTTCTTCAAAAATCACCGCCGACGGCAGAAAAATAAGTGTAACGCTCCCGGATGGTGAAGTTGATTCAACTATACTGCCGTGGTGTTCTCTGCCGACAGTCTGGCATAAAGAGATCAGATGATCGCATTCCGGCGGAGTTGAAAAAGCACTTGAGAGATCAATTCCGGCAGTTGGTCGGCGATAATCACCCGGTCTGCGATCTCACCGGCGATCCCGTGGATGTATGCGCCAAGACAGGCGGCATCAAAGGCATTTGCCCCCGATGAAGCCAATGCACCGATGACCCCTGCCAGCACATCGCCGCTGCCGGCAGTTGCCAGAAGGGGAGTCCCGGCGGCAATGATGACCGGTTCTTCCGACGGGGAAGCGACCACCGTATCCCGCCCTTTCCAGAGGATAACGGCATGAAGTTTCTCCGCAAGATTCCGGGCATTTTCCCAGCGGCACTCACTTGCAGCCACCCCGAATGCCGCCAGCAGTCTTGCCCCTTCTCCCGGATGCGGAGTGAGAATGATATTTTCCCTTTTTTTCCACACTTGCGGATTTCCGGCGACAAAGTTGAGGGCATCGGCATCCAATACCACCGTGCCGGGAAACTCCAAGGCGGCACCGATCCCGGCTTTACCGGCACAGCTTCCCCAGCCGCAACCGCATACCAGCACATCGGATGAACTTAAAAATTTTTCCGGGATTTCCCCATGGGAAAGTTTCTGAAATATTGCCGCATTGCACAAACGGCCGCTCAAGTCGGCTTCAGAGGCACAGCGGACGATACCTGCACCGCTTTTCAACGCTCCGAGCGTACACAATGCCGCCGCCCCCGGATATTCCGGCGATGAGCCCCATACCGCAACGCGCCCGCGGGAGTTTTTATGACAGTCAGGAGCAACATCCGGCAGTAATCCAATGGCATCGGTATTGGTAAATACCCGCATCGGCTCTTTCTCCGGCAGTAAATTCAAGCCGATATCCATCACCCGCAAAGAACCGCGCAGTTTTGCCCCGTCATTGAGAAACAATCCCGGCTTCGGGGCCCCGAATGTCAAAGTATGATCCGCATTGACCGCCCCGTTTACGGCGGCTTTTCCGCTGTCGCCATTTATGCCGCTTGGCAGATCAAGCGAAATCACCGGATAATGCAGAGAGTTTACCACCGCGATAAAATTGCTCACTCTTTCCCGCAAAACTTCTCCGGCAAAACCGATCCCCAGCAATCCGTCGATTATCACATCGCCGCAGCGGAAATCTGCCGTGGTCAAATGATCTTTTACATAAAACGGGATATCTTCCGGCAAATCACGGACGGCATTTGCGGCACACCCGGAGAATTTCTCTTTATTTGCGGTACTGTAAACCACCACCGGATAGCCGGCGGATAAAATTCCGGCACAGACCAGTGCATCCCCGCCGTTATTGCCGGAGCCGCACAGCACAACAAAGCGGTTGGCAGAATGAAAAACCTTTTTTATCCATTCAGCAGCCATGACTCCGGCGCGGAGCATAAGTTCATACTCAGGTATCCCGGAAATGACCGCATCTTCTTCCATTTTGCGGATGGTTTTGACTTCGGCAGTCAGCATCGTCACTTTTTCCCGTCAGGAGTTTTACGCAAAAAACCGGATAAAATATAGATCCCGACTCCGGTGCAAATGGCGATATCTGCCACATTGAATACCGGATAGTGCCAAAGATCGTAGTAGTGGATGTGGATAAAGTCGATGACCGCACCGTGAAACGCCCGGTCAAAAGAGTTGCCGGCAATACCGGCAAAAATCAGCATCAATGCATAGTAACGCTCGGCAAAGCCTTCAGCAAGGCGGCGGAAAAATATCAGCATCAATACCCCGGCAAGCATACCGAAAGCGAACAACAGCCAGACATGACCGGAAAGGATGCTCCACGCTGCCCCCTCATTGCGGGCATAAGTAAAATTCAATACCGGCGGGATCAGGTCAAAAGATTCCCACAACCGGCAGTTTGCCACCGTCAAAAACTTACTGACCTGATCGACAAATAATACCGATATGGCGATCAAACCGGATACCAAAAAGAGTTTGCGCTCTCTTGCTGAAGATTTTTCAACCGGATCAAACCAATTCATCGGTTTTTCATCATCTCTTCGTGACGGCTTTTGCACTTGATACAGAAAATGGCATACGGTCGCGCCATCAACCGCGCCTTGGATATCGGTTCTCCGCAATCCATGCAAATACCGTATTCCCCGTTGGCAAGTCTCTCGATGGCATCGTCGATCAGGGAGATGACATTGCCGTTTTCAGTAAGCATCTGCAGCCCCATCTCGTTGCGGGATGAGTCACTGTCAGCCATATGAGTGGTCACTCCCCGCTTCTCACTGTTAGTGCAGTCGAGGGATTCTGCAGCACAGATCCGCATCTGCTCAGACAATTCATTACGCACTTTCATCAGGGCATTATAGTATACCAGATCCTGCCCCTGAAAGGTCGGTTGTTTCTTTTCAGCCATTTCAACACCAATCCTTTATATCAATTGTAAAATCATCCGATATTCTTGTTAATATAACACTTGAAACTGCTTTTTGCAAATCATCAAACCGAAAAACGCACATGGATCACATCACCATCCTGCATGACATAATCCTTGCCCTCGATCCGCAATTTACCGGCAAGCTGTGCCTTTGCCCATGAACCGCACTCCACCAGATCGTCATATGAAACGGTCTCCATACGGATAAATCCGCGCTGCAGATCGGTATGGATCTTGCCGGCGGCTTCCGGAGCAAGGGCACCGCGGGTGACAGTCCACGCTCTGGACTCCATCGGGCCGGCGGTAAAAAATGTCAGATAATCCAGCAGACGGTAACCGGTTTGCACCACCCGGTCAAGACCGGAACCGGTGATCCCCAGATCAGCCATGAATACTTCAGCCTCTTCCGGAGAAAGTGCGCCCAATTCATCTTCAAATTTGGCGCAGACCGGCACCACTTCCATATTGTGGCTTGCCGCGTAATCAGCCAGACGCTTGCCCGCCTCGCAGTTGGTGAAGTCTGCCGCCTGATCTTCGCCGACATTGGCACAGACAAATGCCGGTTTGACGGTGAGAAGACCGAAATTTTCCGCCAGAGCTTTCTGCCGGGGATCATTGCGGTCATACTGCGGCATTCTTCCGTCAGAGAGGTCGGCGATCATCGAAACGATCAATTCGTACTCAGCCTTGGCATCCGGATCATTGGAACGGGCATTTTTATAGGCTTTATCCCGCCGTTTTTCCAGCATTTCCAGGTCGGCAAGCATCAATTCAGTGCTGATGGTTTCCAAATCGCTGACCGGATCGACTTTGCCGGAAACATGAACCACATCCGAATCTTCAAACAATCTCACCACATGGGCGATCGCATCCACATTGCGGACATGACCGAGGAACTGATTGCCCAATCCCTGCCCCTGACTTGCACCGCGAACCAGACCGGCGATGTCGATAAATTTCAATGTTGACGGTACGATCCTGCCGGATTTTTCCAACTCCGCCAGCACCGCCAGACGCTTATCCGGCACCTGAACGATCCCGGTATTCGGTTCGATCGTGCAGAAAGGAAAATTGGCAGCTTCGGCACCGCCGTGACTGAGAGCATTGAAAAGAGTGGATTTACCCACATTGGGCAACCCGACAAAACCGCAGGAAAAACTCATGATAAACTATCCTTGAAAACATTATTATAAAAAAGCCGGAACGCTTACACGCCCCGGCAGAACTTCTCTTTCCGTCCGATATCACATCGCCGGATTGACAATCGAGTGGTCATCGTAGATAAAGTTATTCCAATCTTTACCGACCGGCACCACCCATGCCGGGGTCATGATCGGGCCGTAACCCCAGCCCACATCTTCCAGATCATCCGGGCAGTTGGGCAGCGGGAACGGGAAAGTCACGATGTCGCAAACTCCGACACCGATACGGGCGACCACATAGCAGACACCCTTGAGAGTACCATAGGTCAAACCGGCAAGACCGCCTTTTTCATTGGTAACTTCAGTCCACTTCATGGGAAGTTCAAAAACTGAAAATGCCACATTGGTGATACCTCTGCCGAGTTTTTCCATCGGGCGCATGATCCAGGCATCGTCAGCCTTGGCAGAAAAACTGCCGCAAACCATAATCGCTCCAATCAGAAGGACAACCCAAAAACTCTTTCCTATTCTCATCTCAACTGCTCCATTTATTGGTTGTATCAACAGTTTCCCGTTGACTTCAAATTATTTCCGTTTAAGAATATAGTTTTATTGCGCTCAAAATTCAAGTCATATCTGCAAAAATAATCACTTTTTTTACGGATATCACCTTTTTACGGTCACTTTCTGCCGAAGCGGTTCTCGGTTCCGGCAAGCAGCCGCTGGATATTGCTCCGGTGGCGCATGATCGCCAGCAGCGCAATAAGCGTGAGGAATCCCAGCACCAATGGTGAACGGGATAACTCTTTGCCGAAGTCGCACAAATAACATACCCATGCCACGATCGGCAATACCGCCGCCGCCGAAATACTTGCCAGCGACACATAACGGGAGACCAGAAACACTACCACCCAGACCACCAGCGCGATCAACAGCGGGAATGGCGTCAGTGCCATGATCGCCCCGGCAGCGGTGCTTACCCCTTTGCCGCCTTTGAACCCCAGAAAAACCGGGAACATATGACCGATGACTGCGGCAAACAATGTGGCGATCACCACATACTGCAGCTGCCCGCTGCCTTCAAAGAGCCATTGAGCCGCCAATACCGGCAATGCGCCCTTGAGAAAATCCAGCGCGAAACAGAGTTTGCCCGCTTTTTTACCGACACACCGGGTGACATTGGTGGCACCGATATTCAGAGAGCCGACTTTTCTGACATCCACGCCGTTGACTTTGCCGATGATGTACCCCCACGGGATACTGCCGAGCAAATAAGAACCGATAATGACTGCAACTGCTTTTAATACTTCCATTTTTCTTTCCTGACTTGAAAACCCCTCTTCCGGAGACTATATTACTCTAACATTATAATAATATGTACCATATTCACCAAAAAGTCAATACCTGATATGAAAAATTTTGTGCGTTTACTTATCGGTTCCGGCGAGAATTGCGCCGACATACGCTATGCCAGCGGCATATCCACCCCGGATGATTTCATTTTTTTTGAATATCAGCAAAAAAAATGCGCCCTGCTCTCACCGCTGGAATTCGACCGGGGGAAACATTGCGCCAAACCGCAAATTGAAGTGATCCTTGACAGCACTTTCGGCGGGCCTTCGCGCCTCGGTATAATCAAAGCGATCTCCGAATCCTGCGGCTGCCGGGATTTTGTGGTACCGGCATCATTTCCGCTCGGTCTGGCGGATAAAATGCGGGAAAACGGCCTGACCGTGATCCCGGAGGAAAAGAGTTTCTATCCGGAAAGAGAATTCAAAGATGAAGAGGAGGTCACCGCCATAATCGCCGCCCAGCGTGCCGCCGAAGCCGGACTTGCTCAGGCAGTGGAGATCTTGAAAGAGTCAGATATCCGCGATGGTTTTCTGTATTGGCACGGAAAAAATCTCACCAGTGAAATACTCCGTGCTGAAATTGATTCAGCGATCCTCAGATGCAACATGCTCCCGACCGGAACCATCTGTGCCGGTGGAATTCAAGGTTCCCAGCCGCACAATGCCGGCAGCGGAGCATTGAAAGCCGATTCGCCGATCGTAATGGATATCTTCCCCCGGTCACCGGCAAGCGGCTACTGGGGGGATCTCACGCGCACCGTTGTCCGCGGCAAGGCACCGGATATCGTCAAACGGGCTTATGCTGCAGTGCTGGAAGCAAGAGAGTATGCCAAAAGCCTGATAAAAACCGGTGCTTACGGGGCGGCGATACATTGCGCCGTCGAAGCGATACTGGAAAAACACCACTTCTTTACCGGAGCAAATGAATCCGGACAATTCGGCTTTTTCCACGGCCTCGGTCACGGTGTCGGGCTGGAGATCCATGAAGCTCCCCGCCTTTCCCCCCGCAGCCGCACCGCGCTTGCCGGCGGCGAAGTCGTCACCGTCGAACCGGGATT
>JAFVZG010000077.1 GCA_017508285.1 Lentisphaeria bacterium | reverse complement strand
TTTCCGTCTTCAAAAAACTTCATATCTTCCAGATTTACTACCGGGACACCGCAGTTTTGAGGGGCGGCAAAGGTAAATGACGGTGTGTCTGAGACATCTTTGAAGAGCTGCTCCAGCAGACTCTGATCCCAAAAGGAAGAGGCGTTTTTTTGCGGTAACTCCGCGGAATCTCTTTCATCATCGGCAAAGATATCATCATCGTCGTCGTCTGCTGCGTCATTTCCCGGATCAACAAAATAAGGATTTTCGCCATTGAGTTCAAATTCTTTTCTTGCTTCTTCAAGAAGAATAAGCATATCTTCCTGTTCATCTTTTGATGCGCACAAGGTTGTCAATAGAGTGATCAGCAGGGGCTCGCCGGGAATGGCAAAGCCGTGAATAAATTGCGATAATGCCGCAGAGGATATTCCCAGTGCCTGAGCAATAATATCCTGTTTTATTCCGGAGCGTTTGACAATTTTACAAAGTTTATTCGCAAATAACTCACGATTCATTATTAAATTCCCCCATAGACGATTAAACAAAAATCAACCGCAGGTATAATATATATCTATTGTTTTAAGATATCAAACCGGTAAAATGACAAAATCAGATTTTTGTATAATTGTCTGCTGCTGTTAAAAGCATTCAAGAGGTTGTTGTTATAAAAAAAGAACGGGGCGGCGGCTCCGGGGAGAAGCCTTTTGTGCCGCCCCGTGGGTGTGGGGGCAAAAAAGATTGAAATTTATTCCTTTATGCATGGCACATGGTATATGCCGTTTATTACAGTGCTGCCTTCAGTAACATGTTCAAATCCGGGAAATTTGGCATCCCATGCCGCCAGAGATTGCAAATACGCTATGTGCGGATTATCTGCGCCTCCGAATCTTTCTCCGGAGATCACCATCGGAATGCCGGGCGGGTAGGGGATCAGCGCATTGGCGGCAATGCGGTGCGCCAGTTTTGCAGCCGGGATCAATTCGACATTTCCGCGTATCATTTCCATGTAAGCCTGTCGCGGGGAGATCGCCTGTTCCGGTAAAGTTTCAAAAGCATCATTGAGCTTTGCATCCGGACGGAAATGTTTTTGATGCTTGAACATCTGATCACCCAAGGTGCGGATACCGATATTCTGGTATTTATCCGGATATTTAGCTGCAAGTTCCGGCAATACGATGCTGACAGGAGTATTATTGTCATACAACTCTTTGAAACGCAACAGTGCATTCAGCAAAGTCACCCATTTGCCGCGGGTTATTCCTATGGAAAATAAAAACATCAGTTGAAAGTCAGTTGTTCTTGTCGGCACGATCCCGCAATTGTAGATGAAACTGGATACCAGTGCAGCCGGAACTCCGGAGTCAAGAATGGTGCCGTCATCTCCCATGCCTGGAGCAATAATACTTACTTTTACAGGATCAAGCATCACCCAGTTGTCATCTTTGATTTTTTCAAAACCATGCCATTTTTCTCCCGGCCGCAATCTCCAGCAATGTTGGTCATTGACCAGAAGTTTGGCTGGAGCATCGGCGAAAAGATAACTTTTTCCGGTAGCCCGGTCAGTGACTTCCGGCGGATTCCATACTCTGAAAAACCAGGAGTCCTGAGCGGCAAAATCTCTTTCAAGTTTTGCCATGGCTTGACGGAAATCAACCGCTTCCTCTATAACCTGTCTAGTGAGAGCTTCGCCATTGTCAGCCATCATTTTTACCGAAATGTCGTTGGAAGCACAGATCGCATATAACGGAGATGTTGAAGCATTGAGCAAATATCCCTGATTCAACTGATCGGCAGTGATTTTTTTTCTGCCGTTACGCATGTGGATAAAACTGGCCTGGGAGAGAGCTGCCAGAAGTTTGTGAGTGGAGTGGGTCGCAAAGATGGTTGCTCCTGAGTGTGCATCCGGATTTCCGCGCATTGCGTGGTGGTCGTGATACATCGGGTTGAATCTGGCATAAGCATACCATGCTTCATCAAAATGGATGCAATCGCAAGATGCTTCCAACAGTTTTTCCGCTTCTGCTGCATTATAACATAATCCATCATAAGTACAGTTCGTGACCACGCTGTATGCCCGTCGGTCTCCATCATTGAAAAGAGGTGATGCAGCAATTTTTTCAGCGATGCTTTCCTGGCTCATCTCCGCCGGAGGGATCGGGCCGATTATACCATAGCGATTGCGTTCAGGTTTCAGATAAACGGGGATCGCTCCGGTATTGATCAGTCCTTGTTCAATAGATTTGTGGCAATTACGGTCACAAATAGCGATGTCGCCTTCGGTAAGAACTGCCTGCATTATTGAACGGTTTGAGCCTGATGTGCCGACGATCCCGGAATAAGACACATGCGCACCAAAAACTCTGGCTGCATTTTTTTCACTTTTTCCGAATGCACCGGTATGATCGAGCAGAGAACCGATGCTTGATCTTTCGATCCCGGTGTCGGTCCGGAAAAGATTTTCTCCGTAGAAATCATAGAATTTTTTACCGGATTGGGATTTGACAAAACCTCTGCCGCCCTGATGCCCGGGAGCAGCCCAGGAGTATTCGTGATTTTCTTCATTATATTTCCATATTGCCTGCATCAATGGCGGCAGAAGATTATTCCGGAATCTTTCAACGGCGGCGATTATTCTTCCGGCAATAAATGTCGGACTGTCTTCAAAGATCCAAATAAATTCAATGGAGTGCTTCATCAGATCCAATGATATTTTTTTTGCAGTATTTTCCCGATCAGCGAGCATGAATAACGGAACATCTTTCTGCCACTCACCGATAATTTGTAAAAGTTTCTTTTCATCTTTTCGCAGATTCTGATCTTCAGTGTCAATTGCCATTAATATGGCATCTATATCCATATCCGTAGCGGCAAGCGGCAGAGCTTCTGAGTAAGATGCCGCTCTGGTAATGGCATATTCTTTTGCTGCAAGTTTTTTGCACAACGCATTGATGGCCGCGCACATTACCCGGCTGGATTTTACGGTATTATCCTCTACTATCAGAATTTTCCGTTCCTTCATGATTTACTCCTCCTTTTGCTGCAGAGATCGTTACAGGGATATTTTTCCGGTAATTGCTGCCCAGATGGCACCGATTGCGATCAGGATGATTATGACAGCTCCGGTAAGTTCTTTGCCGGTAAAGTACCGCTCCTCTCGGTTACTGTTGCTTCTTGCCCAAATGTATACCGGGATACCTATTGCCAGGAAGATAAAGGCCATGGCAAGATATTTCAATCCGGCGGCATAAATCATCCACAGTGCATAGACAGAACCGGCGAATCCGCAAATCGTCGCAGCGGTCAATTTTACCGTGGCATCTGCCGGGTACTCCTTTTTGGCACATACTTTCCAAAGATAAAGAGTACTGGCGAAATATGCCGGAAGAATCATTACACTGGTAATGCTGAGCATGGTATTCCAGGCATTGTTGGCAAAGTATACCATGATCATCGTCAGCTGCATTACTGTGCTTGTGACAAAAAGTGATACATCGGGTGCTCCGTTACGGTTGACATGATTGAATACTGCCGGGAAGGTGCCGTCTTGAGCTGCTGCATACGGGATCTGGGCAATCATGATGGTGAATGCCAGCCAACTGGTCATCAGAGCAATGATCACTCCCAGATTCATCAGAATTCCGCCCCATGAAGAGTCTACGGCTTTTTGCAGAATTTCTGCAGTTGATGGGTTGTTCAAGGCAGCTAATTCACCTTGACTCATGCTGCCGAATGGCAGAAGTGAAAGCAGTACATAGATCGCCAGACAACCGAGAAAACCGATCATGGTGGCTTTGCCGACAGACTTCTGACTGTCGGCACCGGAGGATATGACTACTGCACCCTCAATACCGATGAATGCCCAGAGAGTGACCATCATCGTCGATTTGATTTGCGACATAAAACTGCCAAGCGGTTTGAGTTTAAGCAGAGGGTCAAATTCATTGCCGGTAAGATCGGTTGTGAAGGTGTGCCATTTGAAAACATACAGCATGACTGCAATAAATATCGCCAGCGGCAGCAATTTGCAGATCGTGCCGATGGTATTTATTCCGGCAGCCTGATGAGTGCCGCGCAGAACTGCAAAATTCATCAACCATATCACCAATGAACCGCCGATTACTGACCAGAGGTTATTACCTCCGGTGAAATATCCGGGAAAAAAGTAGTTCAATGCATCCATAAGAAGTACGGCGTATGCGACATTGCCGAATATATTGCAAAGCCAATACGACCAGGCAATTTGAAATCCGGCGAATTTACCGAATCCCATCCGGGCATAAGAGTAGATGCCGGTAGTTGCATCCGGTCGTATTTCAGACAATATCCTGAATGTATTTGCCAGAAAAAAGATTCCGATACCGGAAATTACCCATGCTGCGGCAACTGCCATCACTGAAGCATCCTGTGCCATATTTTGCGGCATACTGAATATTCCGCCGCCGATCATTGCACTGATGACTAAAGCTGCTAATGCTGCAACTCCGAGTTTTTTATTTTTGTCTGCCATAATTTACTCTTCCGGTTGTCATACATATTGCTTTAAGAATTCATAACATTGGTTTTGATGATATTCTACAGCGAAATCAAGAGCTGTTTTGCCGGCGTGATCCATGGCGCAGACATCTGCTCCGGAATCAATGAGGGATTTTGCCAACTCCTGTTTGCCGCATATTGCTGCTATCATCAATGGAGTTCTTCCGGCATAATCGCTTATTGAAACATTTGCTCCGGCATTCAACAGCAGCTTTATTGCCGACTCATTGCCGTAATAAATAGCATATATCAGAGGTGTCCAGCCATCCGGATCATCACGATGATTTATATCGGCTCCATGTTTAAGAAAAGAGGCTGCTTCAGTATTGTCACCTCTTAAAATCGCCATACACAGTTTAGACCCTGCTTTTGCGCTGTCTGGAACGGTGATGTTATCCATTCCATAATGTCTTGCCGCCAGAATCGTGGCAAACGGCAAACGCTTCAGATTGCGAAATGCAATATCCATATATCTTCCCTTCATTTGAATTGCTCCTGTTATCATTGTAAGTCAAAGAAGGAATAAATCAATGGTTGCTTTGAAAATAATTTTAATTTTATGCTGATTACTTTAAAAATACAACAGCCTCCTGCCGATTCCGCCAGGAGGCCGTTAAAAGTGATTTTTTACAGCGAGATTGTTATTTTTGCGCAGTAATCAGGATCTCCGGAGATTTTTTCCGGCAGCATTTTGAAAATTTTCCCATCATTGCAGTCGATTGTAAATTCTTTATTCACATCTCCCATCTGCGGAGCAAGATAGAGATTGAATTTGACGACATTTTCTGCTCTGATGATAAAATGGTTATTGCCGGTATTTTCGGCGATTATGCGTGAGCCGGCAAGATCGACCGTGCCGAGTTCGTATCCCTGGCGGCAAAAATCATCCACTGTCCATGCAATATTAGGACCGGTTTGTATGATTTTGTCGTAAGTGATTCTTCCATTACCGGCTTCCAGTAATTCAAGGTATCGGCTGCGCTGGCGGCAAGACATTTCCGGATCAGCTGAACCGCGCGGCGTTATCAAGGCGATTTTAGCGGCATACGGATCGCGTTTTTGATGTTCAGCCCATTTTAAGAACCGTTTCAGAGCCATCTGTGCCGGTTCCCAGCGCAGACCGTGACCGCCGTCATGCTCATCATAGGTGTGTTCCACACCGTAACGGGTCATTAACTTATCTGCAGCTCTGGCGAATGACACTCCGCACCAATCATGATGGCGCGGTTCTTTGTGGAATTCCCGATAAGCTGAGGCGCAATCATATTTGCCGTGCAAAATATATACATTGGTGCCGTAAAAACTTCTGAAGT
Source organism: Lentisphaeria bacterium (assembly GCA_017508285.1). Classification (GTDB taxonomy): domain Bacteria; phylum Verrucomicrobiota; class Lentisphaeria; order Victivallales; family Victivallaceae; genus UBA1784. The sequence continues at coordinate 5,863 of JAFVZG010000077.1, read as the reverse complement.
CTGATATTTGCCATGCTCCGGCACTCAGCCATACCCCGGCGGCATGATCCGCAAAAATCTGTCCAAGATGGTATGCTCCGAAGCCACCCATTGAGTGACCGCCGATAATTATTCTGTCACGGTCGATCAATGCTCTTTTATTTGCATCGTCAATAATATCAAGCAGGTATTTTTCTGCTGCGCTGCGATTCCAGCGTTTGCCATCGATCTCTACCGGTGCGGAGGCGGCAACGGTGATAAACGGGATGTGGTCGATATGAGGACGCAAACAGCCGTTTTCCGGATTTAAATATGTATCGTATGGGGCTGTATCCGGAGAACTGCCATCACCGCCATGCATAAAAATAAATAACGCTGCCGGTCGCGTTAAATCCACTTCATCTGGTACAAAGTAATAGATTTTTCCATCACTTCTGCCCGGGGCAGGGGAAAAGCACGATAAACCGTATTCAAGAGACATGATCAAAAGAGCCTTTCAATTATCGTAATTTTAATGTTGCCAGAGCCAGTAAGGCAAATATTCCGGAAAGTATCCAGAATCTTACCACGATTTGAGTTTCGGTCCATCCTTTGCGTTCAAAGTGATGATGTATCGGCGTGCAGAGAAATACTCTTTTGCCGGTGAGTTTGAATGATGTTACCTGTATCATCACTGAAACGATTTCCATCACATAGACTCCACCGACCAGAGCCAATAACAACTCCTGACGGGATAGCACCGCCAGCATGCCGACTGCGCCTCCGAGAGCAAGACTGCCGGTGTCACCCATGAACATTGATGTAGGATGGCAGTTGTGCCACAGAAATCCGACACAGCCCCCTCCGAGAGCTGCGGCAAAAACTACGGCCTCTTCGATACCTTTTATATACGGCAGATCCAGATATGCAGCGAATATCTGGTGTCCCATGAGGTAGGTGAATACAGCGTAAGACAGGGAACAGAATATGGTGCATCCGCTGGCAAGACCATCTTTCCCGTCGGTGAAGTTGACCGCATTGGCTGCTCCGACAATAATAATTGTTACAGAAAATACCGGCAAAAGCCACCACCAGGAACCTAAAATGACCGGCTGTTTGACAAATGGGATATAAAATCCCTGCATGATTGTTTTCAGATCAGGCGTCCGCCAGAAAAGCCACAACACGATACCGGCAACAAGGAATTGGCCGAGCAGTTTCAATTTACCCGGCAGACCATCTCTTTTTTGCTTGAATACTTTCAGAAAATCATCCAGAAAGCCTATCAGAGCAAAACCTGCCGTTCCCCCCATCAAGATCCAGCATATACCGTTGGTCGCGTTCCATTTGCTCCAGAGCAAAGTTGCCAGCAAAACTCCTCCGATAAGGAGAATCCCACCCATGCACGGGGTACTGTTTTTACGCTTATCAAGGACATCGTCCGGGAGCAGATCTTTATACCGGTCAGCCGCTCTGATATTGAAGTTGCGCAGCATTGCTGCAAAAGAACCGCCAAAACATGATACCAGTAAAAAAGCGGTTGCGCCGGCACCACCGGCACGGAATGTTACATAATCAAAGAGACGCAACGGCCCGAAGTGACTGCTGAATTCAGAGAGAAATGAGAGCATAATTTACCCTTGTGAAAATATGTTGTTGAAATCGTGTCATTAATATAACACGCCCTCTGTAAAAAGCAAAGTATGTGCGGTTAAAAAATCAGTTTTTTCAACGCTTGTGCCAGCTGGTCAGGACAACTGGTATTTTTACTGCCGCATGTGACACCGGAGAGCAATTTAACCGCTTCATCCGGTGTTTTGCCGGAAACCAGCAGAGATACTGCGCTTAAAGATCCGGGGCAGCCGCCATTAAAATGTACTTTGGCAATTTTTCCGTCTGCAGCTATTTCAATGTCAATCGACTGGCTGCATACTTCACCGGAGGTCGGATAGTGATATTTTTTCATACAGTTATCGGTAAAAATAAATAAAAATTCCGCGGGGCAGAAAAGTCCACCCCGCGGATAATTGACGGAAACTTATTTGACGATGTATGCTTTGCCGCCATTGCGGGCGGATTTGTGGATCGCCATACAAGCACGCAGATTGCGCAGACCATCCTCGGCATTTACCGGTTTGCCGTCAATAACTGACTGGGCATGCCGGGTAATGATCTGCTGATAGATATTCGGGAATTTGCGCGGACGCAACGGTTTGATACCATCGGCACTTTCCAGTTCCAAACGGATGGCATAAGGCTCATCTTTGGTTCCGGAGAGTTGGAACATAGTTCCGAAGCCGCGCAGAACTGCTGAATCACCATAGATCTCATAACCGAGATTGGAAAGGGTTCCGATCAAGCCGCCGCGATTTTCGCAGAAAGCGACTTTGAATGATCCGGTTTGACCATTTTCCAGAGTAAAACGGATATAAGCTCCATCTTCAGCTTTGATCGCCAGAGTCTTGGGCAGATACACTGCCTGAACCTGTTTGATTTTGCTGTCGAAAATGAATTCAGCCATGTAGATGCAGTGAGATGCCACATCACCGATGGGCCCGCCCATTTCATCTACATTGTTGCAGCGCCATGAGGCGGCTTCCGCCGGATCAGCCCCGAAAAGAAACTCCATATGGAAGCAGCTGTCACCGATATTGCCCAGTTTGCCGTTGGCAACATATTTGCGTGCCAACTGGTTGAATGCATTGTAAACCATCATGTGGTCAACGGTCAGGCTGAGGTGTTTTTTTGCAGCCAGCTTGACCATTGCTGAACCATCGGCAACGCTGGTCGCCAGAGGTTTTTCACTCATAACATGTTTGCCGGCATTCATCGCTTTAATGGCAATTGGAGCGTGGCTCATATTATTGGTGGCAATGTAAACCGCATCGATTTCCGGATCGGCGAAGATGGCATCCATGTCTTTGTACCATTTCAAACCGAGGGCTTTCGCCGCATCTTCCCGGGCGGGATTCATGTCGGTAGCACCGACCAATTCAGCATTGGGCAAGCCGTTGAAACGGGACTTGTCACAGCCGAATCCCTCTTTCGCAATACGGTTTTCAGCGATGCCGCCGAATCCGATGATCGCATATTTGACTTTATTCATGATAATCACCGGCAGATTACTTCATGTAGGCTTCTGCGACCTTCTTGAACGCATCGATCATGGCCTGGGTATGAGCCTCAGTGTAGACCGGATGGGTGAAGAAGCTGATGGTACGGTCAGTCAACCAATTCGCCATTTTGCAGTTGAATTTGGAGTAATCGATATTGCGTGATTTGGGATCATGGAAAGGATATTTCGCAGTACCGAAACCGTTGCGGTCAATATATGCCTGCTCTTTGTACATTTCCGGCCAGAGAACGCTGTAGACCGGCACGCCTTCAGCTGCGATGGCGGCGATGAATTGTTTGGTGTCAACGCCATCTTTGAATTTGTCGGTATCAAGGACAAACGGAGCCCACCAGAAGGAGTTCTGACGCTCTTCAGTATCGACCGGAGCATATTTGACCAACGGATGATCTTTGAGCTGGGCGATAAGCATTTTACCATTGCGGATACGGTTTTTGAGGTTCCAGTCGTCGAAACGCTCCAACTCACACAGACCGATCTGGCTCTGCATTTCAGTCATGCGGAAGTTGAATCCGACGCGACGGTGGATGTAAAGCTGTTTGCCTTCCATTTCCAGCAGATTGAGTTTGGCTTTGACATCATAACCGTGGTCGCGGAAAGAACGGCATTCCCAAGCGAGATCTTCGTCATTGGTAACGACCATACCGCCTTCGCCACCGGTGGTGAAGTGTTTGCTCTGGCAGAAACTGAAGCATCCGACAGTACCGATGGTACCGGCTTTTTTGCCTTTGTAAACACCGCCGAAGCACTGGGCGCAGTCTTCAACCACATAGAGGTTGTGTTTTTTGGCAATTTCAAGGATGGGATCCATGTCGGCGACAATACCATAGAGGTGAACGACGACGATCGCTTTGGTACGCTCAGTGATCGCATCTTCGATTTTGCTCGGATCGATCAGGTGATCGGTGCCGCAGTCAACGAATACCGGCAGAGCACCGGCCTGCAGAGCGCAGAAACTGGAAGCAATAAAACTGTAGGAAGTACAGATGACTTCATCACCGGGGCCGACGCCGAGACTTGCCAGTGCAGTGTGCAGAGCACAGGTTCCGTTGGCAACGCTGATGGCATGATTCACACCGAGCCATTCAGCCCATTTCTTTTCGAATTCCATGCCGATTTTGCCGGTCCAGTAGTTGACTTTGCCGGATTTAAGGATATCCGTCACTTTGTCATAAACTGCCGGGTTGAATTGAGGCCAGCCGGGAAAAGCATCATTGTATACTTTTGCTCCGCCATTGATAGCCAGATCTTTGATGTCGATAGCCATGATTTCCTCCTTTTGTTTGGTTTGGTTGGCTGACAATTGAAATAACTTTATATTTTTACCGGAGTGAACCGGTAAGACAACTGTTTTTTTTCCGGATAATTTCCTTTCAATACATCCAATAGCAGTGATACAGACATTTGAGCATATTTCTCGATTTCCTGCTCAAAGAGTATCATTTTTCCTGACGGATATATTTCGCCCAATTCCCGGTGGATGATCGTCGCAATCTGCGGCAGATATGTGACATCAGGGAATTGCCCTTTGAATAATCCGGAAAGCAGACCGCTGACGATAGTATCATCATCACTAATGATCCCGTCAGGGCGTTTTTCCGGAGGCATTTCCAACAGCCGGGCAGCGATTTCAGCTCCCCCGGAATAAGAACTGCCGACCATCGCCGGTAACTCATTGCCGCGCAAAGTCAACTGCTCCTTGGAGGCACACAATTGTATTATCGAAGAACAGCCGGCATTCGTCAATGCCTTCACTGCATCTTGGATGAACCTTTTTACTTCAATAACGACTCCCAGCGGCATTGCTTCGTGATCATCGTCACCTGTGAAGCAGCATGGAATACCGGATCTTTCAAGAAGCTCCATTGATGATTGTGAAAATTGGCAGAGAGAGATAATTCCGTCACAACGGTGCTCAAATACAGCTTGCTCCAAACCGGGAAATTCTGCCAGACCGGGAAAAGGAGATTCCTCCGGATCGGTGGTTTGAAAAAAAGTCAGGCAGCGGCAGTTTTTTTCGTTGAGCAGTTTTTGTATAAAGCCTGCCAAAGTCGCGGCATAGGCGCTGCCGGAAAGGTTGCGGACAACTACTGCGACGGTTCTGCCGGTAAGATTTCCGGCATGAGGATCGGCAACAAAAAGCCCGACTTTATCCCGCACCTCCAGAACGCCGAGCGAACAGAGCGAATCAACCGCTGCCGCAATGGTCTGACTTCCGAAGCCGAATTCCGATCTCAGTTGGGCGTATGCCGGCAAGCGGTCACCGCAGACCAATCCATTATCATGGATGTAGGTTATAAGAGCATTTCTTGCTCTTTCAACTCTGCGCGGCAATTCTACTGTTGCATTCATCTTCTGGCGTTAACCCCGGTGATTTACAAAAAACAAAACTCTATACTGTTTTTAGTATACGCCTATTAATATAACCTGTTTTTTTTCATTGTCAATGACCGGAATGCTTTTTTGAGAAAAAAGTTGCAAGTTTTCCGGGAAAAATAAAAGGTAATGTCCCAAATTTTGTGAAACATACATACAAGACCGAATGAATACATTTTATGGCGACACATAGAATATATCACTTACATTATGATTTGTCAAAAACATAAAACGATTTGAATTGCACCCGGTGGATGCAGCGGGCGGCAATGTCGTGTTTTGCGCCGGGTACGGTGCGGGAGTGTACTGCCGTACTCGACCGTACCGGCACAGAAGCAAGGCGCGAAAGTGCCCGCGATGCGCCACCGACTTGTCACGGCGTAGTGCAACGAAGAC
>JAFVZG010000076.1 GCA_017508285.1 Lentisphaeria bacterium | reverse complement strand
GGGTTCCGGGGGAGGCATCCCCCGGATGCGGCAGTCGTGGCGCAATACAAAGCCGGCTTTCGCCATAAAAGGCGGAAGCGGGGTGAAGGATTGCGCCACATGAGTCGGGCCAGCCCAACGCCATAAAGCGCGTGCAAGCCAAAAGTGCAAAAGTGCCGGTGGCACCGCGGGGGGTGCAGGGGGGCGGCGTGAGCCACCCTGCAAAAAAGAAGCGCAATGCATGCAAAGCGGCGTGAGCCACCCTGCAAAAAGAAGCGTAAAGTCTGCAAAAAAACAAAAAACTCTGCGGGGAAAAAGATCTTCTCCGCAGAGCTGTTTTGCAATATTTGTTTCTGGTGTCAGAATTTTATCAATGACGGGAAATTTCCGATCTTATCCGGCAGGGTGCCGCTGTCGCAGGCGGCCATGAATTCCGGATCGATGGGCAGCTGGGCGATCAGTGGCAGATCGTATGCTTTGGCGAGTTGTTCGCCGCCGCCGGTTGCAAAGAGCGGATGGGATTTACCGCAATCCGGGCAGACGAAGCAGCTCATATTTTCCACGATACCGAGGATATTGAGTTCCAGTTTCTTGCAGAAATCCAGACACTTGCGGCAGTCGGCAAGCGAAACTTCCTGCGGGGTGGTGACGACCACTGCGTTTTTCTCACCGGGGATCAACTGACAGGCGGAAAGAATTTCGTCGCCGGTTCCCGGGGGGAAATCCAGCACCAGATCATCCAATTCGCCCCAATCGGTATCTTCCAGAAGTTGTTTGATCACGCCCATCTTTGCCGGACCGCGCCAGACGATCGCCTGATCCGGATCATCGATCAGGAGACCGACAGAGATGAATTTCAAATTGCCCATGGGCAGAGGGATGATGCCGTCGGTTTCAGAGTAATCCAATTTTTTGTGGGTGACACCGAGAATGGTCGGCAGGCTCGGCCCGTGGAAATCGCAATCCAGAAGGCCGACTTTGCGCCCGGATGCCGCCAGCTGCAAGGCGATGGTGGCGGCGACCGAACTTTTGCCGACTCCGCCTTTACCGGAAAGCACCAATATTTTACGGGAAATGATCCCCATCTTTTTCGCCAGTTTATCTTCACCGCAGGAGCCGCATGAAGAACAACTGCTGCATGAACCTGAACAACTGCTGCTCATAACTGATTTATCCTTGAAATTTATTGGTTGTAAAGTTATTTCAATAATTCTGCTGCTCCGGCGATCAGAGCCTCACCGACGGTGCGGTCAGCCAGAGTGCGTGACGGACTGGTTTCATAACCGCCGTTGCCGTAGTGCCATGGCATACCGACATAACCGATCTCCCCCATACCGAGAGCCGCCAGCACGGTCAGCGGGAAGCGGGAGTTTTTGCGGATGCCGTAACCGATTTCGACAAATGGTTCGCAGGGCACTGAAACGATCGCCAATTCATCGCCGAATCCGATCATGATCTGCCGGACGATGCGTTCTTCGTTAATGGGATTTTCCCGGCAGGCGATCGCCATTTCGGCAAAGAACTTCATCACTGCCGGAACTTCCCTGGCGATATCTTCGCTGGTAAAGTCTCTGCCGTCTTCCATAACGGCATCTTTTGTTCTGGCATAGACCTCTTTTGCTTCGGCGTATTCTTCATCCGTCAGCTGCAGATAAGGTGCTGAAACGGTGCAGTATTTGGAGGAAATCTGCGTATTTTCCTGTTTTTTCAACTGATAGAGAGCTGAGAGAATGACATGAGCATAGGCCTTGCCGATACGGCACGCTTCATCGTAACCGGTTTGAGATCCGGGGGTATTGACATTGAAGTGGTTGATGTTTCCCTGCGGTGCAATGATGGTCATCACCGGCAGATCGAAACCGACTTCCTGCTGGATGACCTTTTCCATTCTGCCGGGCCAGTCAGCGGAAACGATGTTGCCGCCGATGGTATCGGTGTGGTTGGAAATATTGGCGATCAGCAGCACCGGGCGGTCAAACTGACGGATCTGCATCAGGATGATTTCCGGATCGATGCCGCCTTCCGGATGGTCGATTTCCGGATTGAATTTGCCGGGATTGGTCAGAGTTTTGCCGTTTTTCATAATATAACGGCGGTTGAATGCCAGAGTTGAACACTCGGTTTTTGCGGTAAAAAGTTCTGCCGGAGCAAGCGAGAGAAAGGCATCTGCCAAAACAGCAATAGTTTTTTCTTCCAGATCCTCCATATATTTCTCATCGCTGTTGTCATCAAAGAGGATGCTGGTGTAAGGACCGGTGTGAGTGTGGGTGGCGCAGAAAAGAGTCCGGTCTGCCAGCGGAGATTTGGCATCTTTAAGACGCTGGTTGAGCTTTTCCACAAATTTGGCATCCAGCAGACAGAGGTCGTAAGAGACGATCGCAGCGTACTCGTTTCCGGTGCGGAAGACGGCTGCTTTTACCGCCAGACGGTCATACGCACCCTGATTGGGGCGGGGATTGAAGTAACCGCAGAGGGGAATTCCGTATGACGGAGTGATGTCATTCTGGGCGTAACCGAATTCAAATTGAGCCATGGTATATTCTCCTTAGTTTATAACAATATTACCTGTGTCAGATATAAAATACCCTGCCGCGGGTGGTTTTTCAAGGGGTTTTCCGGCAGAGAGTGACCAGAAAATCCAGAGAATTGCCGACATTGAGTTTTACCGGGTATCCGGCGGGCGGATAGCGGTGCAGCAGGAGTTTCAATTGTTCATTGCTTATCCGGCGGTAATCAGGAGAAAGGATGAGGATGAAGGAGGAGATATTTTCCTTTTCCAGATAGTTTATTGCTGACTCCAGCTGTTTGGCAGAAGATATTTCCAGCTGGGTTTTGGCAAATGGCACTTGCGGAGTCATTTCCGGTATGAAAAAGAGGTCGGAAACGACCGTTTTCTGCGGAATGGCGAGGATTTCGTTTTGAAGATTTTCCGTATCTGCGGTCACTTTCACCAGAGCCGTTACTGCGTAAAGCTGCATGATGATACCGGCCGCGGCGCATGCGGCGCAGACCGCTTTGCCGGTGGTGCCGGTGAAAAATCCCGCCCGGATCATGCCATAGATGCTGAGACCAATCATTACCGGTATGATCATGATAAAGTGGCGCGCGCCCCAGGTCAAACCGATATCATGGGGATTGAGCAGAAACGGAACGATCAGGATATACAATAAACTCAAACGGGCGGCGGTGGCGGTGAAACGGTTGCGGTCGCAGAGCAGAGGACGGAGATTGAGAAGAAATCCCGCCAGAACCGGTACTGAGATGAAAAGACCGAATGTTACCGCTGAAATAAACAGGTATTGTTTCTCTTTCCACAAGGCGGCGGCAAAGAGCAGTGTACCGGCGGCAAATATCACCCCGGCAATTTTTTTGAACTTCCGCCAGCGGCGGTATCCGGGGGCGAAACCGGCGGCCAATGCTGGGATAATAACGGCAAATGCCGCCGGTGCCGACCATCTGCCGAGAGTATCAAAGCGGATAAGGTGCTGATAAAAGTTGAAAATCACTTCCCGGAATCTGGAATAAAAAGTCATTTCCGGGCGGTTGTTGACAAAATAGGTGCTGCCGTGTACTCCGGCAGGGTTTCCGAAAAGGAGCGTATTGCACAGCAGCAGTGCCGCCGCCGGGATCGCCGCTCCCAGCGCGAATCGCCACATGATTTTCCATTGTTTTTGACAGATGAGGATGAGTGCCAGGATCGCACCGAGTACCCAGAGTTCCTCTCTCATCCATAAACCGGCGGCAAAAACCGCTCCGGCAACAGTGGTTCTGCCGCGGAAAAAGAGCCATGCCGCCAGAGTTACCGTCATAGCAGCCGGGATCATTTCCCACAGCAAAAGTGAGTAAAAGAATAGCGGAGCAGCGGCAAGCGCAATGAGAATACGGTACTTTTTTCCGGGAAATTCCAGCATTACCGACAGGATCAATGCCAGAGAAACTACCGGTATCAGCAAAACTCCGGCTTTCCCGGATATCTTGCACAACCATGCTGTCATTACCGGCAAATAAGGGGAGTGAAAGGAGGTGATCCTGCCGTTTTCAAGGGTTTGGAAGTGGAATCCGCCAAAGGGAAAATTCTCCGGTGACGGATGGTCAAAAAAAATCGAACCATGCTCCATAAAGTTGTGCATGATCATCAATTTGTTGCCGTTGTCAGTTATCCAGACCGGTTCCGGCGGCAGCAAGGCGGCGGCAAAGAGCAGTGATATAACGGCAAACAGCACCGGAAACAACAGTTTCCGGTGCGTTATGCCGGGTTTTTTCCATCCTCCGGTCATCAGTTGCCGACGGCGATATCTTCGGCAGAGAGCAGTTCCACTCCGGAAGCTGCCAGTTTTTCTCCGGCATTCTGATCGTCAAAACGGAAGATGATGACCGCTTTATCCTTTCTGCCGTAGGTGATGGCATACATATATTCCACCGAAAGACCGAGTTTGTCAGTTACTTCAAAGACTCCTGCCAATCCTCCGGCGCAATCCGGCACGCTGATCGCCAGCACCTGAGTTTCCCGGGTGACGAAACCGGCATTCTGCAGTGCCGCATTACCCTTGACGATATCATCCAGAAGCAGACGGAGAATACCGAATTCACTGGTATCAGCCACGCTCATGGCATAGATGTTTACTCCGGCATCTTTCAAGGTTTTGCATACTTCAGAGAGTGCGCCGGGGCGGTTTTCAACGAAAAGAGAGAGCTGGTTGAGTTGTTTCATTTGCTGACCTCGCTGTTTGGAGATTACTGGTTGCGGCCGAGTTTGAACATCGCTTCATTGGCTTCGTGGAGTTTTTCCGGGAAAGCCTTTTGCAAAGCGGCGATAAAGAGTTCTTCCGGGAATTCCGGCAGTTTGGCAGAGAGCGCACCCAGCAGCATCACATTGAGGGCTTTGGGGTTGCTCAACTTATCCGTCGGCACATCTTCCGGAGTGATGAGGATGCCGTCGGCTTTGAGTACCGGGCGGGCGACTTCCAGCTGGGAGATATCCAGCACCACCAGAATATCCCCTTCACCGGCAGGAACCATCGGACTGTTTACCTTGTCGCCGAAACGCACTTCACTGGAAACCGAGCCGCCGCGCTGGCTCATGCCGTGGACTTCGCTCTTTTTGACATCCAGCCCGGCACGGAAGATGACATCTGCCAGAATATCGGTGATTTTCAGAACCCCCTGACCGCCCAGACCGGCGGCGATAATATTGGTAACTTTGCTCATGATCAATTCTTTCCCATTTTAGCCATTTTCGCCATCGCCAGAATACACGGACGGCGGGCGATGATAACACTGCAGTCATTGGATGCCAGCCGGGTTTTCAGCAATTCGGCAAATTTTTCTGTTTCCAAAGTGGTGTCGATGACATCGCAGTTATCCACGCCGATACCTTTGACGATATTTTCCAGAGAGACCGCATACGCCGGAGTGTGATCCAGTTTTCTGCCGGTGGCGGGATTTTCCTGACAGCCGGTCATGGCGGTGATCCGGTTGTCGAGGATCAATACCACATGCCCGGTGGCAGGGCGGTTGTAAACCATTTCCACAATACCGTTGATACCGGTGTGCAAGAAGGTGCTGTCACCGATAACACTGACCACTTTGCGCGCTTCGGATTCCGGCAGAGTGTGGCGCATGCCCAAACCGACGGTGACACTTGCTCCCATGCAGACACAGGAGTCGATCGCATTGAATGGCGGCATCACGCCCAGAGTGTAGCAGCCGATATCACCGGAAACGATACAGCCCAGATCCCGGAGAACTTCAAAGGTTTTGCGGTGGGGGCAGCCGGGGCAGAGCTGGGGCGGTTTGCCGGGGGCTCCGGCAGGTTCCGGAGTAAGATCACCGGCAATAAGTTTGCGGACGCGGGAAACATTCAACTCACCGAAGCGGAAGGCTTCCGGCTTGTTTTCCACCGCGATCCCCGCTGCCATGATCTGCTCATAGAGGAAAGAGTCGCCCTCTTCCACGATCAGGCACCGTTTGACACCGGCAGCAAATTTGCGGATCGCTTCAATGGGCAGAGGATAGGTCATGCCGATTTTGAATACCGAAACTTCCGGAGCGGCATCCAGAACATGCTGATAACTGATGCCGCTGGTGATGATGCCCAGATCGGCAGAACCGTTTACAACGCTGAAAAACTCCCCTGCCTCATTGATCTTCTGCATGGCAGCCAGATCGGCGCGCAGCCGCTTGTGGGCAAGTTTGGCAAAGGCGGGAACCATGACGTTGGATTTGGGGTCACGGGTGAATGATGCCGCTTTTTCCGCCATCGGTTTACCGGCGAAACGGCGTTCAACGATGCACTGGGAGTGGCAGACCCGGGTGGTCATGCGGAAAAGCACCGGACTGCGGAACTTGTCAGCCAATTCAAAGGCGGCGCAGAGGAAGTCGTAGCACTCCTGAGAGTCAGCCGGTTCAAACATGGGAACTCCGGCGGAGACCGCATAACGGCGGTTATCCTGCTCATTCTGACTGGAAGCCATACCCGGATCGTCGGCAGAGATCACCACCAGACCGCCGGGAGTGCCGCTGTAAGCAATGGTGAAAAACGGATCGGCTGCGACATTGAGTCCGACATGTTTCATGGTTGCCAGAGCGCGTACTCCGGTGTAGGCGGCACCGATGGCAACTTCGAGGGCGCACTTTTCATTGGGTGCCCATTCGGCAGAGCCGCCGAGTTTACTGAATTCATCGAGGATCTCGGAAGAGGGAGTTCCGGGATATCCGCATCCCAGAGTCACTCCGCAATCCAATGCCGCCATGGCGACGGCCTCATTTCCGCTTGCGAGAAGTTTCATTACTTTTTTCTCCATCTGTGATTATATAAAAAAACGGTTATTGATCTGCATCAGTAGAATAGTCGCTCAGGATCTCTTCCTGCAGGGCAAGTTGATCGTCGATAAGGATCTCAAGATTCTCTTTTTCCATCCGGTCGGGGGTGAAGCCGGGATGGTTGAGCAGTTTGAGTGCCTCGGTCAATTTGGCAGAAACCTGAGCCAGTTTACGGATATTCTCTTTGTCGGCATCTCCGGGGTCATTTCCGGAGGCACCGAGCATTGTCAGGTAGTCGATGCGGCGGGATACGGCTTCCATGATCTGGGAACGTAATTCCGCTTTGACTTCATCATCGGCGCGGTTGTAATTTTCCTGCAGCACTTCAAAACGCTCCTCAAGGAAGTTGAGCAGTACCGCCTGTTGCGCCTCATCGGGCAGATCGACCGCCGAATTGCCGAAAATACGGCTGTGCACTCCGGCAAAATCGGTTTCCCTGCCGTAGATCGCATCCAGCATGAAGCCGTCAAGTTCTTCTGAATTCAGCGGTACTCCGGCATCGGCAAGAAGTTTGAATGGATCATCCAATTCGCCGGAAGAGATCGCCAGACCGTCGGGCAATTCAATGCCGCCAACCTCATTTGCGCAGTCGCAGTCATCATCGTGACAGTGGTGGTGATGATCTTCACCGGCGACGGTCAAAACCGCATGGTCGCCTTCCGGGCGCAGCTGCACCTTGTCTGAACCGGCGATAAATTCGTCGATGGATGCTCCGGGGATCCCGCGGTTTCCTGCGAAGTAGACCATCCATGCCAATTGTTCCGGGATATCCGGGTAATCCTGAAACTCCTCCCAGACCTTTACTGCGGCATCATCCATGAGTTTGATATAATCTTTGCGCGCCTGCGAACCGCGGTTTGAACCGGAAAGATACTCCATGGAAATTTCGCCCCGGGCATGATCTTTTACCGTGCAGAGCAGGGCATCCCCGAAAAGGAAATCGTGTTCCCGGTAGAAATCCGCCAGATCAAAGACCGTCAATGTTACCGGATCAGTGCGTTTCGCCTGAGTTTTCAATGTTTCATTTGCCGGATCGTCGGCAAGCATAAAGTCAAATATCTGCTCTGAACCCAGCAGAATATGGTAGTGAAAGCAGTTGCCCAGAGGGGAGATCAGTTTTTTCATCGCCACGGCATTACCGCCGGTTTTCATGCTGACTGTGGAGGGGAAAACCGTTTCCGGCACAAAGGGAACGAAACGGTGTCCGGGGAAGAGGATGCCGTTGCTGATTTCCCACTCATCCGGGGTGATGAGAAAGCGGATGCCGTTGAAAAATGATTTTCTGGTACAGCACTCCCATTTTTCATTGTAAAAGAGATTTTCATCCGAGGAAACGAAGCGCTCCACCCGGCTGCGCAGACCTTCGGGCTCTTTGCCGGCAAGGGTGCTGATTATGCCGGAAACAGTGAAGTTGTCTCCGGCTTGGGCAATAGCGTTTTCAATATCATTACTGGTGATGTTGTCAATATTTTTGCTCATAAGTTGATCCCTTCCGAAAGTTTGACCAGCCGTGCCGCCATCATGGAGGTGAATTCCTCCTGTTCCATCGCCTTGAGTTCATCGAGTGTCACGGAGTCATTTATGGAGAATCTGCCGCACCGGGTGCGCCGCAGGGCACTGAGGATGCCGCCGCAGCCGAGTTTGGCACCGATATCGGTGCAGAGAGTGCGGATATAGGTTCCTTTGGAACAATCGACGGTAAAATCCACATCCGGCAGGGCGATACGGTCGATATCCAGCCGGGTGATTTCGATCTCTCTGGCTTCTCTTTCCACTTCCACGCCCTGCCGGGCAAGTTCATACAACTTTTTGCCGCCGACCTTTACTGCGGAAAACATGGGCGGCATCTGCATGGATCTGCCCTTGAATGAGTTGAAAACCGCTTTGATCTCCTCTTCGCCGGGAAGGTTTTCAGAACGGGCAATGACTTTGCCGTCAAGGTCTCCGGAATCGGTTTCCACTCCCAGCGTGAGGGTGCCGGTGTACTGCTTATCCACGCCGCTCAATTTGCCGCTGAGCGAAGTGAATTTGCCCAGCACCAGCAGCAATAATCCGGTCGCCGCCGGATCAAGAGTGCCGCAATGACCGACTTTGGGAACATTGAAGCGTGATCTGACGAAATTTACTACATCAAAACTTGTCCATGTCGCCGGTTTATCCACCGGCAGGATACCGCAGGCTTTGCATTCCGGCAGGCGGTGTTTTTTGGGATTGTAACGCAAAATATTCTTACCTTTCAAGGGGTTTGGGTTCTATTACCTGATATAATGTAGCACAGCAACCGCATTTACTCAAGGATTTTTTTCTTTGAGCGGGGAAGTTGCAGCTTAAAATGTATTGCCAGCAGCCGGATCACAACGACTGTCATCGCCACGATCGTGAAAATCGCCGGATAGGATAAGGTGGTTTTTACCAGCAGAAGATAGATCCCGCCGCCGATAAGAGAGGCGGTCGCGTAAAAGTCACTGACCAGTACCGCCGGTATCCTGCGCGCCATCACATCCCGGAGAATACCTCCGCCGACGGCAGAGAGCATGCCGCAGAGCAATATTCCCGCCGGGCCAAGACCGTATTGTGCGCCTTTGGCGGCACCGATGGCGGTGAATACCCCCAGACCGCAGGCGTCACAGATCATAATTACTTCCCGGTGGTTGGCGATATATTGGGAAAGAAAGAATATCAGTAATCCGCAGGCGATGCAGGAGAGCAGATAAACCTCATTCTGCAAAGCCGCCACCGGAGTAGCCCCGATGATGGTATCCCGGAGAATACCTCCGCCGACACCGACGGTAACGGCAAAAACGACCACTCCGAGCAGATCGAGGCGGAGTTTGACGGCACTTACCGCTCCGGTGACGGCGAATATCACCGTACCGGCAAGGTCAAAGATGTAGATCAATTCTTCAAACATTGTTTGCTGTCAACCCCCTTTTTATTTTATTGTGCCGGATCATTCAATGATCCGGTAATCTTTTATTTTGGAGTACTGCAGTTGTTTGGATAAACGGGCATAGGGGTAACTTTTGCCGTTTTGTTCCCTGGTGCCGATATTTTTCAGATAAACGGTGCGGTCGATGCCGCCTTTGGGGAGCATGGTATAGGTGGCTCCTGCTCCGGCGTGATTGCGGATGCTCCGCCAGTTTCTGTCGAATTTGAAAAGATCTTCTGCCTCATTCAATGCTATGGCAAGGAAGCAGAGAGCATCGTAACTTTGCGTTTCGCAGGCTCCGGGCTGATGGTAAAATCTCCGGCGGAATTCATTGCGGAATCTTTTGAACTCCCGGGAGTTGTTCTCTTCGCTGAAAAAGGCGGTGAAAACCGTATCCCCGGGAATGACGCTTTTTCCCAATGCCGAAAGGAACTCCTGATCATCCCAGCTTTCCGGCCCGCACAATACTCCGGAAAAACCTCCTTCACGCACCTTGCCGAATATTTCCGCCGCCCGCCTGCCCGAAGCGGCAATAAGGATGAATTGGGGGTCGTGCGCCAGAAGATTTGCCAGCTGTCTGCCGGTGAGTCCGCTCCCTTGCGGAATGACACAATTTACGGCAATGGTGCAATCATTGTTTTTCACCGCCTGAGTAAAATGCCGGGCGATATTGAGGGAGTATTCCGCATTGTTTCCGCTGTCGGTGATGATCGCTCCGCGGGTCAGCTGCCGCCAGTGAAAGAGATAGGATGCCAGCACTTCCATCTGCTGGGAATCTGAAAAACAGCTGCGGTAGATGAAAGGACTGATTTCCGTGAGGCTGTCGCCGGTCGCCACCGGCAGAACCATCGGCATCTGCAGCTTGGCGGCATGGGCGGTGAGCATTTCCACTTCCCGGTGGCCGTAACCGGCAATGGCGGCGACGGCTCCGGCGGAAGCGGCTTTCTGCAATGCCTCACTGCTGCCGCTGGCACTTCCTTTGGTATCGATCGCCAGAAGTTTCACCCGTCTGCCGTTGATGCCGTTTTGATTATTGATGCGTGATTCTGCGGCGAGCAATCCTTCAAGCATCTGTTCGGCATAGATCCGGTTTTCTCCGGTCAGCGGCAGTAATGCGGCGACGGTCAGCGGGGCGGAGGGATTTTCCGGAAAGTGCCGCAAGGTCAACTCCGGCGGCACGCATCCGGTAAATATTCCGGCGACAGCGGCAAGCAGCAAAAGTATCTTTTTCATTTCAAACTTCTCCGGAAAATACGGGAGTGGCTCTGGGGCATCACCGGAAATTTCAGTGAACTATCGTGCCGCAGGAGGTGTCGCCCGCCAGAATACGGTCGATATCAGCGGTGAAAAAGTCGAATACCACAATGGGCAGATTGTGGTCACGGCAGAGCGAAAATGCCGAGGCATCCATCACTTTCAAACGGTGATCGAGGGCTTCGTCATAGGATAATTCATCATAACGCACCGCATCGGCGAAGCGTTTGGGGTCGGCGGAGTAGATGCCATCGACTTTGGTCGCTTTGAAAACCGCATCGCACTCCGTTTCCAAAGCCCGCAGCACACTGGCGGTATCGGTGGTGAAAAAGGGGTTGCCGGTGCCGCCGGCAAAGACCACCAGTTTGCCTGATTCAAGCGCATGGATGGCATTTCCCCGGTCGTAAACCGGCAGAAATCCCCCCGTGGGGATCGCGCACTGCAGCAGCACCGGAATACCGATGGCATTGCAGTAATTTTTTATGGTGATGGCATTCATGGCGGTTGCGAGCATACCCATTTTGTCGGCATCCACCCGGTTCATTTCTCCGGAGGCACCGGCACCGCGCCAGAGGTTTCCGGCGCCGACGACGATGGCGACTTCCACTCCGGCATCGAGCAGAGTTTTGACTCTTTCGGCGACAAAGCGGCAGCTGTCGGGATCGTAACCGTTTTCACTGGCATTGTTGAGGGTTTCTCCGCTCAGTTTGAGCAGGACTCTGGAATAAAGTGATTTTTCCATGATATTCTCCGGTAAAAGCATAGTGTTGAAGTTATGTTTCTATATAAATATAACTCCGTTTTGTGAAATCGCCACAAAAAAGTGAAAAAGAGACTGTTTTATTTTCAAAAAATGTGCTATATTAAGTTATCCGTAATTAAATCATGTAACATCTTTATCAAGGATCGTGTTATGGAAAATATGCCCAAAGTCAGAGTCGGAGTCGTCGGCACCGGTGCCCTCGGCCGTCATCACGCCCGGCTGTATGCCCAGAATCCCAATGCAGAGATGATCGGTATTTTTGATGTGCAGCAGGAAGCGGCGAAAAAGGTCGGCGAAGAATTCGGTCTGCCGGTATTTTCATCTCTTGAAGAACTGGCTGATAAATGCGATGCTTTGAGCGTGGCGGTTCCGGCGAATTACCATGCATCCACGGTCATCCCGCTTCTGGAAATGGGCAAGCACATCCTGGTGGAAAAACCGATCGATTCTTCCGTCGAATCTGCCCGTGCCATGTGTGAAGCCGCAGAAAAGGCGGGGGTGGTTTTCGGGGTCGGTCATGTCGAAAGATTCAATCCGGCAATGGATTTTCTGAAAAAAGATGAGGGCAAAGTCTGCTTTATTGAAATACACCGCATGGCTCCTTATCCTCCTGCCCGTCCCGGTATGCACCGCCGCGGCACCGAAGTCAGCGTGATCCTTGACCTGATGATCCACGATATCGATCTGGTTCTGTCGCTGATCGATTCTGAAGTCGAGAAGATCGATGTGGCGGGTATCCCGGTGCTTTCCGGCAGTGAAGATATCGTCAATGCCCGGATCAAATTTGTCAATGGCAGCTGTGCCAATCTGACCGCCAGCCGTGTCAGTGCAACTCCGATGCGCCGGGTGCGGGTATTCCGGGAGAATAGTTTTGCCTCCATGGATTTCGGCAATATCACCGGCAGCACTGTCACCCGCCGCGATCAGAGCGGTCTGGTGACTGAAGAGGTGACGCTTGAGAGCAAGAATGCTCTGGCAGCTGAGCTGGATGACTTTATAAATGCCATCCGTTTGAGCCGCAAGAGCGGCGAAGTGCAGAAAACGCTCGTTTCCGGCCGTCAGGGTCTGAAAGCTCTGGAACTTGCCTGTGCCATTGAAAATGAAGCACGCCGTTACAACGAAGAATATGGATTCAAATTCCCCCTCTGGTCACCGGATGCAATGGCGTGAAACAGTCAATTGCGGATGCAAGATCAATCTGCGTCTGAAGGTCACAGCCCGGCGTAATGACGGTCTGCATGACCTGTCAAGCTGTTTTCTGTTTCTGGAAGATCCCGGCGATTTGCTGACCGTTGAAGAGTCTGACACAGGATTGTCAGTGGCAACTCCCGGCTTCCCGGAACTTTCCGGAAAAAACAATCTGCTCTGGCAGGCGGCGGAGCGTTTCGCTGCCTGCGCCGGTATCAAGGCAGCGTGGCGTATCACTCTGGATAAACGGCTGCCGGTCGCTGCCGGTTTGGGCGGCGGCAGTGCCGATGCCGGGGGATTATTGCTTTTGCTCAATGAGCGTTACCGGGCACTGGATGGGGATAAACTGCGGGAAGTTGCCTTTTCGCTGGGCGCGGATGTGCCGTTTTTTCTTCACCGCCGTCCGGCGTGGATCACCGGAGCCGGGGAGAATGTGGAATTACTGCCGGAACTGCCGGAGTTGCCGCAGATATTGATCGTAAATCCCGGATTCCCGACTTCGGCGAAATGGGCATACACCCACATGGATAAAAAGCTGATCTCTGCCGATGCTCCGGGAATGAAAGAGGATCTGCTTGCCGGCAAGGTAAGTAATTGGCGCAGTTTCTGCTGCAATGATCTTGCTCCGGCACTTTTTGATAAGTTCCCGGTGTTGAAAGAGTTGGAGTCTCTGCTTTATTCAACTGGAGCGCTGGCGGTACAAATTTCCGGCAGCGGTTCCTCGCTGTTTGCCCTTTTTGAGAAAGGCAGGGAACTGCCGGTAACAACATTGCAGAAAAAATTTGCCGGTTGGCATGGATTCAGAATATTTGCCGGAGGAAAAGAATTTTGAAAAAAGCATTTTTTTTGGATCGTGATGGCGTATTGAATGTGGAAATAGGTTATCTCCATGAAGCGGAAAAGACAGTATTGCTGCCGACCGTGGCAGAAGCGGTCAAACTGATCCACGCCGCCGGATTCATGGCACTGGTGGTCACCAATCAATCCGGCGTGGCAAAGAAGATGTATCCGGTGGAAAATATCATGGAGGTCAATGCCCGGCTCCAGCGGCTTCTTATGGCATACGGCCCTGACGCATTGATCGACGGCTGGTATTTCTGCCCCCATGATCCGGAAATAACCGGTGAATGTGATTGCCGCAAACCCAAACCGGGGATGATTTTGCAGGCGGCGGCAGATTTTGATATCGACCGCGGTTCATCCTTTATGATCGGTGACCGTATCCATGATCTTCATGCCGGGATCAATGGCGGCTGTGCCGGAGCGTGCCTGGTGACGACCGGATTCAGTGAAGAATCCAATGCCAAACATCGTCAGGCGGCACTGGCAGATGGTTTTCCGGTGGCTCCGGATCTGATTTCGGCGGTAAAATTGCTGCTCAATGCGGGGTGATGAAATGATATTGCTGCTGGTCACGGCATTTCTGGAACTGCTCTTTATCTTTGTTATCCTTTCCGCGCTATGTCATCAGCGTGAACGCATCGGTGTTGCACCTCTGACGATGGCTTACGGAACAATAATGTGTTTCGGCACATTGATGTGTGCTTCCGAAGTGACCATACCATTGCCGGGCGGTCTGGAATTTGATGTTGCCAAAGTGGTGGTGTTTCTGCCGCTTCTGACCGCTTTTCTCATGGTCTATATCACCATGGGCGTACTCAAGGCGCAGCGTCTGCTGCTGGGGATCGTCTGCTCATTTCTGCTCTATTTATACTTCGGCATGCTGATAAAAGTGCAATGTTCCGTGCTTCCCCGCGGGGCATTGCGGGATGTGGTTTTCATCCTGCTGGCAGATGGCACGGCATCGGTAAATCTCTGTGCGGTATCCAATTTGATCGCCTTTTTCACCGTGCCGGTGATCTACAGCAGTTTTCCCCTCCGCCTGTGGCGGACATTGCGGATAATATTTTCTCTCCTTCTGGCGCAGGCTCTGGGAATGATCCCGGAAGTGGTGCTGGCGAAAATCAACGGCAATCCGGGCAATTTGCTGTGGTACAATGCCGCAGTTACTGCCGGAGCGACCGTTTTTATCGGCTGGGTACTCTCATTTTTTCTGGCACTTCTGGAAAAGGATAACCGGGGCGAAGGCAGCGGAGCTCTGGATTTTGTATTTGCCTTTTTCGGCAGTTACGGCAGAGTCAAGGAGCTGGAAAGCGACCTGAACAGCTGGGCGAACCGTTACCATCAGATATTGCGTCACACAGCCGAAGTGGTGGTAATGAGCGACCGCCGCGGCATAATTCAGGAAGCGAATATCGCCGCCGGCAGAGTTTTCGACCTTGCCAAATCGGAAATGCTGATCGGCAAAAACCTTTTTGCCATGCTCAAGAATATCGAACCGGCAGATACCGATCTTGCCGCCGCGGAAGATGAACCGCTTTACTTCAACTGCCGGATCGACACTCCCGCCGGAGAAAAGATCCTCTCGGCATCACTTTCGCCGATCCGTTCCCGTAAACATCTGCTTTTGGTACTGGTCGCCAGAGATATTACCGAAGAGGTGACACTGGCAAGAGAAAAAGATGAACTTGCCGAACAGTTGATGCACTCGCAGCGCATGGAATCCCTCGGTATGCTCGCCGGAGGGATCGCTCACGACTTCAATAACTGCATCCATGCGATCATGGGACACGCAGATGTGGCGGGAATGCTTTATACCGGAGACCCCGAAAAAGTAGCCAGCCACCTGAAAAAGATATCTTCCATCGCAGAAAAAGCGGGCAAACTCACCTCTCAGCTGCTGGGATTCGCCCGCAAAGGCAAATACAATGTGGTGGATATTGACCTGGTCAAACTGCTGGATGAGTGTACCGGGTTGCTCGATCCTTTCCGCACCCGGGGCGTGGAGATCACCACTGCGTATCCGAAGCATAAGAAATTGCTGATCCGCGGGGATCTGGTGCAAATGCAGCAGGTGGTGCTCAATCTGCTGATAAATGCGCTGGATGCCACTGCCGATAATCCTGACAGCCGCCGGATCGTACTGAGTGCCGGGAGCGCAGATGATGCACCGTTGAAGTTCGCTCCCTCTCCGGATTATGCCAAAGAGGATGGCGAATATCTCTATTTCGCAGTAAAAGATAATGGTTCCGGAATGGATGAAGCCACCCGGAAGAAAGTTTTTGAGCCCTTTTTTACCACCAAACCGGTCGGTTCCGGTACCGGTATGGGGTTGGCGATGGTGTATGGTACGGTTTCGCACCATAAAGGGTGGATCCAATTGCAAAGTGAACCGGGAAAAGGAACGACTTTCTGTTTCTTTTTCCCGGCAGTAACACCTTCTGTTTTGAATGATGATCGATAACTCCGGACACCGTCAAAGATTGCGTATGCGTTTTTTGAAAGCGGGACGCAACGGATTGTGTGAACACGAATTACTTGAATTGCTTCTCTGTTATTCGATCCCGCGGAAAGATGTCAAACCGCTGGCTAAAGAACTGCTGCACCGTTTCGGTTCGCTTGAAGCGGTGCTTTCTGCCGGCAGCGGACAGCTTGCCCAATGCTCCGGAGTCGGTGAAAATACCATTGTGCTGCTGAAACTTCTGCAGGATATCTGCGTGGAAATAATGTCCAAACCGCTGCGTTCCGGAATAAATCTGGATGATCCGGATAAGTTGATGAAGTATCTGCAGATGAATTGCCGTCATCAGGATCGGGAACTCTTTCAACTGCTTCTGCTCGACCGTGACAGTTGTCTTCTGGATACGCTGATAATTCCCGGCGGCGGGGAGTCTTTGACTGTCTCCTGCGCCGATCTGATCTTCAAAATTCTTGCCTGCCGGGGTACCCGACAGGTGATTATTGCTCATAATCACCTATCTTCCAATATAAAAACTCCTTCCGTGTCAGCCGCAGACATCTGCAGTACCGTAAATTTGAAAAACCTGCTTCAGCGTATCGGCATATCGCTTCTGGATCACTTTATCATCGGCGAAAATTATTGTGTATCCATGATGAAAATGGGATTGCTCTCAGGAGAAAACGGCGAAGAATAAACTTACCGGGGGTAGTGACAGGCGCAGAGTCTGCCGGTTTCCGGATCGGCAGTCAGCAGAGGTTTTTCCAGACGGCATCTCTTTTGAGCGTAAGCACAACGCTCATGGAAGGGGCAGCCGGCAGGCGGATCAAGCGGCGACGGCACATCACCGGTGAGCCGGATGCGGTCGTCAACTTTGCCATCCAACTGGGGAACTGCCGACAACAGAGCTTCGGTATAGGGATGGCGGGGAGAAGAAACCAACTCCTTTGCCGGGGCGCACTCCACGATATTGCCGAGATACATCACCATTATCCGCGTGGAAATATGTTCGACCACCGCCAGATCATGGGCGATAAAAAGCAGGGCGGTATTGCTTTTTTTCTGGATATCCTGCAAGAGATTGACGATCGATGCCTGCACACTGACATCCAGTGCGGAAACCGGTTCATCTGCCACGATGAAATCCGGTTCTGCCGCAAGAGAGCGGGCAATGCCGATCCTCTGCCGCTGACCGCCGGAAAACTGGTGCGGATAACGGTCAAGCGCATCGGCGGTCAGACCGACCATCTCCAGAAGTTCCGCCGCCCGCTGCCGTCTGGCACTTACCGGCAGTTTGAAGTAGAGCGAGATCACCTCATCCAGCGCGGCAAATATCGTCAGCCGGGGATTGAGTGAGCCGTAAGGATCCTGAAAAATCATCTGAAATTGTTTGCGCATCCGGCGCAGCTTACTGCCTTTTGCCCGGCGCAGATCTTTGCCATCCAGCAGAATTTCACCCCCGGAAGCATCTTCCAGACGCACCAGAGCTTTGCCCAGGGTGCTTTTGCCGCAGCCGGATTCTCCGACCAGACCGATGGTTTCCCCGCGGTCAAGCGTGAATGACACTGCGTTGACGGCATAAAGATAACGCTGTTTGCAGAACCACGGAGTACGGATCGGGTAACGGACTGAAAGATCTTTTACTTCCAAAAGAGGCATTTTTCACTTCTCCCCGGCATCAGCGGCGCAAATGACCGAAATATTATCCTTTTCTCCGGCAAGCAGGGCGGAACGAAGCAGTTTGCCGACCATGCTGCGCATGGAAGTATCCTCTTGCAGTATTCCGGCAAGCACCTGATCCGGCAGATGGTTGTAAAGCCCGTCGGAACAGAGCAGATAACGGGATTTTTTATCTCTCGGCAAAGTGTGCAGATCCAGCTGCAGTTCTTTGGCTGTTCCCATGGAACGGGATACCAGACTGGCATGACGGAATGCCCCCTGACGGTACAATTCTTCAAAACCTTCCGGCCGGTGATCGGTGGATAACTGCCGCAGTGCCGGAAAATATTCCGGGTTGTATTCGTAAATACGGCTGTCGCCGGCATTGGCAAAAATCAATTTGTCTGCAGTAAATACCGCCGCCACCACCGTGCAGCCCATCGGACGGATCCGGCGGCTCTTGATATTGAAGCCAAAAATATACTCATTGGCAGCAATAAGAGCATTACTGAGAAACTTTTCATCCCATTGCATACTGGGAGTCTTTTTCGCCGCGATAAGCAGCTGGCGGCAGCAGATGTAACTTGCCACTTCACCACGGCTGTGCCCGCCGATACCGTCGGCGATCACCGCCAGAACCGCCTCCCCGCCTGAGGGAGTGTAAATGAGGAAACTATCCTCATTGTGATGTCTGACCGGACCGATATTGCTCTCTCCGGCGATCTCCAGCCGGGCGGAATTGATGCTCATATTATTTCAGATTTCTGTAAAATTCACCTGTAAACTCTAAAAATATACCACCGGTATGTTGATTTGTCAAACTCTTTGCCGCAAACTCTGACCGGCGTGAGTTTCCCCTGCAAAAATTTTTTCCGGCAGTTGTTTTTCTTTTTTAGCGGGCTATATTATGTTGAAAGCATATCAATATTTGCCAATCCGGATAAAAGGAGCATGCACCATGAGTTTGCGCGATGATGTCCTCAGACATCAACAGGCTCTTACGAATAATCTCTGGAATGATGATCTGCCCTTGAAAGTTGAGGTGTGGAAAAAAAATTCCGGGAGATCGCTTTCCGAACTTTTCGCCATTTACGGCAGAGAAAAACTTGCCCGTTTGAATTTTATCCACTCTGATGAAGAACCCCTTATCGGCAGAGTTGAATATCCCTTCGCCGATCCGGAACTTTCAGCCCGTGCCAAAGCGGAAATT
>JAFVZG010000075.1 GCA_017508285.1 Lentisphaeria bacterium | reverse complement strand
TTTGCCCACCGGATCGCTTTCAATCTGATCCCTCACATCGACTCATTCACCGACAACGGTTACACCAAAGAAGAGTTGAAAATGCTCAATGAATCACGCAAAATGCTGCATCTGCCGGATCTGCCGGTAAGCTGCACCTGCGTGCGTATCCCGGCTCTCCGCGCCCACTCTGAATCACTCAATCTGGAGTTTGAAGAGGAGATCACCCCGGCAGAAGCCCGCGCCATCCTCGCCGCTGCCCCCGGAGTGACGGTCGCCGACGATCCGGATGCCAAACTCTATCCGATGCCGATCGACGCCACTGAGAAGTATGATGTGCTTGCCGGCCGTATCCGGCAGGATATCTCCCGCAACGACAAGCGCGGTCTGGAAATGTTTGTTTCCGGCGACCAGCTGCTCAAAGGTGCGGCTCTCAACGCAGTTCAGATCGCTGAATTGCTTTGACCGCTAAAATCCGGTGAATGATGCGGAACCTGATCCTGAGCCTGACTGCTGCGGCGATCTTTCTTGCCGGTTGTACTGTTGCCGATCCGGAAACAGCCAACGCCCGCAAGATCGCCGCTTATCTGGATCAGGATGCAATGGAGTACCGCATCATCACTGACCGGGCGTGGCAGATAACCTTTGACCGGGCAGAAAAATCGTTCTTCAACGGGATTCGGGAAAGCAGAGATTCCGGCAAAGATGTAACTCAACTGCTCCGGGGTTATCTTTTCACCCGGATGTGTCTTGCCTTACTTGGCATCAATGATTCCCCCGGATGCGGTTACAGTTCAAAAGCGATCGATCCGGCTTATATCCACAACCGTTTTTTCCTTGCCGCTCCGGCGGATGAACCGCTGCTTGCGGAGAAATTTTTTGCCCGGGATTCCATTATTCCGGCGGAATTCATCCGCACTCTGCCAGCCGGAACCATTCTGGCGGCGACCGCTGATATCCATCCGGAAGCTCTCCTTGATGCGATCGGCAAAACCGGAGATTTTGCCAATATCCTTGCGGAAAAAGTCCCCGCAGTGATCCCGGTGCGGGATCTGGCAGCCGGAACCGCCGGCAGATGGAGTTTCACCGCGCTCAGATGCGACGGTTACGCTATGCGGCTTCAACTGCCGGATAAAGAGGGAAAGATTTTCAAACTTCTCCATTTCATAGCGATGAGCAACCGCCGGCGCGACGGAGTTGCCGCCTTTGACTCAAAAGTGATGATCCCGGGGCTCGGAGTGGTGGTAAAAGGGGAAAATGCGTTGACGGTCTACTCTTCAGAAAAAGCGGAAAAAGATTTCAACAACAGCGAATTTATAACGATCCCGCCGGAATGTGCCGGCTTGACCGCCCGGATGCCGGAAAAAGCATCGGCGGTGCTTTTCGCCGATATTCCGCTGCAGGAACCGACAAAATTCCGCTTGCTGGGACATAATTTCACGATACTTTCCATGCCGCAGATACCGGCAATGGCGACTCTGTCACGAAACTCTGACGGGCTGCTTTTCCTGAGCAACTGCGACACCCCGGTATTAACTGAACAACTTTCCATCCTGCTGGGTCTGACAGGCAGACTTGCCGGAATACCGCAAGCAAAGCCGCAAGCGCAACCGGCAAAAAAAGCCCCGGCTCCGTCAGTTAAAAAAAGAGTAACGGCAAGTGAAAACTGCATCTGTGCCGAATATCTTACCACCGCACTTGAAACCTTGAAAAAAAATCCGGATCTGAAGCCGGGATTTTATACCGCTCTGGCAGATACCCTTTACCCGGGCAAAGCGGCACATTCTCAGTTTGAAGTAGCATATTTCGGCAAAATCCCCTCGCAAATACCGACAGTGCTTTTTATCACCAAGCCGCATCAAGGAAGTTTCTGTGCGGCATTTGCCGACGGAAAAATCGGCAGATTCACTCTGAAAAACCCCGCCGGATTCCGGCGGATGATCAGTTTCCTGCAATCCATCCGGAATTACGATGAGAAAGTTTTCCGGCAAATGATAATCCGGGCGGATGAATTCGACCGTGCCATCAAGGGAGAAAAAAATCATGAATGAGAAAAATGAAAAAAGTTCCAATAACGAGTGGCTGGATGCCATCGAAAAATATTCCGACAACCTCTCTTTTGAGGATATTTCCCGCCTGAATGGGATACGGCTGGAATTGCTCCGCCGTTACCTCGACCGCCGTGCCAAAAATATCCGCAATGAGACCTGGGATAAGATCTACCCCCTGCTCAAACCGTACCTTGAGGGCCCTGAGCCGATCAAGGCACCGCCGCCGCGTATCGGGGCAGCTTACCGCCGCCACCCTGAACTGGTGGAAATGCTGAGCGAACAGAAAGTATTGCTGGATGAGTTTGCCATATTCTCTGACAAAGAGAAAAAACAGATCATCCGGGAATTTGCCGCCCGGCTGCCCGCCCCGGCAGAACCGACCGCTTTTGAGAGTCTTTCTCAGATAGAAAACGAGTTGATGGGCAACTATCTGGCTCTTCCTCAGGAAGTGCGGGATGAAGAGTTGGCAAAACTGACCGTCAAAGCCACCGCTGAAGCCCGCCGCCAGCGCAGCGAATTATTCTGACGATGAGCGATCTTTCCCCGATCTATCCGGATGATGCCCTGATAATGGCACCTTTATCCGGCTTTACCGATCTTGCCTACCGCCGCAGTGCCCGTAAAGGCGGCTGCCGTTTTGCCTTTACCGAAATGGTCGATGCCGCAAGTCTGGCGTATGCCAACGGCAACGGCGAAGTACTGCTCAAACGGGGAGAAGAGGAGGATTTTCTGGCGGTTCAACTGGTCGGAGCAGAACCAGAATTGCTCAAGCGGGCATGCGCAAAACTCAATGAAAAAGATTTTTCCCTGCTTGACTTCAATCTCGGTTGTCCGGTGCCGAAAGTAGTCCGCAAAGGTGCCGGAGCGGCTCTGGGAAAAAATATCGACCGCGCAATAGAGTGTTTCAGGTGTATTGTCAAAGAGAGCAAATTTGTCAATACCGCCAAATTACGGATACTTGATGAGAACGATCCGGCGCCGACACTGACATTGTGTGCCGGGCTGGTGGATTCCGGGGCAAAGGCGCTGACCATCCACGGCAGAACTGCCAGTCACTTCTACACCGGGGATGTGGCATTCCACATCATAAAAGCGGTAAAAGAGGCGTTCCCGCAAATACCGGTGATCGCCAATGGCGGAGTCAATTCCAAAGAGAGTTACGACATCATCCGGCGGGAAACCGGCTGTTCAAGGGTGATGCTGGCGCAGGGGATCATGGGCAATCCGTGGTTATTCGGAGAGCTGTCGGAAAACCGTCAGCCGCCGACGCTGGCTGAGTGGAAAGAGATGGTCAGATTCCATGTGACCCAGATGATCGCTCTTTACGGGGAGGATTCCGCCATGCGGCAGGCACGAAAAATTGTCCACGACTACCTTAAAGGCAGGGGATTTGCCGCCGGATTACGGGCGGAAGCATCGACTTTGAGTACCTTGAATGATCTCGATCACTTATTGTCACGCACTGTTATCGGAGCGGTTTCCGGCACGATCCGCAAAATACTGATCTGACCGTCGGAAGTACGGTGACTGATCTCCGCCCTGCCCTGACGGAGCAACTCAAAAAGCATCTGATTGAGCTTCACTGCGCCGGGGATAAATTCGATACCTTTATCCACATCTTTTTGCGGCGGTCGGATCATCAGGTAATCGTAATCTTTCAAGACCGCATACAATCCGGCAGAATTTTCCGGTACCGGGGTGAGTTTTTCCTGAAACCCCGGCATCAATATCCGCACATTATCGGGAAAATAGAGAGTCCGGCGATCCCACAATGAAGCAACTTTATATTGAGAGAGCGTTTGCAATTGCAAAGCGACCTCGGCATACTGCTCCTCGCCGGATATCCATGCGGCAAAGTGAACCGGACTTTTCCGCGCCTCTTGCAAAGAATCCCATGACAGAAGGTAGTGCTTGAATTCAGCAAAATGCAAGTACACACTCAATCCGGATGCCGCGATCAGAGCGATCCCGGTCAACTGCCGCCACTTCAACTGCAGCAAAGTTGCTCCGTAAACCATCATAAACGCCAATGC
Organism: Lentisphaeria bacterium; assembly: GCA_017508285.1. Taxonomy (GTDB): domain Bacteria; phylum Verrucomicrobiota; class Lentisphaeria; order Victivallales; family Victivallaceae; genus UBA1784. The sequence goes on along the minus strand of JAFVZG010000075.1, from coordinate 12,770 downwards.
GTACAGCACCGGATAGAGAAAACGGCTCTGCTGGGCAGTGAAATTCCAGAATATCCACATCACCAGCACCGCCAGTGCCCCCCGCCACAGCCACCGGTGGCGGCAGCGGTCAAATATCAGCAGCGCGATCAAAATAAAAAAGAGCAGAATAAATTGATACCCCGGCGAAATACCATCATAATTGCGGAAATCCAACACACAATTAATCTCATTGAGCAAACACCCCCACCACGGCGATATCCCGTAATTGCCGCCAAGAGCCCGGTGAAACTCCTCGACCATACAGGCAGCATCGCTTCCACCGGCAATACCGGAAAAATAGGGATAAAACGGGTTGCCGCAACATATCCATACCCGGAGAAAAAACGGCAGCACTGCCGCAATACCGCCACAGGCAAAGATCCACCATTGCCGCCGCCTTTCCCGGTCGGTCAAAAGCAGGACCAATACCGCCAGCGAGACTCCGGCAGCGGTCAATTTGACCGCTGTTGCCGCTCCTGCCATAACTCCGGCAAGGAAAATATTTTTCCGGGAATTTTCTCCGGCAAGCAGCACCACGGCAGCAAAACCGAAAAATACGATGAAACTTTCCACATAAAACGCTCTGAGTAAAATCCAGGTCAGAGGCGAAAACAGTATTGCTGTCACCGCGACCAGCGCCAGAATTTTACCATACCGGCAAAGGTATTGATAAAAGCGTGCCAGAAGTAAAAGATTCACCGCAAGAAGCAGAATTTTCGGCACCCCGATACCTCCTGCAGCCACCCCCGGCAGTACCCATAAATGCCCCAGAGAGGGATAGGCGGAATAGGGATTATCCATCAATACCGCCGTGGAAGCAAAGGAAAGATATTTTTTCAGCAGAGATATCTGATAGACCTGTTCATCCCACGCCGATGGCGGCAGCAGTGAAGAACCGGCAAAAAAGATGAAAAGCAAAGTGAACAGCAGTGCCGTCTGCCATGAATCCCGTAAATTTTTCCATGCGGCAAAAGCCCCGGGAACAGCCGGTATTACCAGAAGATATTGCAGAATATTACCCGGTATCACCAGGGTCAATGCTCCCCACAGCACCATTCCGCAGGCGACCGATACCACCGGGTCTTTGACGGAAAACTTTTTCATGACCGCGTTCCCGGTACCGTAAAGAGCCAAAAGCATCAGCAGAACCGTACCGATTTCCCGGAATAAAGTTCCGGTAAAACTGCGATTTTCCTGCTTTTTCTTCCGGATATCCTCCGGGAATGCGCCGTCGTCGATATCCACCGGCAAAGTTTCCACTGCCTGCGGCGTTATTTTGCGCATCCGGCACAACTGAAAAAAATGGCGGTCAGCCCCGGCAACGACTGCCGGATCGGCTTTGGCTGCCCGCAAAATAACTCTCTGAAACCGGGCATTGATCAAACTGAATGGAGCATTTTTCATCTCCTTTTCCATCGCTTCAACGGCAAGAGGGATATTACCGGTCTGCAACGCCGCCACAGCCTGAAGCCGCCGGGCATGCCGGTAATTGGTTTTGCCGCAATATTCATTGAGGTGATCGATATAGGCAAGGGTCATGCCGGGTTTGCCGGTGACCAGATAAATTTCCGCCAGTTGATAGAGGGCATGAGCTGTTTTTCCCTGCCGCAAAGAGAGGATATACAACCTTTGCGCTCCGGGAAGATCTCCGGCAAGCAGTTTGAGATCTCCCTGACGGATCCAGCTGCTGTTCTGCCGGTTCACACTCATTCCCAAAAGTGCCGCAAAGATCAGGATCACCCCGGCAGGGATGCAGATCAGATGCCGGATGGCAAATGACGGTTTCAATTCCGGCGGATTTGCCGGAGAAAGCAGGATACCGGCAGAGAACGCCAGAAAACAGCCGCCGGTCAAAGTGAAGTTGTGCTGATCAAAACAGCCGCAAATCAGCAGTATCAAAAATATCCAGCAGCACAAAATACCGGCAGAACTCTTCTCCCGGCGGCGCAAAACGGTCAACACTCCGGTCACATAAAAAAATATTCCTGCGACACCGTTTTCCGCGGCGAGATGGAGCAGATCATTGTGGGCATGGTCGATATGCACCGACGGGAATGCGGAAAAATAGTACGCTTCACTTAAAAATTCCCGGATGACTTCGCTGAAATTGCCATATCCGGCACCGGCAAGCGGATTTGCCAGAAAGATTTTCAATGCCCCCTCCCAGATCCGGAAACGGGTATCCGGCAGATTTGCTGCCAGCAAAAACAGCGCAAAGAGCAGTAAAAGCGGTATCACCGCCAAAAGCAGATACCGCCGGATGGTCTTATCCGGTATTCTGCGGCGGATAAACAGCCAGCCGCCGCCGCCAAAAGCGGCAATCAGAGCGGCACGGGAAAACTCCTGCGGATAAAATATTATCATCCCGCCGAAAAATGCCGCAAGCAATATCAATGCCTGATTGCGGCGGTGACAGCGGCAGATGACCATATCCACTCCGGGGACGACCGTTTTCCGGCAGGGAAAAAGCAATACCAATGCCGGAAGCAGGGCAGCGATCAACCCCTGACTCCAATTCCAGTTGCCGGTCAAGCCGGTGAAATTTTCCGACATTATCCCGCTTGCGATCAAAAGAATTGCTCCGGCAGAGGCAAAAAAAGGCATGATCCGGCGCAACTCCGGAGCCAATGCCGCCGCCGCCAGCGGCACAAGCACCCAGAAAAGATTTCCGGCACTCTGGCGAAGCGGAGAGTGTATGAGAATATTCAATGCGAATACTCCGGCGACGATCAGCAGCAGACGCAATTTCCGGTCAAAAAGGAGATTTTTCAAGCGGGATGGGAAAAGCAGGATGATCCCGCAGGCAAGCATTGACACCGTCGTAAAATCAGCAAACTTCACCACCCCGTACAAAGGGATCTTCTCCCCGGTCAGACGGGCAAACGCCAGAGGCAGCGGCAGGAAGGCGGTGATCAACAGCAATGCCGCAGCCCCCATCCGGGCAAAATTCCGGAGTTTCTCAAAAAAAAGCACCATATCACTTCCAAACAGTTATCTCATCTACCGGCAGTTTCGGGATGTGGAGCACATCTTTTTCATCCAGATAATAGGTAACATTACCGTCAACGGCTTTCTCGCCGACCGGATGCTCAGCAGGAAAGCCCACCGCCACCAGATACAATACTTTGCGTGACGGCGGCAATTGCAGATACTGAGCGACGGCTTCCGGGTCAAAGGAGGCGAACCAGCAGCAGCCAAGTCCCCTTTCCCATGCCGCCAGCTGCAATGTCTGAATGGCGGCACCGGCATCTGCCAAAACCATATTCCCCGCATCTGACGGCACGGTCAAAGCGATAAAACACAGTGGGGCATCCACTCCCCATACCGGAGTGCGGCGGGGAGAGACCAGCCCTGCCCAGCGGGTGGTTTCAAAAACTTTTTTCACCAGTCCATTTTCCCGGATCACCACATAGCGCAAAGGTTGTTTATTCGAAGCACATGAAGCGTAATGCGCCATATCTACCAGATGATGCAACTCTTCATCCGGCACCATCTTCTGAATAAAACGGCGGATAGTTCTGCGGGAAACAGACAATTCTGTAAAGTCCATAGTAAAATTCCTCCTGTATCAAATCTTAAGATACATGACCTTGATTAAAAATTCAACCGGATATTGACAAAAACCTGCTATTGTGCTATCTTATAGGGCAACAGTATCAGAATAGAAAAAACACAGGAAAAAACTGTTTAGATTATGGAAGACCAACGGGAACACTTCGCATCACGACTCGGTTTTATATTTATGACTGCCGGTTGCGCCATCGGTCTGGGCAATGTATGGCGTTTTCCCTATATTGCCGGGGCATACGGCGGGGGATTGTTTGTTCTGCTATATTTCGTCTGTCTTCTGCTTTTCGGTCTGCCGCTGCTGCTGATGGAGTTATCGCTGGGGCGGGCAGGTCAGAAAACCTTCCCCGGTGCATTTGCCAAACTGCAGAATCCGGATAGCCGCTTCAAGTGGCAGATCCCGGCATATATCCTTTTTTCCGGCAACATGATTCTGTTGATGTTTTACACCGCAGTTACCGGATGGCTGCTGGAATATATGGTCAAATTCGTCAGCAACTCTCCGGAAATATGGCAGAAAGAGTACTTCGGCAATATGCTTGCCGATCCCGGTTCCCAGATCATTTATATGCTTATCGCTCTGGCGGTCACAGTCGCTGTCTGTCTCGGCGGAGTCCGCAAGATGATCGAAAAAAGCATCAAAGTCATGATGGGCGGTCTTTTCGTACTGATGGGGATATTGATAATCCAGTCACTCCGGCAGCCCGGAGCGGCAACCGGCTTGAAGTTTTTCCTCTGCCCGGATATCACCAATTTTGCTCAAAAGGGATTTCTGGAAACTCTCCATGCGGCGATGTCGCAGGCATTTTTCACGCTGAGCATCGGCATCGGCAGTATTGCCGTATGCGGCAGTTACATCAATAAAGAACGCTCACTCTTTCAGGAAAGCATCTGGATAATCATCCTTGACACCACGGTAGCGATCGCCTCGGGATTGATAATATTCCCCAGCTGCATGGCATTCGGTATCCAGCCGGATTCCGGACCGTCGCTGATCTTTGTCACCCTGCCGAAAGTCTTTGAGAATATGCACGCCGGCTGGCTGTGGGGCACACTCTTTTTCCTCTTCCTTGCGGTGGCGGCGATCTCCACATTGATCGCAGTATTTGAAAATCTGGTGGCATTCGGCATGGATGAATTCAAATGGAGCCGCCGTTTTTCCTGCATGATCTTCGGTATCGCGCTGGCGTTTTTGTCGCTGCCCTGCATATTGGGCTTCAACCTCTGGTCGCATATCAGGATCGCCGGAGGCAATATCCTTGATCTGGAAGATTTTATCGTCAGTGCCAATCTTCTGCCGCTGGGCGGTTTGTACCTGACATTTTTCTGCATGAATAAAACAGGATGGGGCAAGGAGAACTTTTTCGCCGAAGCCAACACCGGCAAAGGGTGGAAATTTCCGTTGTGGGTGAGCAGTTACATCCGCTTTGTCTGCCCGGTCATCATCTTTTTACTCTGGGTGATCGGCTGGCTGGATAAATTCGGCATCAAGTGATCCGGAAGGAGAAATTTGTGTATGGAAAAATATTTTGACGATATGGTAAAACGGTATCCGCAATTAACTGGTACGGCACAAGTGCTGAAAGATCTGGCTTTGGAACTGCGCGAACTTTTCCGCCGGGGCAACACCCTCTTTCTGGCGGGAAACGGCGGCAGTGCCGCTGATGCCGAACATATTTGCGGCGAATTGCTCAAAGGCTTCAAATCCAAACGCCGCCTTGATGATGAAGACCGCCGGATCTTTGCTGAAACTGCCGGAGAAGACGGCAGAAAGATCGGCGAAGCCCTCCAGTACGGTCTGCCGGCGATCTCTCTGCTCTCACATCCGGCACTGGTCAGTGCATTCGGCAACGATGTCGACCCGAATCTGGCATTTGCCCAGCAGTTGTGGGCATTGGGAAAAGCCGGAGATGCGGTCATCGGCATATCCACCGGCGGCAACGCTGATAATATCCGCAAACTTTTCATTGCGGCGCGGGTCAAAAAGATCCGTACCATTCTCCTGACCGGCAGTAAGAACGGCTGCTGCCGGGAGTTTGCCGATGTGGTCATTGCTGTACCGGAAAGCGAAACTTACAAAATCCAGGAACTCCATCTGCCGGTTTATCACACCTTGTGTCTGGCTCTGGAATCCGGTTTTTTCCAAATGATGGAGTAAAAAATGTTCAAATTCAGGATTGTTGGCTTCATACTGCTGATGGCACTGCTCGGGGGAATATTTTTCTGGGAATCCGGCGGCATCTGGCTCTTCATCGCCGCCGCCCCGGCAATGGTCGGTGCGGCTGTCGGGGAGTGCTGCAGCATGCTTGATAAATCCGGCAGATCCGCTCTCCCGGTGCCGACTGCGCTGGCGGTCTGGCTGATCGCCGCCGGATGCACTGCCGGCAGGATCTTCCCGGCGGCATACTATGCGGTGATCATGCTGGCAGCTCTGCTGATCATGGCAGCAGTTTTTGCGCTGCTGACGATGAAAGAGGGAATTCTGGAAAAGATGCTGAATTCTGCCGGAGCGGTCATTCTTTTTGCCCCGTCATTGATCCTGCTGCTTCAGGCGTACTTTCCGGAACCGCGCGGGATGTGGCTGCTCTATTTGTGTCTGGTGACCAAAGCGACCGATACCGGCGGCTATATCGTCGGCACTCTCACCGCCAAACTCCCCGGCGGCAACCACAAGATCGCTCCGCGGGTCAGCCCGAAAAAATCTTATGAAGGTCTGCTGGGCGGGGTACTCCTCTCTCTGGCAGTCAGCTGGGCATTTTACCGTTTCATGCCGCAAGCTCCGTTTCTCTGGTATATGGCAGCGGCACTGGTACTCTCTTTCGGCAGTTTTTTCGGAGACCTCACCGAATCGGCGGTCAAGCGTTTCTGCAGCATCAAGGATTCCGGTTCTTTTGTTCCGGGTATGGGCGGAGCCTTTGATGTGCTTGACAGTTTCATCTACAACGGAATTCTTTTCTGGCCGTTGTATTTAATAAAGGATATCTTATAATGAAAGACAAAATCATCTCTCTTCTGCGCGCCAATGCCAAACTTTCGGCACAGGAAATCGCCGATAAACTCAATATTTCTGCCGCCGATGCTGCCGGTTTGATCACCGGCATGGAAAAAGACGGAGTGATCCGCGGATATACTGCGATCGTTTCCGATGAAGCCCCCGGCAGTGAAACCAGAGTCAAAGCCCTGATCGAAGTCAAAGTCACCCCCAACCGTGACGGAGGATTTGACCGGGTAGCCCGCCGGATCGCCAAATTTCCGGAAGTGACCGACCTCTGTCTGCTTTCCGGCAGTTATGATCTGCTGCTCACGGTGGAAGGCAACTCACTTCAGCAGGTGGCAAATTTTGTCTCTGCCAAACTGGCGACGATCGACGGAGTAATTTCAACCTCGACCGGATTCCAGCTGAAACGCTACAAGGAATCCGGCATCATAATGCAAAGCGACGAAGAATATGAACGGCTCAAAATCTGCTTCTGAGCGTTTCATCGCTCCCCATATCGCCGCCTTGCCGCCCAGCGGAATAAGGAAATTTTTTGATCTGGTAAATTCCATGGATGATGTGATCTCCCTCGGCGTGGGGGAACCGGACTTCACCACCCCGTGGAGCATCCGTGAAAGCGGTATCTACTCCCTCGAACACGGGCACACCGCCTACACCTCAAACCTCGGCACACCTCAACTGCGCCGGGCGATCTGCGACTATGTGGAAAAAAATTACCATGTTTCTTATGACAGCAAAAGCGAATGTCTGGTCACCATCGGAGTCAGCGAAGCTCTGGATCTGGCATTCCGGATGCTGCTTTCTCCGGGAGATGAGGTGATCTATACCGAACCGTGTTATGTCTCTTACCCCGCAGAAATACGCATGGCACACGGAGTGCCGGTGCCGGTGACCACCCGTTGTGAAAATGAATTCGCCGTCGAACCGGAAGATATCGAAAAAGCCATCACCCCGAAAACCAAAGCGATCCTGCTGAATTTCCCCTGCAACCCCACCGGCGCAGTCATGCCGGAAAATAAACTGCAGGCAGTCGCGGAATTGGCAAAGAAATATGATCTGGTCGTTCTGACCGATGAGATATATTCGGAATTGAATTACGATAATGATCACCTCTCCATCGCCTCTTTGCCGGGAATGAAGGAACGGACGATCTTTCTCCACGGTTTTTCCAAGGCCTTTGCCATGACCGGCTGGCGCGTCGGTTACGTTTGCGCTCCGGCAGCGATGACCGCCGCCATGATGCGCATCCACCAATACTCCATCATGTGCGCTCCGACAGTGGCACAGGAAGCGGCTCTGGAAGCGTTGAAAAATGGCGGCAATGCCATGCTGGAAATGAAAGAAAGTTACCGTTCACGGCGGGATTTCTTCGTCAGAGGTCTCAATGATGCCGGTTTGCAGTGCCTGCTGCCGCACGGGGCATTTTACGCCTTTGCCTCAGTAAAAAACACCGGTTTATCCTCCGAAGAATTCGCCGAAAAACTGCTCCGTACCGAGCATGTGGCAGTCGTGCCCGGTGAAGCCTTCGGCCCCGGCGGTGCCGGTTTTATCCGCTGCTGTTACGCCACAAGTGCCGAAGAACTGCAGGAAGCCCTGATCCGGATAAAACGCTTCGTTGCCTCGCTGAAAGGCTGAATATCACTTCTGCTTGCGGTACTTGGATGGCGGGCAGTGATAATATTTGCGGAATTCTCTGGCAAAAAACATCGGGGAGGAAAAACCGCATTCCCCGGCGACCGTTTTGACCGGTTCATTGCCGATGGTCAGCATCCGCGCCGCCTTCTCCATCCGGCAGCGGATGATGTACTGCCCCGGCGGAGTATGCAGATAATGGTCAAAAAGCCGGGTGAGCGTGCGGGGTGAAATATTGCATGCCTGAGCCAATTCAAAACGGGAGATCTTGAATTCACTCTGCCGCAAGATCCCCAGAGCCTTTTCCAACAGCGGCGGCAGAAAATTGCGCTGCTGCTGCTGTTCTCTCACCTCCTGAAGAAAGTCGAATATCAGCAAATTGAGTTGGCGGCGCGACGATCCGTTTTTCACATATTCAATGACTGCTTCCATCGCCTTTGCCACCGCTGCCGGATCATTTACGGCGAGCACTCCCGGATCATCAGGGGCGATAAAATCGCAGATGGTGGATTGGATGAGGGTATTGCTCAAAAGTAAACAATATTTCTTTGCCATCCCCCCGGAAGGAGTCCGCATAAGCAGAGATTTGCGGCGGGCGATCAACAGATCTCCGGCATTTACTTTGCGCGTGCCATCCTGAGTCTGGATAAAGACCGCTCCCTCAAGAAACAAATTGAAAGATATGTAATCGCGGTACTCTTTTTCAATGCACCAGTCACCTCCCCAACGGCTTACACCGCAGGCAAGACAATGGAGAATATCTGATTTGGCACTTCCGGAAAAATCATTATTCATGTAGAATGTTTCATCCATCCCCAATTCGCCGTTATGATTTTTGCGGATCGTCCGCCGGGGAGTGAATAGTATCTCTGCGTTTCGGTCAGAAGTATCATTTGTATCCATATATGTCCCAAAAGTGCAACTTTTACAGTTGTTTATTCTATCAACCTCTGGTATAATATAAGTTGCAAAGAACAAATATGCAACAAAAAAATGGAGTTCTCCCGTGAAAATAGTGATCGTTGGCGGCGGCAGTGTCCTCTGGACACCGCGCCTGGGGTGTGATTTCCTGCTGGAAAAATCTCTGCAGGGCAGTGAATTGGTCTTGACCGATATCGATAACGAGGCGGCAAAACTCTGCGCCCGTTACATGAGAGCGGCAAATGCCCAGCTCAAAAGCCGGTGGAAGATCAGCGTCGCCGGTATCAACGCCGCTTTGAAAGGAGCCGATCTGGTGCTGGTCTCCATTTCCACCGGAAGTTTTGAAGCGATGGCGGTGGATTACAATGTGCCGGAAAAATTCGGCATTTACCACTCCGTCGGCGATACTACCGGCCCCGGCGGCATCTCCCGCACCCTGCGCAATGTGCCGGTTTTTATCGACCTGGCGCGCAAGATGAGCAAACTCTGCCCCGATGCGTGGATGCTCCATGTCACCAATCCGCTGACCCAGCTGACCAGAGCCGTGGAACGCACCGGTCTGATCCGCACCGTGGGTATGTGTCACGAATATACCGGGATGCTGGGACTTCTCAGGGGATTTTTCAACGCGGCCGATACCGATATCGATTCTCTGTGCGTCGGTGTCAACCACTTCACCGTCTTGAAAGAGTTGACCGTAAAGGGTGTCAAAGATCCGATGAAACAACTTACCGTTGCCAATTACATCGACTTTGAGAAAAACCGCAGAACAGAAATCACTTCCAATACCGTTGATGATATCGTGGCGCAAGCCGCCGCGAAACCGGGGCATATCCTGCCGCATTACCTCAACTTCATGCTTGCGGAAAAATGGGGATTCTTCCCGCTGGCGGGCTCCAGCCACATCTGCGAAAGCCTCCCCGGCATCAACACCTCCCCCGAAACCCTTGCCAGTTGGAGCGTTTACCGCAAAGGCGTACTGCCCAACCGTCCGCAAGCCAAAGCCGACCGCCGGGAAAAATTGATCAAAACTCTCAATGAGAAAACTTCTATTCCCGAAGCCGAAAGCCGTTCCCGCGAAATGGTGGCGGATGCCGCCGTGGCACTGCTCACCGGCGAACCGCGGCGGATCATTGCCGCCTGCGCCAACCGCGGACAGATCGACGATCTGCCCAGAGAAGCGACCGTGGAGACCTGGGCAATGGCATCGCGCTGCGGTATCCATCCGGTGGCTTCCGGCAAACTGCCGCCATCGGTCAAAGGATTGATGGAACAGGTCGTCTGCGAAGAGGAATTGGCGGTGGAAGCCGCCATGACCGGCAATTTTGATACGCTGGTCGAATCTCTGGTCGCTTCACCGATGGTCACCGACAAAAGAGTTGCCCCGCAATTGGCTAAAGAACTTATTGAAGGCAACCGGCAATATTTACCGCAATTCAAGGATATTTGATATCCGGGACAATAAAAAAGGAGATAATCTTATGAAATCTGCCTCATTCAACCGCATCCAAGCCAAAAGATTCACCCTGATCGAATTGCTCGTCGTCATCGCGATCATCGCGATCCTGGCGGCAATACTTCTGCCGGCACTCAACTCCGCCCGTGAACGCGGTAAAGGTGCCTCATGCATCAACAATCACAAGCAGTTGATGAATGTTACATTGATGTACATTGATGCTTTTGACGGCTGGACCCCCAACGGCGGCGATAATAGTGAATCCGGCTGGCACTACAAAATTTCCCAATTCCACGACTCCGCAGAGGTATGGTCACAGAGATCGGTGCAGTTCCTCGGCTGTCCCTCTGACACGAGTTGGAAATTGCCGTCATCAAGTTACCTTCTCAATAAATACTCCAGCGGTGTAAAAATTTCCAAAGTCACCAATTCCCCGGTTTTGATGTATATGGATCGGGATATCGGCGTCACGGCTGTCTTTGCCACATTCTACATAATGAGCGGCGAAAGCGGTATCCGTATCGGTTATCTGCATAACAAGGCGGTCAACACCTCATTCCTCGATGGCCACGCCGAAACGTTCAACCATGACATCCACGTTACAAACTGGGTCAGAAGACCTTCCGAACTGCCGGTAAATATCCGTTTCTGGGCACACGATCTCAACATGACATTCTGAAATCACAACAGCATAAAATATTAAGGGAAAATGATCATGAGAACAAAATCAACAATTCTGCTGCTGGCAGTGACCGCGATGCTGAGCAGCGTGTTTGCACTGGATATCCCGGTCTTGTGGGAAAGAAAAAATGCCGCAAAAGATTTTCAATCAGCGCAGGCGGGATTTCTGCAGAAAGACGGCAAATACTACCTTGCTGTCACCATCAAGAATCTCCCGGCAATGGCAAAGCAGAAAGGCAATATCGGAGTATACTGGAATTTTGACGGCGACCTTGCAACCGGCCGTTTCCCCCAAAAACAGGGTGTCGATCTGCAGATAAACTTCAATATGCAGAGAGTCCACGCCACCCTTATCCGCTGGCAGGATAACAGCAAACGCAAAGACATCAATAACCTCTGTGAACCGGTATTCAATGGCGATAATCTGCTTATCCCGGTACCATCAGAGGTGGTAAAAGATATCAAATTCACCGGCAAATCCACGGTCGGAGTCTACTTCAATGCCAACGGCAAAAGAAGTGATTACATCGCTTTTGACACTGCATCATCTGCCAAACCCGGCAAAGTGATCAGCTTCACCGCCAAAGCGGAAAAGAGTTACCCTGCCCCGGCTCCGGGGGATGTGGTGACCAAACTGGTCTGGAAACGGAACACCACGAGAGAATTCAAAGTATCCGAAGCCGGAGTGTTTCAGGATGATCAGAAATATATTTTCGCTTTCCGCATCAACGGTCTTCAGAAGATGATGGCGGGCAAGGCATCTGCCGGTTTCTACTGGAACAGCGACGGCGATCTTGCCACCGGCCGTTTCCCCAAAAAACAGGGTGTGGATGTGCAATTCAATATCGACCTGAAAAACCGCCGTCTCAACATCGTCCGCTGGGGCAACAAAGATCACAATTACCTGACCGTTTACGAGGATGATTACCTTATCGAAGCGGTGGATGATGTGCTTTACATCGGTCTGCGCAAACCGGTACTTACCCGGTGCAAAGTCAATAATTCCGGTACATTCACTTTCCAGTACAATGTCAACGGCCCGCTGGCAGACCGGATCTATTGCACATACGACTTCAATGCTCCGGGCAAAGGAAAGATTTTGCCGGCATTGAAATTCACCCGCTTCGGTGCTTTGAAAAGCAACCGGGTAAAAAAAGCCTATGCTGCGCCGGTCACCCGCCCCGGCGCGGCGGCGACCGTCTGGGATTGCGGAGCTGAACGCTTCTCTCCGGATGAGAAAACTCCGGCGTTTTCGACACCGATACCGGCATTACAGCTGAAAGCCGCAAGAGGTGAGACAACCTCCTTTTTTTTTGCGGTTGAAAAATCCTCTGTTTTCCGTTCTCTGCAAATCGTTCCCGGGACTTTGACCGGCGGTAAAAATCAACTTGCCGCCGACACCCAGAACATTCAGTATGCCGACTATATTTCCGATGACCGCGACAACCTTTTCACCGATATCCTGATGCCCTCATTCCCCGGCAAACCGGTCAA
>JAFVZG010000074.1 GCA_017508285.1 Lentisphaeria bacterium | reverse complement strand
GGAAATCATGGAAGGTTGAGGATAATAATGAAAGAGTTTACCATCGGTACAATGTACTGGATCAATCCGAAAAAATCGGAAGCCGAATTGTTTGACGATCTCTGTCTGATCCGCGAAAACGGCATCTCTCTGGTACGTACTTTCATCTGCTGGGAGTATGTGGAGATCCGCAAAGATGTCTGGGAATACACCATGTTTGACCGTTTTTTCCGTGCCGCCGCCCGTGCCGGGGTCAAAGTCATGGCTACTTTAGTCTTTTATCTGCCTTATTTCCGGGTGAAAGAGTTGCTTGCCGACGGCATTGATGACCGTTTCCGCCGCATTCCCTGTCTTGACCGCCCGGAAGTTAAAGCCGGATTGGAACTTTTCTTTACTGAAACTGTCAAGCGCTACTGCGACAATCCGGCTCTGCATATCTGGAATGTCTGGAATGAACCGAGCGATCTGCGTTGCGACTGCCCCCACTCGCTCCGGGAATTTGCCGCTTATCTGCGCTGTCGTTACAAGGATATCGGTTCATTGCAGGCGGCATGGGCAAATGAATACTACATTTTCAATCCAATTCTGCCGGGATCCATCGAAGAGATCGATGAGCATTTTCTCAAATCAGTCCTTGAGTGCGGCACCCGCAGTCGGGATAACGGTCTGCGCTGTGACTGGGATGAGTTTCAATTGAGCCACTCCGCCGGACATTTGCGTTATCTCATTTCTTTAGTACGCCGGTTTGATAAGGTGCATGAGTGTCACACCAATCCCTGTGTCGGTTGTGAAAATCCGGTATTCATCGGCATCGACCCCTTTGTTTTCAGCAAAATCCAGGACAGTATCAGCATTTCCGTACACCCTGCCATGCACTTTTGCTCTTTGCAGAAAAATCTGGATCACTCCAGTGAATTGCCTATGTTTTCCCAGATCGACCTTGCCCGTTCATGGGGACAGGGCAAAGATGCCTACATCGGCGAATATCAGGCCGGCAGTACCATTTCCAAGCCCTTTGCCCTTACTCCGGGCGGCAAAGATATTTTCGCCACCTTGTTCCATTCGCTTGCCCGCGGTCTGCGCGGCGTGATCTTCTGGCAATGGCAGGCGTGGCGGCACAGTGCCTTTGAAGTCGGAGAATTCAGTTTGCGCAACCCCTCTGACGGCGGAGAAACTGAACGCTCCAGAGCCGTTGCCGCCTTTGCCTCGCTCTACCATGACCACCGGGAATTTTTCGACCGGGCGGTTATGCCGCCGGTCAAAGCGGCAATATTCATCTCTCTGGAACAGGCCTCGCTCGATCACCTGACCGGATTTGAGGGAAAAATGCACTACCATATCCGCTCGGCTCTGCTCTGTCACCGCGCTCTGGCACAGGCGGGGATCACGGCGGATTTCGTTTCTGAAAGCGTCATGGACGAAAAAACTTTATCCGCATATAAAGTGCTGTATCTGCCGTATGTGCGGGCGGTTTCTCAAAATACTGCCGCCAAACTGCGTAAATTTGTTGCTGACGGCGGAGCGGTCTGGGCTGACGGCAGATGCGGATTTCTGGATAAATACATCGCTTTGCATGACCGGATACCGGGGCATGGTCTGGATGAACTTTTCGGCGGTTTTGAGTGCGATGAGATCGCCCCCCGGAAAACGACGGTCATTGAAAGTGATGATTTCGGCAGTGTCATCCCCTACCGGGAACTTCAGCGTTTCCAAACGCTGCCCGGCACACAGGTCATTGCCGCCTGTGACGGTTATCCGGCGGCTCTGCGTAACGATTCGGGTAAAGGCTCTGCCGAATTATGGGGGACGCCGCTGCTGCTCGGCGATATGATCAACGGCACTGCTCAAAGCGACCGGATCATCGTGGATTTCGCCGTCAGAAACGGCGTGAAACCGCTCTATGCTCCGCAGTCGGCCCACATGCCGGTTTCCGTTTTGCAAGCCGGAAATCAGACGGCGGTGATCGTCACCAACTGCGGTGATGCGGCAAACACTTTTGCCGTGGATGAGTTGAAAGAGTTTGAGCAGTGGTGCGGTTCATCTGCCATGTATGAAGAAAACGGCAAAAACTGCTGGCTGATCCCGCCGGGTGAAACTTTGTGCATCGTCTTTC
>JAFVZG010000073.1 GCA_017508285.1 Lentisphaeria bacterium | reverse complement strand
CGCTTTTTGCATCGGCATGTCAATGAAAGTGAACGGCAAATCAAAATAGAATGGCGCAAGTTTTCTGCCGTTTACCTGAAAATACGGCCGCTGTCCGGCTCCGACCAGTTTGACTTCCGGAAAATCACAGGGTACGATTTTACGCGGTATCATCCGGCAGGAAAGATCTTCCGGCACGGCAAAGAATTCCGGTTCGATTTTCAAAGTGAAAACATTACCTTTCATTCCGGCAGTAAGTTCCGGATTGAAAAACAATTTTACCTGATTCCATTCCCCGGTTTTCCACTCTCCGGAACGGGGAGATATTTTTACCTGCATCTGCCGTTTTTCGCCGGTGTTTGAAGTTACAAGCACCGTTACTTCGCCGTAATCTCCGCAAGAAGCTGCCGGTTTGATGGCAAAACCGGTTTCGGTGAAATTGCGGATCTCCGCTTCGGCGCGGGGACCGATGTAACGGCAGTCGATTTTATCTCCCCACTCGCCCCGGGGCGGGATGCCGCGTTCCACGGCTTTGCCGGATTGATCCCGATAACGCCATGACCAGCTGCGGTCGCTTTTCAGGGTGAAAACTTCGCCGCTTTCCAACTCACAGTAGAGTTCAAAAAGCAGTCCTCCGGGACCGGAATCGTTTTCCACATCGATCTCAATGCGGTTGAGACCGGATTTGAGCATAGAGGTGAGGTCGCGTTTTTCTGTTTTGTGCAGATTGCGGATCGCTTTGCGGAAGCGGTTGCCGTTGATATTCAGCACACAGGCATCATCCGCAGTATAGCGGGCTTCTGCGCGTTTGACTGCCGCCGGCAGAGTGAATTCCCGGAAAAAGCGTACCGTATCCTGCGGATAATTGCGGATACTGCACCAAATCCACGGGGCACTCCAGTAAACTTCCGGGATATTGCCGAAAAACGGCAGTTGTTTGCACTCCAGCAGCGGATAACCTTCTCCTTTGCCGTATTCCACTTCGGCGGTAACGGTGGTCAGAGGTGCGGTGAATTTCAGTTCATCCGTTTCCCGGTCAAGCAGATATTTTTTCAGAGGATTGCCATCGACATCGAGCATGGTAAGTTTGATGCCGGGGTTGTTTTTGCCGCGATAGGAAAAGGCGTATTTTGCTCCGGGACGGATCATTTCGATCTCTTTTTTACCGGGACGCAAGGCATCGGGGATGAGGTTGGCTTCGGAGAGTGCGCGTACCCCGGTAACGGTAAATTCCGAGTGGGAATGGATGTCGAAGCTGAAAGATATTCCCGTAATAGTGCCGCGCCACGCCGGTTGATTGGCAAAGTAAAATGTTACCGTGCGGGTCTTGCCGGAAGGGATATTGGTGCGTTTCAGCGAGCCGGAAAACTTTTTACCATTTTCTTCGCCGGTGAAATGTATGGTCATCGGTCCACCATCCGGAGCGTAGGACATATCCACTTCCACCGCCGGGATCTCATCGGCGCGCCACAGCAAAGTCGGGCTGGTTACGCGGGTGGTTTCGCTGCATTCACCGGCAAGCGCGTCAGGAACAAATTTTTCGGCAATGGCGTTCTGCACACTCCAGAAACGGCGCAGTTCTTTGCCGTTGAAGCTTTTTTTCAGCGGGTCGGCAGATCGACATTCGCGCACGAGGATATTTTTGAAAAACACTTTGCCCTCTCCGCGCACTACCAGATGCAGTCTGAGGAGTTTTTCATCTT
>JAFVZG010000072.1 GCA_017508285.1 Lentisphaeria bacterium | reverse complement strand
GTATATACTCTTTTGCACCGCAAAAATTCCAACTGCCGGAGTTGAATGATAATTGGCAGCTTTACCGGCTGGATAACAGCAATATTCCGGCGAAACTGCAGGAAATTGCCGGACATCACATCCCCAATATCGGGGAGGTTTATGTGCCGGAACTTTTTACTCCGCTGGCATGGGGAAGTTGTGTCGATCTGCCGCAGGGTACAACGACTTTTGCCATCCGTTTTAAAAATGACAAGCCGGGAGTATATCAGGCAGGTACTCTGCCGGTGAAGTTCAAAGTTGTGGATGTCGTTCTGCCGGAATCCACCGATTTGCCGGTGGAAAACAGTATGTACATTATGGCAAGCGGTACCGATACTCAAAATATGTATCCTGAATTCAAGGAGTACGGTATGAGCATGGTACTGCTTTCACCGTGGACGGCGAAAATGCCGTTGAAGTTGACCGATGGTAAACTTGCCGTTGATTTCAGCAACTTTGACCGGTGGGTGAAAAAGTATCAGGCAACAGGCTTGAGCCGGAAAACCCTGTTTTTCGGAACTTCTGAACCGATCATCCGGCAGATCGCCAAACTTTCCGGTGAGAATGAGGAAGGGAAAAAGTTTCAGCAGCTTTTTAAGGAATTTATCATCCTCTTTTTCAATCATGCCGATGAACTCGGTCTCAAAGTCTATCTTTCACTTTACGATGAGGCAAATTTTCAAAAAAATGTCTGGGGCAAAACCAAACTGCTGACTGCCATTGCCGTGACAGTTCCCAATTCCCGGATGTGGTCAACCGTTACCGAATTGGCATCGGCAGCTTACTATTATGAAGCACTCGGCTACCGTCGCGGCAGGGATCTGTGTATAACGCATCCCTTCCAGACATACAATAAGGAAGATGATGAAGTTTCGCGCGGGGTGCTGTGTCCGGATAAAAAGATCCGGGATCTCAGGGGCAGGTTTGTCGGCGAGTATGAGGGGATATTCTCCTATCCCGGTGCCAATAACCGTTATGCTTACGGGGTGCGTTCAGCACTGGGTAATTTGAAATACATGACCGGCTTTGCCTTCTGGTGGGGCAACATGTATAAAGAGAATGTCAAGCCTTACAAGTATTTTTATGTGGCATATCCTTTCCGCGAGAAGATAACCAATGTGCGTTACAGCAGTGTCGGCTGGGAGGCGATCCGTTGCGGTATCGATGATATGCGTTACTGGGTACTGGCGAAAAAAGTATTGACTGCAAAGTATGGCGCAGCAAAAGCGGATGCCAGACTCCGGGAACTTGCCGGTGCGCCGCAATACAGTGCCGCTGAATTATCCCCCGGATATTTCAGAAAAGTCAGAAGCAGTTTGTTGAGATTCATATTGGAGAATAAATGAGAAAAGTATTCAGTTTGACATTGGCAGTACTATTCGGAGTACAGGTAATGGCAGGAGTAAGTGTTTCCCGTTACAAGAGCAGTAAAAGCGGCCATGAAATGTTGGAGATGAAAAATTCTCTGCTGAAAGTTGTGATAAACTGTGACCGCGGAGGGATTCTTCAAAGTTTTATTCCGGTCAACAGCCGCCACGAAGAGGTTTATATCAGTGCGGATAATAAGGGGGGAATGTGTGAGCATATCCTCGCCGGGAGCAAATATAACCGGGAAATATCGTTTTCGCCTTATAAGACCGATATCGTAAAAAATACTCCGGATGAAGTGGTGGTAAGTTGTTCGTACCGGATGAAAAGCGGGGAACTTGAGGGCTTGGAGTTCCGGAAGATCTACACCATGGATTCCGGTTCAGCCGTTTTGCAGGTCGATTGGCAGATCATCAACCATTCGGCAAAACATCATGGAGTATCTCCGTGGATACGCAATATCGTCACCGGTTATGATCAGGATGCCATCACTGCCGGCAAAGCCCCGCTGGATAGTGATTCATCATTGATGCTCACCTGCGGAGCTTTCCGCAAAGTTGCTTC
>JAFVZG010000071.1 GCA_017508285.1 Lentisphaeria bacterium | reverse complement strand
GGTAGTACGGCACATAATCGACCGTGTCATTGGGGCGCAGGAAAAAGTGCCGGGCTCCGCGCTTGTACCAGGAACGGAACAGCTCTTCATTGTTATCTGCCATGACCGGAACCACCCCGAAAATGATATTATCCGGATACTCCACTTTTTCCCGGCGGGGTGCGAGCCGGTACAAACTGTAAATGTAAGATACCAGCATCACATCCGGGCGGTGTTTTACGGCTCTTTCGGCGATCCGGTTCCAGAAATAAAGTTCCCGGTCAGCCAGAGCGGTAATAAAGTTTTCTCCGGGCAAATGGGCATCCAGCGCCCGGCATTTGGCGCAGAAACACCAATTTTCCGGGCCGTCATTGGGGCAGACATTGAGATACTTCGGTTTACCGGCTTTGATCCAGTCGGCAATGACCTGATCGGCAACTGCCGGATTGGAAACGCACAAATGGGCATAGTGTCCCCGGTTGTCAGCAACTCCCCGGCTGCCATCCGGATTGAGTCCGAAATACTCCGGATGGCTCTTGCCGAAACGCTGCCACCAGTATACAAAGGCGTGCCCGTATGCTACGCGCTGTTGGAAGCCGTGATGCATTCTGGCGAGCCATAATTTTTCCTCTTCGTGCTTTGCCCGTTTGATATTTTCCGGATAAAGCAGTGCTTCCGGCAGGATGAACATAGTTCCCTGCCGCCATATCCCCTGCCGCAAATTGATCATCCACGCTTTGGGAAACTGCCACGCGAAGTCCAGTTTTTCCGGCAGAGAGATACTGTCGGTTTTCCGGTAGACGGTGCCGCCGGTGCCGGGCTTTATCCAGCGGATATTGAGATGCTTTTCCAGAAAAAAGTCGACCGCATTGAATATTCCGTTGAGATAAGCATTTACTCCGCCCCAGAAATAGACGGTATTTCCCCTTACGGCATAGCGGGCTGTTTTCAGCGGTAATTTTTCGCCGGGCGGAATGGTGCCGACCATGAATTTGAATTTTTTGCCGGTGGTATGATTTACCAGCGGGATATTGTTCTGAGTGACCAGATCGAGGTGAAGTTTCAACTCCTGTGCCGCCGCTTCGGCAGCGGTATCGCCCTGAGTGAAAATTACTTCACTCTGCCGCAGATCCCATTGTGCCGCCATCAGAACCGTGCTTATAACAGCGGTTAAAAGCAGAATTGTCTTTTTCATTATCCTTTTTCCTTGCTTCAATCAAAATTTTTATTGTTCTTTCTCGCAGAAAAGGTAACTTTCACCCTTTCTTCCGTGAAATATCACCTTATCATTTACCGGGATAAAAGTTTCATCACTCATCAGATCGGTAAGCGGCTTTTCCGCGCGCAATGTCACCGGCATATCACCGGTTATGCGGATGGCAAAGGTTTTACCGGCTCCGTAAATTTCCGCCTCACCCTCCAGAACCCGCAATTTTACGCCGCTTGCCGATGCCAGATTGCGGATAGTACCGGCGAAAAGCAGTGCCGATGCGCTCCACACATCATAGCGCGAACCGCTTTTGCGCGATACCATGCCCGGCAGATCCAGCGACTCATTCAGACCGGCGACTTCACAATCTTCATCGACTTCAGCGTAAAGCAGCGGCTGCCATACGGCATTGAGGTCTTCCACTCCACCCGGAGTTGCGGGCAAAACCATCCCGCGATTAAGGAAGTGGTTTCCGTCATACAGCGTTACACTGTTGGCTGAAATCGCATTTGTCACCGGTCTGATTTTGAATGAAGTAAGTTTTTCCGACAGTGAAAAATCAATCCCATCCTGACCGACTGCCCCTGCCGGGCCGATCCAGAGGGCACTTGCCTGATGTTTGATCAGAAAATCCCTGATTTCAGGGCGGTAGAGAAATACATCCCGGAAAATATACAACTTATACGGCGGCAGATTCTCCATATCCGCAACTGTTATATGATCGGCAAAAGCTCCGCAGCGGGATAATTCTCTGGTCAGAGTCTCACCGAATTGCCGGTAAAAACCCGCCTGACCTGCCGCATGATTTATGCTTTCCGGATCGACCACTACGGCTATTTCCGCCTGCCGGCGGTAATCGAATAACTCCGGATCAAGCGAGAGGAATTTCCGCCGCATTTTCCGTATTTCCGGCAGAGCATACCAGTTTTTGCCGAAGTCATAGTGCCACAAATAGCCTGAAGTCAGCAGGTTGAATGCCGTCTCCCGCAGAAACTGGGACTCCGAAAAACCCTTATCCGGCGCCCACACATTGTTTGCGATCTCGCTTCTGGTGTCGCATTCGGCGATAAAGCGTTTGTGCAGTGCCGCCGTTTTGACCGGCGTATGCGAAAATGTCGCCCCTTTGCGGAAGTCGAAGTAGTTGTTGGGTGTGGAGAGGAAATCCAGCTCCTTCACCTTCAAAAGATATTCGATCTCCGGCGGGGTGTAATTCAGGGAGTTCGCCGATGCCCCGTAACTCATGACATTGCCGCCGAAACTGCCGCAGAGCATATCCGGCACCACCTCTTTTATCCGGCGGCAGAAGTGGGCAAGTGCCTCACACTTTACCGTGGCGGCAACATGATGATAGTCGATCACCCCGGATATTGTCTTTCCGGAACGGAGCATACCGCACTCCACGATCTGTCTCTGCATTTTATCCGGCGGCATAACAGCGGCAAACTCCGGCTTGTCACCATATTTTTCCCGGAGATACTGCCGGTATCTTCTGACCATCGGTTCCGAGTAATCCCCGTTGCCGATCTGACCGAAAAGGTAAGAACCGAATTCTCCCCATTCCCCGCAAGTGCCGTAAGCAAGCTGGATAGCATAAATATGCTCCCTGCCGTAACGCTCCACCAGATGTCCGGCGGCAGCGGCAACCGCATTGCCCGCATCATTGCGCCACTGCTCAGATGCTTTTGAGGCGTTGCTCAAACCGTGAAATTGCTTTGCTTCATACTGCCACAACGGTTCGCTGATATGGGAAAACTCCGCCTCTTTCGGCATCGGACCGCTGAATTTGAGCAGCTCTTCCGGATATTTCTCATCCCACCAGAATGGTGTGGTCAGAAATGCCCGCGGCATCATCTTCCCTGCCGGTATCAATGCCATTATCCGGTCAGTCAACTCATCCGGCAGGGTGAAATCAAAACTCCCATCCTCCTGCCATGCCAGCATCAGCGGGTAGAGAAACGAAAATATCCTTATTCCGTCTTCATACGCTTCAGTGACCGACTTTTCCCACGGATAATCATCAAACGGATCAAAGGTGTAAAATATATGCTCCTGCACAATATCTTTTCCTTATTTGTTGGCAAAGAAGTAATAGTAGATCGCCCCGGCAAACTGCTTGCCGCGCATGTTTTCTATCATCTCCTGCCGCAATTCATTGACTTGCGCCGAGCCGTCATAGCGCAGCATCGGCATCTGGTTGTTGTGAGTATTATTCAATGGCAATACCGTCGCTTCGTAACCCATGCTGGCAGCTCCGCAGGTCGCCAGCGTCGCTTCGACCAGCGCGGCATCATTCATCTTGCCTGAATCACTGATCTTTTCACTGAGGTGAGGTCTATCCTGCTGCATGGAACCCGAATTGCAGTAGTACTCATAATAGGTCTTTGCCTCATACATGCTCACATAACGGTAAGTCGCATGAGCCGCATGGTAAAGACCGCCGACCCAGTCGTAATCCTTTTTCAATCCTTCCCAAACGACCGATGCCGATGCCGCCGGACAATACAGATACTCCGGGCGGGGGCCATTGAGACCATTGACCGAAGCGTTGTTCCATTGATAGAGTTTGCCCAGCCCCGCCCAGGTACTCACCCGGTAAATGTAACTGTATTGCCCCTTGCAGCCGTAACCGGAAGCCACTCCGGCATCCGGCAGATAGTCGTCGTAATCAGAGGAATACATATTCAGAAAATTGCCGTTCTGCTTGAGATTGTTGATGCAGTAACTCTTTTTCGCCTGCTCTCTGGCACTATTCAATGCCGGCAGCAAAATCGCCGCCAGTATTGCAATGATGGCAATAACTACCAGCAATTCTATTAAAGTGAATGCGCTCTTGGGAAGAGGGGAAAAACTTCTTTTCACGGGAAAAGAGGTTTTTCCCCTCTCCCCAAACCCCACTTCCCTTTTCAAGAAAAGCGGACTTCTTTGTGATGACATATCCGAGCCCCGGCAAAGCGACTTGTCGCGGCGCAGTGAAACGAAAACGGAAGGACGAGTTTTTACGCAACCCGCCGAGCGGGCGGGAAAAGAGAGTTTTCCCTTTCCCCCGCGCCCCCTTTCGCTTTCAAAGAAAAGCGGATTTCTCTCCCCAAACCCCACTTCCCTTTTCAAAAAAAGCGGTACTCTTTGCTCCGTACTCTTCCGTACTTTTCCGTACTCTTCTGTACCCGGCGAAACTCTTTGTTCAAAACTTTTCATGACATAACCTCCCTGTTTGAGATCACATTTTCTGTATTGCGCCATATAAGCTGCGGCGGCAGGTAAACCGCCTTCATAGAAAGATCCGAACCTGAAAGCAATATTTCCACTGCTTTTTCCCCCATTCTGACAAAGTCGATGGATACTGTGGAAAATTTTCTTGACAGGCTCAATTCCGGGTAGATATTATCGTAACCGGAAAGTATCACTTTCCCGGTCAGGGAATTTTCGCTGAGATAATCCCAAACTCCGCAGGCAAGAAAGTCATTGGGAACAAATATCCCCTGACAAAGAGGTTCCCGGCTGAATAATTTACCGGCAAGCTCTTTGCCGTAGTGCTGCAGTTGAGTGAGACGCTCTTCCGGCAGGGCGGAAAAGTTATCCTGCCCCCAGATCCCGGTGATATCCTTTGCTGTATCGTAACCGTTTTCCCGGCAAGCCAGCATAAAGCCGTTTGCCCGCCGCCGGTAAACATCGGAAGTTTGAGAGATGGCAATAACGCCCAGCTTTGCCGGTTTTAGAGCGCACATGGCGTTACCGACCATGTATCCTCCGGAAAAATCGTCATGGAATATCCCGAAGAGATTCCGGGGCGTCTGTTCAAAATCCCATGAAGTGTCATTGAAAAAGAGTACCCGCAATCCGGGGAATACTCTGGCGATATTTATTCCTTCCGGATAGGAATCCTTATCCAGCACAAAGATGCCGATGACCTCTATCTGGAGATTTTTCAGGTAAAAGTCGATGGTTTCCAGCGAATCACCGGTAAGATAGATGAGATCGATCCCGGCGTTATGGCAGCGGTGGAGTATGCCATTATGCAAAGCGGCGCGGATCGCATCTTTTTCCAGCAGAGACATCTGTATGCCGTGATACAGCAGACAGACCTTTCTCCGGGGGATGCCGGTTGCCGATTGATTTTTACCGGCGACGAAAGTACCTTTTTTGGCACGGCGGATACAAACATTATCCCGCAGCAATTCATTGTAGGCGGAATTGGTGGTTTTGGTACTGACTTTGAGCATTGCCGCCAGACTTTTTATATCCGGCAGACGGGTACCGGGGGGCAGATGATAACGGCATATCCGGTTGCGCAGCTGTTCTGCAAGCTGCAGATAATAGGGTTGTGGCGAATCAGGCTGCAGATGGATATCGGAAAAATATCCGGCGATTTTTTGTTCTTCAGTAACCATAAGAATTTTCCACATGACAGATGCTTTTGTACCGGTAAATATAGCATATAAGGTATCTTAAAACAACACTTTTTTTAAGGTAAATCAGGTAAATCAGAGTAGTTGCGGCGGTCAGCCGGGAGAAGAAAAATCCACCGCGGCGGTCAATTGCAGGGGAGCAGAGCCGGGGTTCGGGCGTTTGACAAATCGCAACTTCTGTGATATCTTTTATGAAGTTCGTATCCGGACTTTTGGAAATCATCTGCATATTATGGAGTTTTTGACCGGTAATGAAAGATCAGCCGCTGGTATCTGTCGGAGTATCCGCCTACAATCGCAAGGATCTGCTGCGATTATGCCTTGCTTCTTTGCTTGCCCAGAGTTATCAGAATTGCGAGATCATCGTTGTCGATGACGGTTCGACAGATGGAACAAATGAGATGATGGCAGCGGAATTCCCGCAGATCAGATATATCCGGCAGGAAAATGCCGGTGATGCCGCTGCCAAAAATCATGCGGCAAGAGAAGCTTCCGGCAAATATATCGTTTTCAATGATTCCGATGATCTCTTTCTGCCGCAGGCGGTGGAAAAACTGGTGGCAGCTCTGCCGGATGATGATGACAATGCCGTAAGTTACGGTACTTATCAGACGATCGATATTGCCGGCAACACCCTGCCGACCAAACGCAAGGCGGCAGAATTTCCCTCCGGCAGGATAACCGGCAGTCTGCTCCGGCACATTCTGGTCAACAGTACCGCCACTTTGATCCCGAGAAAACTTTTTCTGGATAACGGCGGATTTGATTCATCATTGCGGGTATCCCACGATTACGATTTCTTTTTGAGGATCTCGCTGGCAAGCCGCTTTTTTGCCGTTCAGGAACCGGTTTTTCTGCGGCGGCGGCACGGGGGAAATCTCTCTGCCGGTTCTTATGACAAGATCCGTGTGGTGCACGATGTGCTGGAGCGTTTTATTGCCGGGAATCAGGAAAAATTGCGCCCCTTTGCCGGGATCATCCGGAAACGCCGGGCGGATATCCACCACAAACTCTGCCGGGAAGCCGGTAAAGAAAAACGGTATAAAGAGGCGCGGGAGCACGCATTGCAGGCTTTCAAACTTTCTCCGGGGATAAAGAATTTCTGCGCGCTGGCAAAAGCGATGCTGAAATATTAAAGTCTGCCATCCACGACTTCTTTCGGCAGGATCCCTTTGATATCGTAAACCACCGTATTTTCATCGCAGAAGCGGCTTAAGTCAAGTTCTTTGAATTGCTTGTGCGCCACGGCAAGCACCACGGCATCATACTTGGCTTCCGGCAGATATTCCAACTCTTTCACCGAGGAGCAGCCGTATTCGTTTCTGACTTCCTCCGGGTCTGCCCACGGGTCGAAAATATCGGTGACACAGCCGAATTCTTCCAGACCGGAAACCACATCCACCGCCCTGCTGTTGCGGATATCGGGGCAATTTTCCTTGAAAGTTATTCCCAGCTGCAGTATCCGGGCATTGAGGATGCCTTTGCCCTTTTTGATCATCTTTTTGACGATCTCTCCGGCGATATATTTACCCATACCGTCATTGATGCGTCTGCCGGCGAGGATCACTTCGGGCAGATACCCGAGCGACTGGGCCTTATGGGTCAGGTAGTATGGATCGACGCCGATGCAGTGCCCGCCGACCAGACCGGGGCGGAAATTCATAAAGTTCCACTTGGTACCGGCGGCGGCGAGAACGTCATTGGTATCGATGCCGATCAGATTGAAGATCTTTGCCAATTCGTTGACAAAGGCGATGTTGATATCCCGCTGGGAGTTTTCAATGACCTTGGCGGCTTCGGCGACCTTGATGGATGGGGCCTTGTGAGTACCGGCAAGGAGTATCGAATTATAAAGGGCATCGACGATCCCGGCAACTTCCGGAGTGGAGCCGGAGGTGATTTTGGGAGTATTGAGCAGAGAGTGCTGTTTATCGCCGGGATTGATCCTTTCGGGGCTGTAGCCGCAGAAGAATGTTTCATTGAATTTCAATCCGCTGAATTTTTCCAGCACCGGCACGCACTCCTCTTCGGTGCATCCGGGGAAGACGGTGCTTTCATAGATCACGATACTTCCGCTTTTCATCGCTTTGCCGACGGTTTCGCTTGCCCGGTAGAGCGGGGTGAGGTCGGGGCGGTTGTAATTATCCACCGGAGTTGGCACGGTGACGATAAAAATATCCCGGTCGGCAAGGTCGGCAGGGTCGGAGGTGTAACGCAGATTCACCGCCTGCGCCAAATCTTCCGGTGAGGTTTCGAGGGTGTTATCCTGCCCGCTTTGCAGCATTTCGAGGCGGGAGCGTTTCACATCGAAGCCGACGGTATCGAATTTTCTGCCGAATTCCACTGCCAGCGGCAAGCCGACATATCCCAGACCGATAACGGCAAGTCTGATCTTTGAATTCTCTATTTTCTTCAACATATCCGGTTGATCCTGAAAGATTTTCTTTTTTTCGTTCCGTAATATACCGCACTTTGCGGGTAATTGCAAGAAATAAGAAGAAAAAACTCTTTTGCTTTTATTCGACGGATCTTTTTGCCGCATTCAGTTTTCTGGCGCAGTCGATCAGTTTGATAACGGCATAACTTTCACTTACTTTGACCAGCAGTTCACCGGTGCCGGTGAGGTAGTGGTAAAGATTGTCGTAAAAATCTTCCGTTTCTGCGGCAGGGAGAGCAAAATCCTCTTTCCAGTCGAGCTTTTCACGGGGATAAAGTCTGCCGTTTGCCGCCAGATCATTCTGCAATTCGATATCACCGAGGCTTGCCGGATCAAGATAACGCAGCTGCCAGCTGCCGGTTTCTGAGGAGTAGCGGGCGGTACCGTATGCACCTTCGATATGCCACTGATTTACCGGGAATGCGCAACTCTGGCTGATCTCCACTTCGGCAGTAAGTCCGTCATTGCCGGAGAGGATGACTTTGACGAAATCTTCGGCGTCGCCCAGAGAATTTATCCGTTTGAGTTCACAATATTCGCAGCGGTAATCGAAGTTGGTGACACTGCAGATCTGATCGATGTAGTGTACTCCGTAATTATTGAGCATGCCTCCGGCAAAACGGTTCTGGGCCTGCCAGTCATTGCGGCGGTTGTAGTTACTGATATTGCGGCGTATCAGATGGATTTTGCCGAGGATGCCCGATGCGATGATCCCGGCGGCGTTCCGGGCATCGGCATCCAGACGGCGGGGTTGATAGACCATGAGTTTGCGGCCGGAAGACTCCATTTCCCGGAGGATATTTTCACATTCGGAAACTTCGGCGGTCAGGGGTTTTTCCGCAAAGACATCCGCCCCGCTTCTGAAGGCGGCAATGATCTGCTTTTCGTGAAAGATCGTCGGTGAGGCGATCACCACCAGATCCGGCTTGCTGACCTTGAGCATGGTGTCAAACTCTTCAAAGAGTGCACACTCCGGGTGGGCACCGGCGATCTCCTGCAGTCTTTCTTTTACCGGATCGACGGCGGCAGTCAATTCAAAATTCTCATGGCGGCTGATCTGCGGCAGATGGAACTGCCAGCCGATCCTGCCCAAACCGACGAGAGCGGTTCTGATTTTAGTCATTTTGTAATCTCCTTGATTCTACGGTTTATTGGCTGTTTCTGCAGAAATCCCCGCAACCCGGCAAGGATGTCGCACCTTGTCACTTCAAAATTTCCGGTGTACCACGGATCGGAAACCTCACCGGGGGTATCGGTGAAATCCATCAGTTTGAACATCTTTTTTCCGGGGTCTCCGCCGGTGATCCGGAGCATATTGCGCAGATTTGAGTTATCCATGCAGATAAGATAATCGTAATACTCATAATCTTTTGCGGTCATCTGCCGGGCATATTTTCCGCTGCAGTCGATCCCTTCGCGGCGCAGGATCTCCCGTGCCGGAGGGTAGACCGGATTCCCCAGTTCCTCACGGCTGACTGCTGCCGAAGCGATCTCAAAGCGGTCGCTTATTCCGGAATCGGCAACCATTTTTTTCATCAGAAATTCTGCCATCGGACTGCGGCAGATATTGCCGTGGCATACAAAAAGAACTTTTATCATTTTACAGTTTCCGTTTCATCGTGATCGTTGGCATTTTCACCATTTTGTCCGGAAAAATCCGTCGACCGTATTGACTATCTCCAACTTTCCATCCTTCTGCAAAGCCCGGCAGATCACCGGCAGGTCGGTGTATTTGAGAATGCCTCTGGGCATGAGCGCATGGGGCCATCTGGTGACCCGGGCGCGCGCCATACTGTCAAATGATTCCGGCGCATCAAAGAGTTTTACCGAAGCAAATTCCTCTGACAGCACCGCCGCAAAGAGGGCGATGATCGCGCCCTGACCCCTGCCGTAAAGGTGGAGTTTTTTCACGCCGTGATCCTTGAGGCTGGCAACTGCGCCGAAAAGGTCGCGCAGACGCTCGTGGATGGTGGATTCACCGAACATTATCGCGCAGGAGTTGTAGTGGTAATCCTCGCCGTAAGGAGTGAAAAAATCATCCCGGCAGTAGAAGTCGCAGTTGTTTGACATGGTTTCCCCGATCCCGCGCACATCCACAGCAAATACCGGCAGAGGTGCCGCAATATGGCGCAGCTCATCTGCTGAGGAAAGGTGTGGCACATACAGGATCGCTTCATCCAGTGCCGGGATGTGTTCAAAATAGCGGTCATCTGCCGGCGGGGTGCGCAGCAGCAGGGTGGTGATGATGCCCGGATCGGTTTCCAGACCGAAACGGGAGTATACGAAAAGTTCCGGAGTGCCGTTGTTTTCGGCACTTGCCCGCAGAGTGCGGCGGTAAGGAACCGGAGCAGATACCGGATAACCGAATTTGCCTGCCAGCAATTCTCTGATCTCAGCGGTGGTCATTTCGCGGCGTTCTGCGGCGAATTTATCCAGCATCTCCACGATCAGAGTGTGAAGATCTTTTTTGCCGGGGATATTCACCGTCTGCCCGCCGGGGGCGCAGAGCAGGTCGGCAGCATCTGGAGCAGATACATCGGCTTCGGCGGTGATTTCCGGAGTACCGGCAACGGCAGAGAAGAATTTATACATGCTGAAACGGTTTTCCACCGAATAACCGTGGTTGGTCGGCCCGATGAAAAGCTGCAGATTTTCTTCAGCTCCGAGCAGGGCGTAGACTTTGCGGCACTCTTCATAAGTTTCTTTCAGCCCTCTGGGGTCGAAAAAGTCATTTTTCTGACCGAGCAGCAGTATCGGCCGGGGGGCATAGGCAAGCACAAAATCCCCCATTTCACAGCCGGCGGCAAGAATCCCCGGCGGGATCTGTTCGCAGTCGGCAGGGATCTCATTTTCAATATTACGCTGCCAGCTGGTGACATAGCAGCTGGGGGCAGCCATGGTGAAACGGGGATCAAGTGCCTGAATAAAGGTGGTCATAGTGCCGCCGCCGGAATTGCCGGTGACACCGACTCTGGCGGGATCTATTTCCGGTCGGGAGAGCAGATAATCCAATCCGCACAGCGCATCATGGGCTCTCCATGAACCGAAAAATTCATCGCAGAGCCACAACTGTTTGCCGAGCATATTGTGTTCTCTGGTGCAGATTCCGGCGATGGTGATGGATTCTTTTGTTCCGATGAATTGCAGACGCTCGCCCTGAGAAACCGGGTCGATGACCAGCACGGCATTGCCGTTGGCGGCAAGGGTTCTGGCAGCGGTCTGGTAGACGGAACAGCACTTGCCCTCCTGAGAGTGGCCGCAGAGAAAGAGGATCGCCGGAAGTTTGCCGGTGAAGTTAAGCGGCAGTATCAGATGGGCGGTCACCGGGAAACCGGGACGGCTCTCGTAGATGATCTTTTCGATCCGGCAGTCGGCACATTCCACGATGCCGGTGACTTCGGTGCGGGGGATGCCGGAGCGTTGCGGCATGGCGAAAGAGGCGGCGATCTTCTGCCGGATGCTGAGGATATATTTTTCGGCATCCTCCCTGGTTTTCAGGGCGGCGATCCGGGCGGAACGCTCCTGATTGAGTTTGCGCAGACGGGAAACATTGTACTCCTGAAGCAAAGCTCCGTAAATGCCGGTGTGATGATCTTGCAGCATATAAACTCCTGTGATGTTATCAAAATGTACGGGAATAAAAATATATCCTGTCAAAGGGTGTTTGTCAACTGCAATTCAAGGGGATTTTGCGGCAGTTGCCGGTGATAAAGGCTTTGCAGGGTTGACGATCGGGAGCAGAGGCGGAACCGATATTGATGAAAGGAGCAGGAAAAAATGAGTAGATTGAGTGATTTATTGAGTGTCAGCCGCGGGGTGTACCGGGGATATTTTGCGGGTGAAGATCTGGGGGGATTGGCGGCGCCGCCGGTGATAAAGGCGGATTATGATGTGCCGAGTCTGCTTGTCAAAGGCGAGAGCCGTCCATCAGAAAGATTGGAAGGCTGCCGCGAATTGCAGGCGAAGATCACGCTGAAATTGAAAAATGTCAATCTGGCATGGAGATTGCTGGAAAATATCCGTTCAGAAGCGGATAAACTGGAGTTGGTCAACAGCGGAAACAGGAGCAATACCAGGTTGACCTTTCCGGAAAGCTGGCTGCTGCCGGTATGGGAATTTGAACCGTCATTTACAGGAGATCACCTGATTACGCTCCATTTTTTCTCCCGCAACGACGGAGATGGTAAATTATTTTATTTCACCGGGACTTGATTATTGTATAAAGTCGGGTTATATTAAGATATTGTCCTGATCAAAGGGCGATTAGCTCAGTTGGTTAGAGCGTTTGCTTTACACGCAAAATGTCGGGGGTTCGAGTCCCTCATCGCCCACCATTTTTGCCTGCGGCAAAAATGGTGAATGAAGCCTGAAAAGGCTTCGCTTCATACCGCGCTAGCGGTGCTTCATATTTTGCGGCTGTGCCGCAAAATGCTTCATACGCCGTCAGGCGTGCTTCATAAAAATGAAGCCTTTTCAGATGAAGCAGCTTCATTTCATTTCGCTATGAAGCATTGTTCCGTTACACTTCACAATATGAAG
>JAFVZG010000070.1 GCA_017508285.1 Lentisphaeria bacterium | reverse complement strand
CGAAGCGAATGCTTCATATTTGGAGTGAAACGGAAAATGCTTTATAACGAAGTTGCTTCATCTGAAAAGGCTGGTCCGGATTGGGTGAAGCACGCCTGCCGGCGTATGAAGCATTTTGCGGCAAAGCCGCAAAATATGAAGCACCGCAGATGCGGTATGAAGCAAATCCTTTTCAGGCTTCATATTTTTTGCCTTGAATCAAGGCAAAAAAAATGGCGGAGAGGGCGGGATTCGAACCCGCGGTAAGGTCTCCCCTACGACGGTTTAGCAAACCGTTGCTTTCGGCCACTCAGCCACCTCTCCGCATTGGGGCTCTTTTATAGTCTGTGCCCCGTCTGACTTTATATATGATCGCGACTGGATTATTTTGCGCGGCGGATGCCGAGCTCGTCAGTCAGCGAAATGTATCTGGCGCGATTTTCGCGGGCCAGATAGCTCAAGAGTTTCTTGCGCAACGCAACCATCGCCAACAGACCGCGACGGGTGCTGTGATCTTTTTTGTTGGCACGCAAATGCTCGGTGAGAGCAGAAATGCGATTGCTCAGCAAAGCGATCTGAACTTCCGGTGAACCGGTATCGCCCTCTTTACGGGCGTATTTCTTGATGATTTCCTGTTTTACAGCTTTGTCCATTTTCCATTTCTCCTTAAGTTTTTACTCGCATCCATAAGCGGCGACGCCGGACAAGCAATCGCACCATATCGGAGCGTTGAAACATAATATAACCCCGCAAAAGCGATAATACAAGTCGTATTTTTAACTTTTTTGCATTAAACTCTGTATTTTTTCTGCGATCGAACTGCTATTTAAATGGTAATGCTCTTTCAGGGTCTTCACATTGCCATGAGGTATGATCTCGTCATTACTCCAGCCGAATCCATAGATTTTCCGGTGCGGAATGTGGCTGAGAGCTTCACAGAGAGCCGAGTAAAGGCCGCCTGTAAGGGAGTGGTCCTCTATGGTAAACTGCATTCTGTCTGACATTTTTTCAGCGGTTTCCCGGTCAAACGGTTTGAGGAATCTGGCATCGATCACCGTGCAATTCATCCCGCTTTTTTCCACTATTCCGGCAACATCCAGTGCGGTTTTCACTTCTCCGGCAGTTGCCCAGATCACCGGGGCATCGCCGGAACCGGCTCTTCTGATTACAGCTTTGCCGCAAACAAACGGTTCAATCCTGTCAACCGGTATGCCGCTGCCTTTCGGGTAGCGGATTATTACCGGAGAATTCAGCGAAACTGCAAATTTCAACGCTTCATATATTTCAGCTGCGGCAGAGAGAGAAAGCAAGGTCACTTGCGGTATCGCCCGCAGAAATGAACAGTTGTATATCCCGTGATGTGTCGGGCCATCGGCTACTGCTCCGGCGCGGTCGACGGCGATTATTACCGGAAGTTTTGCCAAAGCGATATCGTGGTAAACTTCATCCAGAGCCCTCTGCAGAAAAGTATCATAAAAAGCGCATACCGGGCGTTTTCCGGCGGCTGCCAATCCGGAGGCAAAAGTCATGGCATGGGCCTCGGTGATGCCGGTATCAAAACAGCGATCCGGGAATTTTTCAGCAAAAGAACTTACTCCGGTACCTTCCAGCATTGCCGGGCACACCGCACAAATATCCGGATTTTCGGTGGCAAGCTGTATCAATGCCTGAGCGAATGCCTGCGAAAAGCCATCGCCGCTTCCCTTCAGCTCTCCGGTATCCGGATCGCACCCGGCTATCCCGTGATAACGGGTCGGTTCTGCTGCTGCGAATTTGCAGCCGTGTCCTTTTTCGGTAATGACATGTAAAATGACCGGCCCTTCAATATCCTTTATTCTTTCCAGCGTCGGTATCAATTGCTGCAGATCGTTGCCGTTGACGGCACCGAAATAGCGGAACCCCAATGTTTCAAAAAGCAGGGCAGGGGGGAGAAACACGCTTTTGCCGGCTTCATTGAGTCTTGAGAAAAAGTTTTTCAACTTCGGTACCGGCTTGAGCATATTTTTGAAAAAGCGGCGGAATTTATTGTAGGAGTGCGCCGCAATTACCCGGTTCAATGCTTTTGACAACGCTCCGACATTACCGGAAATCGACATCCGGTTGTCGTTAAGGATCACGATCAACCGCTGTTTTCCCGGCAGACTTTCTGCGTGGTTCAATGCTTCAAAGGTCACTCCGCAGCCCATTGCGCCGTCGCCGATCACGGCAATTACTTTGTCATCAGAATCCGGTTTGGCGGCACAATGACCAAGCGCGGCAGATAATGCACAACCGGCATGACCGGAAACCGCCGGATCGAATAAAGATTCTGCCGGAGAGGGGAAACCGGATAATCCGCCGAATTTACGCAGAGTATCAAATGTATCCGCTCTGCCGGTAAGCAGTTTATGGGCGTAAGCCTGATGACCGACATCGAAAAAGATCTTTTCCTGCGGCGTCCGGAAGACCCGGTGCAAGGCAACGATCAATTCAACGCAGCCGCAACTTGATGCCAGATGCCCGCCATTGCTGCTGACGGTGGCGATGATCCGCTCCCGCAAAGATTCAGCAAAGTTTGTCAGTTGATCGGTATTCAGTTGTCTGAGTTGCTTCAGAAGATCAGGCATTGGTGTTTTTCAAGCCTCCGAAACGGCGTTCTCTGCCTGAAAATGAGTCGATAGCCTGTGCCAATTCCTCTTCTCCGAAATCCGGCCAATAGGTTTGGGTCACATACAATTCGCTGTATGATATCTGCCATAAAAGGAAGTTGCTTATCCGGAGATTGCCGCCGGTGCGGATCAGCAGATCCGGATCCGGCATATCCGGCAGGTACAGGTAATTGCGGAATTCCTCTTCGGTTACCGGAGCATCGCTCTTGCGTTCTTTTATGATCTTATTTACTGCATCGACGATCTCGGCTCTGCCGCCGTAACTCAGCGCGATATTGACGGTGAATTTACTGTTATTTCTGGTCATGTCGATTGCTTTGAGCAATGCCAGACGGGAAGGGAGCGGCAGGTCGTCGGTTCTGCCGATGGTGCGCAATCTGACGCCGTTTTTCATCATTGCCGGCAATTCTGAAACGGCAAAATCCTTGAGGATGCTCATCAATGCGGTAACTTCCGGCTCCGGGCGTTTCCAGTTTTCGGTACTGAATGCGTACAATGTAAGTGATTCAATACCCATTTTGGCGGCAGCATCAACTACTTTGCCGATATTTTTTGCGCCTGCCAGATGCCCGTCACTGCGGGATAAGCCGCGTTCCGTTGCCCAGCGGCCGTTGCCGTCCATGATAATTGCGATATGCTTGATCATAACGAAATCCTCTGAAAAGTTTGTTATATTATTTTGATTACTTTTCTATAAGATACTGTCAAGGGCGGGATTTGTCAATTTCCTGAAGGGGATAAAATCCGTATTCGACCGTTTTTTTTTACCGGAGATGAGTTTTACTTGCCGCTTTTGACTTTTTTCCGGAATTGCAGAGGAGAAATGCCCCGGTGTTTTTTGTAAAAACGGGAAAAGGCATAAATACTGCCGAATCCCAACCGGTTGGCGATCTCAGAGACATTCAGTTGTGAATGGCTCAGGAGCCGTTCAGCCCGGATCAGCAGTTCGTTGCTGCGGGCGTACCCCGGGGTGCCGCCGGTTGCCTGCTTGAATAAACGGCGCAGATGCCCGGGGGATATTCCGTTTTCTCTGGCTATTGCAGAAAATGTTTTTTTTACTCCGGTTGCTCCGACAAATTGCCGGCAGAGTTGTTTTATCAGAGAAGAATTTTCCTCATCCGGGGAATTTAATGGAGAAATTGAGGCGAATGAACGCAAGGAATTCAGCAGCAATCCCAGGCGCAGGAGACACTCTTCGGCAGTGATTTTCCGGGTTTCCGGATCGGTTTCCTCATGATAAGCCGCGCACGAAGATCTGAATTCATTCAAAAGTTTGCTGATCGTGCCGTCTACACAGAAAATCTGATTGCGCAGCAAAGTAAGCCACTCCGGTTCATTTTGCAAGGTGAAGCGCACCAGCAGCCATTGGACTTTTTCTCCATTCAGCGGGATCCGGCTGTGGAGTTGACCGGGGTGGAGCAAAAGTGCTTCTCCGGAACCGAGGATGTAAGGAGTGTTATCGATCTTCACAGCACCTTTGCCATCCAGACAGAACCACAGCATGTGGTGGTGGTGCAAGTTGCTGACATACCGGGTATCATCCTCTGGTTCTTTGCGTAAAAACAGGTGACAATCCGACGGTACGACCGGAAGTGTGGCAATATTCAACGACTGCCCGGCATCATCAGTTTCAGAGGGTAAAAATAAGATTTTTTTATCCATGTTCGTTTTGGTTAAAAAATAGTTGTTTTTTGCCATTTTTTTTAATATATGTTTGCAGTATATTTAAATCAAGTTTGAAAGACGGCTTTTTTATCATTTTTGTAAACCGAGAGGAATTCTGTGATGAAAATCCATCCACCGTTCATCATTTATCGCGATCAGGCTTTTTACTCCACCTTTCCCGGAGTTACTGCGGTAAGTGCCAGTGAGATTCTGGTCGCGTTCCGCCGCTGTCCGAGTTATTACGGTTGGCCGCAGGTCGATAAAAATTACTGTTGCCACTACAACCCGACCAGTCAGCTGATGCTTACGCGCTCACATGACGGCGGCAGGAGCTGGAGTGCACCGGAACTGCTCTATTCCCCTCCGGAAGGAGCCAGTCAGGATGCGGGTATGTTCTTTGACGGCAAATATGTTTTCGTCAACAGTTTTATCTGGGAACATATTCCCCCGCACATGGTGCGTATGCTCGATGAAAGCGGTAATGGTCACTATCTTTCCCGCTTTGATGTGAATAAAGAGGCTGTCGCTCTGCCCGGAGGGGTATATATGCTCAGAAGTGATGATCTCGGTAAAACCTTTCACGGTCCTTACCGTCCTGATCCGTTGCCGGGGACTCCGGAACTTTTTCCGGGGCATCCCCGCCGGATGCACAACCGCGGCAATATTATCCGCGGTAATGATGGAGCATTGCTGTGGGTTGGTGACCGTTTTGAAAACGAATTTTCACCGCAGATGTTTGCCGATGTGATGCTCTACCGTTCCACCGATGATGGTAAATCGTGGCAGTTTGTCACGGTGGCGATCGATTCCGGCGGTAATCCGGAATTTCTCTATGAGGAACCGTTTCTGACCGTTACTCCCGGTGGAAAATATGTTCTTCTGGTGCGTTCCCAGCGGCGCAAAGAGGATAGTACTCTCACCCGTGCAGATCTGGTTACAGCAGAGTCGGTGGATAATGGCTTGAGTTGGAGTGCGCCGGTTCGTCACGCTATTCATGCTGAACCCAGTGCAGCCTGCCGTCTGCCCGATGGCAGAACGATGATCGTTTACGGCTACCGTAAAGATCCCTGCGGCATCCGCGGCAGGATCGTTTCACCGGAGTTTGAGGATATTGACAGCGCAGAAGAATTCATCATCCGTGACGATTCGCCTTTTCTCGACACCGGATATCCAGGCATTACGCTGCTGGATGAGCATCATGCCATGGTCGTGTATTATATCGAAGATCCGGCGGTTCCGAATGCCAGAGGAATCGAAGGAAATATAATAGAATTTTAATTAGGAAGTTGAATGGATGAAAAAATTTGTTTCTATGTTTCTTGTGCTGGCTGGTGTACTGACATGTTTGGCGACACCGGAAAGTTTTTGGTGGCAGTGTAATGACGGCGGCAAAACGCGCATGCTCAAATGTACCGGGATGCCGCAATTCGATGCCAGAATAAGCAACCCGAAAAAGGCATCATTCCAGAGCATCGACGGCAGAACGGTACTCCGTTTGGATGGGGCTTCGGCGTTTGTTAAACATGTTCCGGAATTGGATATGACCGGAGGGTTCATCCTTGAGGTGACATTCAAACCCGATTTCAAAGCGATACAGAATTGGAAGTGGATGGGGGTGATCTCCAAAGGAAAAAATTACAGTTCCGGTTATGCGTTGATGTTCAATCCGCAGGGGGCAATTTTGCTGACGCTGAAAACCGATACCGGACTGCTCTGGTTTCAGACCCGGGCCGGAGCAGTCAAAGAAGATGTGGAACAGACCGTCTCAGTTGCAGTAAATAACGGATCGGCAAAAATTTATATCAATGGCAAACTTTTTGCCTCGCGCAAATACAAAGGTAAACTTGCCGATGCCGGTCACCCGTTTTACATCGGTTCGGGTTACTACGGTTACTATGGTACAGTGCGGGATGTCAAACTGAATAAATATTCTGCCGAAGCTCTGCCGGAAAACCGCGAGCTTGCCGCTGCCGGAAAGATCCATGAGTGGAGGTGCGATGACGGAACCGGATCCAAAACGGTCAAATGTTCTTCAACAGCTCTGCTCAACGGTAAAATACTATCCGAAAAAAAATCCCGCTGGGCACAGGCAGATGAGCGGGGATTTTTTCTGCGTTTGGATGGAACTTCCGTAGAGATTCCCTGGCGGGAAAATCTTGATTACCCGGATGGCTTCATGCTGGAAACGGAGTTTGCCGTTGATTTCAAGGCATCTCCGCAGTCCGGATGGTTCGGATTGCTCTCCACCGGCAAAAATTACAGTTCCGGCTATGCCGTGCTGATCAATCCCAATGGTTCACTGCTTTTCACATTGCTTACCGAAAATGGCAACTGCTGGTTCCAGACGAAAGCCGGATTTATCACAAACAACCGCGATACCAAACTGCAGATATACGCAGGTGACGGCATGGCGAAAATATTCGTGGACGGCAAACTGATCTTTCAGCGCAAATACAATGGCAAACTGATCAATAAAGCTCTGCCGCTCTACCTGGGGGCGACCTACTATCCGTTTTTCGGAAATATCTACAACTTGAAACTGCAGCCATACGATAAAAAACTTGTTCCTGCCGGTGAGATCGCCAAAGAGAAACCCAAACCGGTATTTGTTTCCGAACCGGTGGTCGATCCGGCAGGTACGGTGATAGTGGCGGACTTCAGTGTACTTTCTCCGGCACCGGAAACAGGTTTTTCCAGTGATCCGCGTTTTTGGAGTTTCGGCAAGGCTTTCAAAACCGGTCCGGTTGGTACACTTTATCCGCCGGGTATTGACGCTGGAACGATCTCTTACAAATCCACTCTCAAGGGGAAATATGACTTTTACCTCTGCGGCAGACTGATTTCAGCAGCGACTTGTCTGCAGCTTACCATTGGCAACGACCCGGAAGCGTATTTTGTCAATGGTAAGGCGCAGGCAGATTTCAATGCAGTTCACCGCAACTATGAGGTGTGTATTGCCCGTGATTTGGATATGGATGGTCTTGAGATCAAGTTTTATCCCGGCAGGATCTACTATCTGGGATATTTGAAATTTATTCCGGTTGCCAACCGCCGTTTGAAAGAGAATACACCTGATCCGGATGTGACCGTTACCCGCGGCAAGGTTGAAAAGATTTCTTCGGATAAAGCGATAGCTGCAAATGCCCACTTATTCACTCAACGCAAATATGTGGATGAGCGTCCGGCACCGGCAGTGTCGGAAATTTCGCAGACACGCGGATTTCAGATATTCAGCCATCCGTGGATGAGTCTGCTTTTTCTCAACAGCAACGCTTCAAGCGATACCGGCAAAGCGGAGTTGAAAATTGCCGCAGCTCCCGGGGAGTATGAACCTGCCACATTGGGAATCCGGGGGGTGCGGGATGTTGGAAATGTTCAGCTTAAAATGGCAAAACCTTTCGGTATCAGCGGAATATCTGCTGAAATAACCGTGGTTGAATCAATCCCCAAACGTTCCACCAATTATCACGGCAATTCGGAATATATTATCGGTCCTCAATATCTGGAAAAAAAAGATATTGTGACAGTCAAAAAGGGGGTCACCCGGCAGTTCTGGGTCACATTCCATATCCCGCATGGAACGGAACCGGGAACATACAAAGGGGAATTTGAACTTATCAGCCTGACCGGCAAGGTCACAGTTCCTGCGGAAGTGAAAGTTTATCCGTTTACTCTGGAAAGCCCCGGAGCGAGCTACGGCATGTGGGTGACGGAATTCAACGCAAAAAGTGTGAGGAAAGATTTTGATGCCATGGGTAAACACGGTATCAACTGGGTCTGTATGCACTCGGATAAAGCTGTGAAGTTCGATGATATGCATGTGGATACGATGAAAATAGATTTGGAAAATTCTCTTTTTTCTGTGGCGGCGGAAACATTGCAGAAGTATGGGCCGGTAACTTTGATCACAATGTATGATGATGTTCTCAAATTTGTTGCCCATCACAATAAAGGCAGGGAGTTTGAGGCGGTGCAGAAGGCACATCGGATCATCAGTGATTACTGTAAAAAAAGGAATTTCCCGGAAATATACTGGCTTGGAGATGATGAGATACTTTCCAATCCCGTCCGTATAGAAGCTTGTATTCCCCGTCTGGCGATGCACAAAAAAGCCGGAATGAGAGTCGGCACCAATCATCTCTGGAAGAAAACTGTACGCCCGCAGCATGAAGCGGCGGAGAAACTGGAGAAGCTCTCTGACATCATCATCATCCGTTACAATACCCAGACGCTGTACTATGTGGATACATGGAAAGAGATCATGAAGGAGTGTATTGCTGCCGGTAAGCCGCTGCTTTCCTACAACAATGACTGCTGTCTGGTTTTTGCCCAGCCAGCGGGGAAACGTTTTGCCCACGGCTGGTTTCTGCGGTCGATCGGCAAAGGCAGTGCCGGCATGGGGTGGTATATGTATCTGAGGATAAGCGGTTCGCCTTACACGGATCTGGATGGAGCGGCAGATTGGTGCTACACTTATCCTGCCGCCGAGGGACGCAATGGCGGAGTATCCATAGACTTTGAGGCATTGCGCGAGGGTACGGATGATATGCGTTACATCCGCACGTTGGAAAAGAGTATTGCAAATGCCAAAAAGCGGAACATCAGCACCTTTGAAGCGGAAAAACTTCTGACTGATCTGGTGAACTCCATAGATCAGGAGCGGTTCAATAAAAACAGTTTATTCATTAACAGTGTCTGGGATAAAACTTTTGAAAAGGATGGTAAACGTTTTGCTTCCGGTGAATATTTGCCGCCTACCGGCTGGAGGGTCGCCGACTATGACAAAGCGCGGGCAGAGATCGCAAAAGCAATCATCAAATTACAGGAACAAATGAGATAAAACCGAATGAGAAACACTGTTGAAAGGCAGTAAAATATGCCGCAAGGTATAAAGCCGCCGCAAGGCAATAAAAATGAGGACAATCAACCCCTAAACATAAAAAAGGAGTGCAAATCATGAAAAAACATTTCACTTTGATCGAATTGCTGGTAAGCAGTACTCTGTCATCATTGCATTTTTTCGCGCAAAAATTTTTCCGCATGGCGGGGCATGATTTATCATCAAAAATTATCCCGCTTTTTTTGAAAGAGAAAGGGGGCGCGGGGGAAAGGGAAAACTTTTTTTCCCGTGAAAAAAAGTTTTCCCTTTCCCCCGCACACTCATTTACTTTAATAGAACTGCTGGTAGTTATTGCGATTATAGCAATACTGGCTGCGATTCTGCTGCCGGCATTGAACAGTGCGCGTGAACGCGGCAGATCAGCCAGCTGTATATCCAATCTCAAACAGCTTGGCAACTACATATTCACCTATACAGATACATATGAAGGTTATTATGCGAATCGTTCCAACTGGTCGTGGCAGTATATCGCCAATCAGCCAAAGGATGGTACAGCCAACAATCTTCAGTTGTATTCCGGAGAGGCAACAATTCTGGAGTGTCCGACATTTATGCCGCTCCGTCAGGGAGTCGGGGTTTTGGATAAAGACTGGTATGGTATTGCCACCGGCAATGTTGCAGACCGGCGGATGGTAAGTTACAATAACAATGGTTTTGTATATGTCAACACCATTCCGGCGGTCAAAGAGAAAGATATAAAATCGCCATCTGCCACCTGTCTTCACGGAGATGCCAATCCATACAACAGTTCCACCGGTACGATCAATCAGATACTTGCAAACGAATTGGTTCTGGATACGAATATGAATGCTTCGACTACCCGCACCGGTTACATCCACGGAAAAAATGTCAACTACATTTGTGCAGACGGTCATGTGGCAAGTTCGGCAAAGCTCACTTTGAATGATTTGGTATTGGAGAAGTGATACAACTTGAAAACATTATTTGTTTTGAAAAAAAGTGGTTGTTGTGCTATATTGAAAAATTTGTAATGCAGCAAATATGCCGGAGAGTTCTGCCGGCTGTTGTAAAAAAGTATTTATAAGGAGAAAAATGCAGAAGAAATTGAAAATGGCGGTTATTGGATTCGGACAGCGCGGATATTGTTTCGCTGAGATGATCAAGAAGCATCCGCGGGCTGAGCTGACTGCGATATGTGAAAAATCGGCTGACCGGGCAGAATGTTTCGCCCGGGAATTGGATATAACGGATATTCCCAGTTTTGATAGTGTTGAAGAATTGATCGCCAAAGGGGATTTTGAGGCGGCAGTCATCACTTTACCGGATTGGCTGCACCATGATTGTGCCATTGCCTGCTGCCGAGCCGGCAGGCATATCATGCTGGAAAAACCCATGGCACCCACTGCGGAAGA
This sequence comes from Lentisphaeria bacterium, assembly GCA_017508285.1. GTDB lineage: Bacteria > Verrucomicrobiota > Lentisphaeria > Victivallales > Victivallaceae > UBA1784. Next base: position 3,408 of record JAFVZG010000070.1, on the reverse strand, counting down.
GTGCCGTGATATCATCCGGTCGGTTCAGGGCAATAAATGCCAGCTTCAAATCGGTTTTGTTCTGCGGCACCATCCGGTATTCCGCAAGGTGATCGAAATCACCCGCAGCGGTGGACTCGGTCAGGTTCTCAATATAACTTCCACTGAACACATCGGAGTAATGCATGGCGCCAGTTACATGCGCCGCTGGCATCGCAAGAGTGCAAATTCAGGAGGTTTTATCCTTGCCAAATGCAGCCACGATATAGATATAATTTCTGCGGTGGCGAATTCTCCGGCGGTCAAGGTGGCATCCTTCGGTTCAACCGACTTTTTTACTCCTGATAAGCAAAAATATCAGTATTGCTCATTGTGCCCGGATGAAAATTGCCGTTTCCGCTTCAAAGGCGAGATGGTCAGAATGAGTGAGACGGAAAAGGCTGCACCGTCTGCACAGGCGAAACCTTTTGATCTTTGTGTCTACAATGATGATAAAGATGTGGTCGATCATCAGGTGGCGTTGATCGACTTTGCCAATGGAGTCAAAGCGACTTTCACCCTTAATCTTTTTGCGGCAGTTCCCAAGCGGACGATTTGTGTTGCCGGTACCGAAGCGATCCTTTATGCCGATACTGCCGATGAATTTATTACGATCCACAACTCTCTGACCGGGGAAACGCAGAAGATCGATTGCAAAAGTGAAAATGCCTCCGGTCATGGTGGCAGTGATGAAGTCTTTCTCAGTGATTTTATCGACAGCATTATCGAAGATCTGCCGCCAAAAATCGACTTCAAGGCTGGGCTGAGTTCAACCGTTATCGGTAATGCCATTGAAAAAGCGCGATTGACCGGCAGTGTGGTTGAAATACCGCCGGAGGATTATCGTTGGTGATGTTTCGCCGTTGAAAATATACTTTTTCGGATGAATTGTTGAATTTATCGCAGAAAATTGCAAAAAAATATTTGCATTACAGATTTTTGATGCTATATTAAACAACATCATCCGAAAGATGCGAGTGTAGCTCAGTTGGTAGAGCATCACGTTGCCAACGTGATTGTCGCCGGTTCGACTCCGGTCACTCGCTCCATTTTTTTTGCCTTGATTCCGGAAAATTCTGTTTACAAGTTGATTTTGGTCATCCGCAGATGTTCTTGCTTATTCAGCGCAGAATCAGGTCGGCTTTACGGTCAATGCGGAAAGTCCGGATGTAATTTTCTTCCAGCGGGATCCATTTCGTTTGGAAAATCCGGGCAGCTTGTGCCCCGTTGCGGTTGTAGATCCGGCGCATTTGCTCTTCTTTGCTGATGTCAAAGAAGATTTTTATATCTGCGTAGTCACCGAATTGCGGATGCTGGCTGTATGCTCCTTCTACAATGCGCCACGGTGAATTTTCCCAAATCATCCGGTTGCCGTGGAAAGCATTTTTTTTGCAATCAAAAATCCGGTATGAAAATGCTCCTTTTTTGCGTAAAAACGGGAGTATTTCCTCTTTGAATCTTTCGAGATGGATGTTGCCGCCGGGTTGCTCATAACGCATTTTTGTCCGCATCGGCGGCGGCAGGAAAAAGTCATCCATATGTATTATCTGAGCATTGAGGATCATTTTCAACTGTTTTGCCACAGTTGTTTTACCGGAGGCGGAACGACCGTCGATGGCAATTATCCGCGGAGCTGATGATTCCGGCAGTTTTGCGGCATGCTTCAATATCGGTATGGTATTAAAATAACGGGTGCTGATTATCCGGTAAGGAGCGGAATTCTGCCGGTAAATATCGCTGTGCGGCATAGGTTTTTGCGGAGAATTTTTCAGTGAAGCAGCAAAATCACGGAACTCCTGTTCTGAGAATTTCAGATTGCTTTGGGCAACCGTTTCGGCGGCGATTTTAAGATATTCTTCAAAGCGGCTGGCGGCATCTTTGAATTCACTTTCAGCGATGCTCATATTAAAGAGCCATTGTGCCGGAAGACCGGCGTTTTTCCACGCGGCGATATCTACTCTTGCGGTATCGGGTGAGGTGACCCTGATCAATTTATTTTTGCTTTTTTCCGGAGCATTATTGAAGTCGGCAAAAAATTTTTTCCGCACTTCCGGATCGGCAGAGTGGATACCGAATGCCGCCTGACGGCAGAATTTATAGAGGTCAACGCACTCCATTTCCGGGTGATTGGATATCTCTTCTTTGAGGAAATCAGCGAAATCCCAGCGTTTGTCGTCAAAATATAATTCAGTGCGGTCTTGAGTGAAAACCGTGGTGAATTCATCGTAGTCCGGAATTTTTCCCCAACGGCATCCGGAAGATAAAATTACGGATATAAGTGCGAATAAAATTGTTTTTTTCATGGTGTTTTCTTTCATGTTTTCAGTGGAAGATTTATTACAGAGCCAGAGAGAGGGCCATGATCAGCATACCGCAAATCAGCCCCAGGATAGATAAGTGATGCTCCCCGTATTCTTCGGCAAGCGGCAATAATTCGTCAAAAGTCAGAAAGACCATGATCCCGGCAACACCGGCAAAGATCAGCATCAGCAGTATTTCCGAGAGGAATGGGGCAAATATCAGCCATGCCGCCAATGCTCCCAGCGGTTCGGCAAGACCGGAGAGAAATGACCAGAAAAGAGCTTTTTTGCGGCTGCCGGTGGCATGGTATATCGGTACTGATACGGTAATGCCTTCCGGAATATTGTGGATGGCAATGGCAATGGCAATCGATATGCCGGTGCCGGGAGCGGCAAGAGATGAGATGAATACTGCCATGCCTTCCGGGAAGTTGTGTATGCCGACTGCCAGTGCAAAAAAGATACCGCTCCGCAACAGTTTATCTTTGTGCCGTGGAGAATCCATCTCTTCAACGGTACGGACTTCGTGGGGATTTTCGTGAGATGGAATAAGGCGGTCGATCAGCATTGCGATGGCAATGCCGCCGAAAAAAGCGGCGATGGCGGCAAATGCCCCGTGGCGTTCACCGCAGGCAGCAATGAGTGACAGGCGGGCTTCAGCCAGCAATTCCGCAAAAGAGATATAGATCATCACTCCGCCGGAAAGTCCCAGTGCAAAAGAGAGAAATTTCCGGTCGGTGCGTTTGAAAAAAAAGGCGATACAACTTCCGACTCCGGTTGCCAGACCGGCAAACAGAGTCAGTAAAAACGCCGGGATAAGTTGATTTACTGGTATACTGTTCATAAAAAGTCTCCGATGTTCACTTAAAAGATATGCCTTTCAGGGTGATTTGTCAAGTTGGATTTTTCTGTATCAGGTAAAAAATCAAAGAATTTGTTTGCCGGATAACGGTAAAATGGTGAAAATCCGGCAACGCCGACAGTGTACTTTTATTATGTTTTTTTGAATTGCTGTAATTTAATTGAAAAAAACCTTGACGGATTGGATTCGGCAAAGTATATTAAAGAGATTGTATTATGTTTTTATAGT
>JAFVZG010000069.1 GCA_017508285.1 Lentisphaeria bacterium | reverse complement strand
TACGCCAAAATGGCTGCCCAGAACCCCGACGTTTACTTCCAGGGCCGCGAAACCACCAACAATCAGTATGCCGCATTGCCCGCCATCGTCCAGAAATACATGGACAAAGTCGCCGCAGTCACCGGCAGACCGCTGCACCTCTTCGATTATGTCGGTGCCCCCGATGCTGACAAAGTCATCGTCGCCATGGGTTCCGGTTGCGAAACCATCGAAGAAGCGATCAACTATCTGACCGCCGAGAAAGGCATGAAGATCGGTTTGATCAAAGTCCGTCTCTATCGTCCTTTCAGCGTTGAGGCTCTTGCCGCTGCGCTTCCTGCAACTGCCAAAAAGATCGCCGTCCTCGACCGCACCAAAGAACCCGGCTGCCTCGGCGAACCGCTTTACCTCGATGTCAAAGCCGCTCTGGCTGACCGCAGCGATCTGACCATCATCGGCGGCCGTTACGGTCTGGCTTCCAAGGAGTTCACTCCCTCCATGGTCTATGCCATCTACAAACACCTCGACGGCAAATGCTTCCACAACTTCACCGTCGGTATCAACGACGATGTTTCCAATCTCTCTCTGCCGATCGATGAAACCATCGTCACCGAACCTGCCGGCACCACCAGCTGCTGCTTCTGGGGTCTGGGTTCTGACGGTACTGTCGGTTCCAACAAGAACTCCGTTGCCATTATCGGTGACAACACCGATAAATACGTGCAGGCTTACTTCAGCTACGACTCCAAGAAGTCCGGCGGTATCACCATCAGTCACCTGCGCTTCGGCGATCAGCCGATCACCAGTGAATACCTGATCACTGCCCCCAACTTCATCGCCTGCCACAACCCGGCGTACATCGGAATGTATGACATGATCTCCGGTATCAAAGAAAACGGTACCTTCCTGCTCAATACTTCCGCTGCCGCCGACAAGGCTTTCGCCACTTTGACCCGCGAAATGCAGGAAACCATCGTCGCCAAGAATGTCAAATTCTATGTCGTCGATGCTCTCAAAGTCGCTCTGGAAGTCGGCAGTCCGAAATATATCTCCACCATCATGCAGACCTGCTTCTTCAAACTGGCGGGAATCATTCCGGAGGAGAAAGCTATCGGTTACATCAAAGCCGGTATCGAAAAGAAATTCGCCAAAAAAGGTCAGGAAGTCGTCGACCAGAATAAACTCTGCGTCGATAAAGCCCTCGACGGTTTGACTCAGGTCGCCGTGCCCGCTTCTCTCGACGGCATCGCCTGCTACACCCCGGCAGAGAAATCCACCGCCGAGATGGGCGATTTTGCCACCAAATTGATGAAACCTGTGCTGGCTCAGAAAGGCGATACCGTTCCGGTTTCCGCCATGAGCTACGACGGTTCCATGCCGACCGGTACCGCCCGTTTCGAAAAACGCGGTGTCGCTCCGAAAGTTCCGCAGTGGGATGCCGCCAAATGTATCCAGTGCAACCAGTGCGTCATGGCTTGTCCCCACGCCGCCATCCGTGCCAAATTGATCAACCCGGCAAACCTCGCCGATGCTCCGGAATCCTTCGCCACCGTGGATGCCAAACCCCCGGTCAAAAAGGAACTCGGTCTCAAATTCCGTCTGCAGGTCTTCGTTGACGACTGCCTCGGCTGCGGCGTCTGCGTCGAAACCTGTCCGGTCAAAGATAAAGCTCTCAGCATGGTCAGTGCCGCTGGTGAACGCGCCGCCGGTCAGCAGGCCAACGCCGAAGTCTTCATGGCTCTGCCGGATGACGAAATGGGCGGTCTGACCGAAGCCAATGTCAAAGGTCTCGGCTTCAAACTGCCGTACTTTGAATTCAACGGTTCCTGCGCCGGTTGCGGTGAGGCTCCCTATGTCAAAATGGTCAGTCAGCTCTTCGGCCGCCGCATGATCGTTGCCAACGCCACCGGCTGCAGCTCCATCTACTCCGGCAGCTTCCCGAGCCTGCCCTACTGCAAAGACAAAGACGGCCGTGGTCCGGCATGGGCAAACAGCCTCTTTGAGGATAACGCTGAATACGGTTTCGGTATGCGCGTCGCTGTCGATGCCAACCGCAAACAGTTGATGGATCTCATCAAACGCATCCAGGAACTCGGCGTTTGCTGCGATGATATGAAAGCCGCTCTGGATTACGCCGTCGCCAACTGGACCAGCACCAGCGAAGAGGCGATCGCCAACCAGAATAAACTCGGCAAGATCCTGCCGGTCGCCGTTGAGAAATCCGAAGGTGAGAAGAAAGAGATCTACGCCAAGATGCTCGAACTCAAAGATTACTTCGTCGATAAATCCGTCTGGATCATCGGTGGTGACGGCTGGGCATACGATATCGGTTACAGCGGTCTGGATCATGTCGTTGCGCAGAACCGCAATGTCAATATCCTCGTGCTGGATACCGAAGTCTACTCCAATACCGGCGGTCAGGCTTCCAAATCCACCCCGATCGGTGCGGTGGCTCTCTTTGCCGCCAACGGTATGCGCATGACCAAGAAAAACCTCGGTCTGATGTGCATGAGTTACGGCAACGTTTATGTCGCCAGCATCTCCATGGGTGCCAACCGTCAGCAGGCTCTCACCGCCATCCGCGAGGCTGAGGCACACAATGGTCCGTCGATCATCATCGCTTATGCGCCCTGTATGCTCCACGGTATCAATATGGCAAAGAGTCAGGTCGAGCAGAAACGCGCCGTTGACTCCGGTTACTGGCCGCTCTACCGCTACAACCCGAACCTTGACAAACCCTTCATCTGGGAAACCAAGGATGCCACTGAAGCCTATCAGGACTTCGTCCGCAGCGAAAACCGCTACAAACAGCTGCTCAAAGCCGCCCCGGCTGAAGCTGAAGCACTTTTCGCTCAGGCTGAATCTGATGCAGCCCGCCGTATGGAATTCTTTAAGAAAGTCGGCGAAATGCTCTGATAAAAAAAGTGCATAAATCAACGCACCCGGAGAAATCTTTTTCCGGGTGCGTTTGACTGTAAAGAGAATAACAAGAGGATATCAGCTTATGTCAAAGGTCATTCTTTTTCAGGGAGACTCCATTACCGATGCGCTCCGCCCAAAAGATCCTGAAATACCGGCAAATAACGGCTTAGGCTGCGGATACGCCTTGATGGTCGCCGGAGATCTGCTTTCCAGTGAACCGGAGAAAGATTACCAGATCTACAACCGCGGCATCAGCGGCAACCGGGTCGTCGACCTCTATGCCCGCTGGAAAATCGATGCACTCAACCTCAAACCGGATATCATCAGTATTCTGATCGGAGTCAATGACACCGGTCATGAAAGAGCCTATCATAACGGCGTTGAACTCCCCCGCTATGATCAGGTATACCGGATGCTGCTGGATTGGACAAAAGAAGAACTGCCGGAAACCAAAATCATCCTCCTTGAGCCATTCGTGCTGGTTACCGGTTCCGTCACCGAAGAGTGGTTGGATGAGATCAATGGCCGCCGCCGGATCGTCAAAAAAATCGCCAAAGATTACGGCGCGATCTTCCTCCCCTGCCAAAGTATTCTGGATGAAGCTGTCAAATCAGCCCCCCCGGCATACTGGGTAAGAGACGGCATCCACCCGACCGCAGCCGGTCATAAACTCATCGCAGATGCCTGGATCAAAGCCACCGCCGCGATCCGCTGATGCAATTCTTTTTTTGCAGTCAGGGGTCACGCCTCTTTCTGCTTGCGCGCACTTTATAGCGTTGGGATGGTTCGACTCATATAGCGCAATACTGCACCCCGCTTCCGCCTTTTACGGCGAAAGCGGGGATTTGTATTCACCACGACTGCCGCATCCGGGAGATATTTCCCCCGGCCGCCCTCCTCGCTTCTCAGTTGCACTTCGTCGCAACCTTGTGAGATTGCGGGAAATTTTGGGAGTTTTACGGAAAATCATCCCCAGAGCAAACGCAAAGAGGCGATCAACACCAGAAATTGAATGATTGCTTCAAATATTTTCTGCGGCAATTTTTTGAGCAGAACGATACCGAGAAAACCGCCGAATATCAAAAACGGCAGCATGCATAGATCAAGTTTGACAGATTCCCATGTCACTCTGCCTTCCAAGGCAAAAATCGGCAGTTTGATCCAGTTGAGGATCAAAAAGAACCAGGCGCAGCAACCGAGATACTTCTCTTTGGGAAGTTTCATCGCCAGAAAATATATGGAAGAAACCGGGCCGGCAGCATTAGCCAACTGGGTTGTAGAACCGAGCAAAATCCCGTAGAATCCTGACCAGCCGATGCCGGTTGGGATCTTTTCCGGTGCAACTTTTTTGCGGATAATACTCAGGATCATCAAAGCCAGCACGATACCGCCGATCGTCCGTTTCATCACCACCCCGTCAGTGGGGATAAAGCGTAAAATCAGACTTCCCAGCGCGATACCTGCCAATGCCCACGGCAGCAGGCGAAGTAAAATTTTCCAATCTGCCTGTTTGCGGTAATAACTGACCGCTACCAGATCGGCCAGAGCCAACATGCCCAGCTGCACACCGGTCGACATTCTGGTTTCAAAAACCAAAGTGAGCATCACCACCGGCAATACGCCGAGTCCGGGGATGGCGGTTTTATTTATTCCGATCAACATTGCACCGATGATCAGTACAACTATCTGCATCAAAGAAAGAGATGAGATCGTTTCCAGCATTTTCACAAATCCTCCGGGAGTTATGTGATCCGCTGCTTTCATCACAGCAGCGGTATTCCCGATAAAAAAAACTGGCTGCCGCGAACCATTTCCGGTTTGCAACAGCCATTTAGAGTATCGGGCTTACAGTTCTTTGCCGGCAAGCATCCGGTAAGCATCGAGATACTTGGCAGCGGTTTTTTCCACCACTTCATCCGGCAATTCCGGAGCGGGGGGATTTTTATCCCAATCCAGACTCTCCAGATAGTCACGGACGAATTGTTTATCCAAACTGACCGGACTGGTGCCTTCGACATACTGGTCGGCGGGCCAGAAACGGCTTGAATCCGGAGTAAGAACCTCGTCGATCAGAATGACCTCTCCGTCGATCTCGCCGAATTCAAATTTGGTATCCGCAACGATTATGCCGCGCTCAGCAGCATAATCACGGGCGGTGGTGTAAATGTGCAGAGCCAACTCGCGGACTTTCGCAGCTTTTTCCTCACCGATGATCTCTGCCACGCCCTCGAAGCTGATCGCTTCATCGTGGTCACCGACAGCGGCTTTGGTGGAAGGAGTGAAAAGCGGCTCATCCAGTTTGGATGCCTGTTTGTAACCGTCGCGCAGTTTCAAGCCGGAAACCATACCGGTTTTCTGATAATCTTTCCAACCGCTGCCGACCAGATAACCGCGAACGATGCATTCCACCGGAAGGACTTTGGCTTTTTTGACGATCAGAGAACGGCCCTGCAGATCTTTGGCGTAAGGTTTGAGTTCCTCACGGGAGGTGACATCTGCAGAGATCAGGTGATTGGGCACATCTTTGAGCAGATCAAACCAGAAGAGAGAGATCTGGGTCAAAACCTCACCTTTACGGGGGACACCGGTCGGCATCACCACATCAAAGGCACTAAGACGGTCAGTCGCAACAAAAAGCAGGGCATCACCGAGATCGTAGATATCCCGCACTTTGCCGCGGTTCACAAGTTTGATACCGGGCAATTCAGTACCCAGCAAGGCTCCATTGGCTCCGTACTGCATTCTGACACCTTAGGCGATAGCGGTGATCTCGACGCGGGTAAGGGTCTGACGGTGACCGATGGTACGGCGATAGCCTTTGCGGCGTTTCATTTTGAAAGCGACGATCTTTTTGGCGCGGAATTCGTCAAGGACTTTGGCGGAAACTTTAGCACCATCGACCATCGGGGTACCGATATTGAGTTTACCGTCATCGCCGGCGACGGCGAGAACCTGATCAAAGGCGACTTCGGCACCGGCTTCAAGACCGAGTTTTTCCACTTCGATGATGTCGCCGACTGCGACTTTGTACTGTTTGCTGCCAGTCTGAATGATAGCGTACATTTTTTGCTCCTGTTCTTATCTTTTAAGGTTAAATATTGTACAAATATACTACAATTCAAATAATATAACCCCTTTTTGCGTTTTTTACAAGTCGCAAATCAGTTTTTTTCAGCGAAAGAGGAACAAATCTGCCGCAATGGATTTCCAACTGCCGGAATAATTCAAATAGCGCAAAGTCATCACCTCACCGGCTATCTGCAGCGCACGGATAAAAAAGGAAGAAGAATACCCATCCCGTACCGCATAATGTCTGGCGAATGCGGCGATCTTCTCTTTTTTGCCGACCGGCAGATCATCCGGCAGACGACGGAGTAATTCACCGGCGATTTCCACCCGCCGGGAAAAAGATTTTTTTGACCGTGAACGACGGTAAGCAGCACATTGTGTTCCCGGCGTACCGGATCGGGGCGATGAAAGATTACTGCCATGCACCCGGTAAAATGTCAGCTCTTCATCAAGCACGACCCATTTACCGTGCGCAGCGATGAACATTCCAAGAAAAGTATCGATATAAAACGGGTCAAGAGGCGGGAACGGCAGTGCATACTCCAGCACCCGGCGGCGGATGGCGATATTATGAGTGGAACAGGTCACCCGTTTCAAAAAAACTTCCAACTGCCTGCCGGAAACAAATTTTTTCTGCATGTTTCCGGTAAACCCCCGCATCTGCCAGAGGGAAAATCCCAAAGGAACAAGTTGCCCGTTGACTGCAGAACTGTTACAGAAAACTCCATCGGCTTCCGGAGATTTTTCCAAAGCGGCGACCATTTTGGCGATCTTGTCAGATTTCCACACATCATCCTGGTCACAAAAAAAGATTATTTCCCCGGTTGCCAGAGAAAGAGCTTTTTCAAAATTGCCGTTTACACCGAGCTGTTTTTCATTCCGGAAACAGCGGATACGCGGATCAGGCAAAAATTCTGCAACGACTTCCATCATCCGCTCATCCGGAGAATCATCGGTTATGATTATCTCATCAGGCGGCAAACTCTGACCCAGCAGAGATCTGATTTGTTCACCGATGAATTCTTCCCCGCAAAAGGCGGCGATCACGACTGAGATTGTCATTGGCATTTTCTCCATATTAACGGAATATAATATAGCGCGACTGTATTTTTTTGCAACCGGCAACTTGAAAACAGAATAAAATCAATGTATCTTATCGGAAATACGGAGTGCAACATGAATACAGTTTCTATAATCACGGCATCTTACAATTACGCCCATTGTATAGGCGAAGCAATAACATCAGTACTCGAACAGACTTTTCCCGACTGGGAACTGATCATTGTCGATGACGGCTCAAAAGACAACTCTCTGGAAGTTATCAAACTGTTTTGCGAAAAAGACCGGCGAATAAAACTTTTTACCCATGACGGGAATGCCAATCGCGGTCTGTGTGAAACATTGAAACTTGGTATCAGCAACGCTTCCGGAAAATATATCGCTTTTCTGGAAAGTGATGATAAGTGGATGCCGGAAAATCTGTCGAAAAAAATCCGTGTGTTTGATTTGCATCCGGAAGTTGCATTAGTGGATGATGAAGTGGAACTTTTCGGAGAAAAAACTCTTTTTTCCCGCTATGATGACTACTGGCAGATACGAGAAAAATTCTTTTCTCATAAATCTTTCCCCACCAATATATTTTACGGATTGTTTTATGAGAATATGATCCCGACATTTTCCTGTGCGATAACCAGAGCAGATGCTTTGCGCGAATGTTCTTTTGATTACTTTTATGCACCGCACCTTGACCGCTCTTTGTGGCTGCAAATCTGCCGTAAACATTTTTTCTTTCATATCAATGAAAAATTGACTTGCTGGCGGATTCATTCTTCAAGTTATATCACCAGAGAAAATAAAAGCTACCGCCGGAATTTTCTGCGCAAGGCTTATCATTTGCTGTTGCCTTGTTACAATAAAAAACCTTATCATCCGGGATTTCTGTTTTCGCTTTTCATGTTCATCGGATGTAATATCTTACGGGCAATACGCAATAAAAAAAGTAAAACAGAATAAAACTTCTGATGATTCAGCGTTTTTATTTACAGTGATATATTATTGCATTTCAATCAAAGTTACCCTCTGCCAATCAAAGTCTTTAATTCCATGACAAAAAAACAGCAATTTGAGCCGGTATAGAAAAAATTTTCTGCAGATAAAACGCTTCAGTCTCTGCAAAAAAGTATACTGCTTTTTTTCATTCAAATGAGGCAGACGGTATTTCATCCAATAATCCCGGTGAAAAAAAACAGCCGGTTTCACATCTGCTTGAGCAAGCGCATACATCACTCCCATCTGGTCGCGGCAGGAAAATTTTTCGCATTGTTCCCACCACATATTCAGGAAACGGCTGATTTTCGGATGTTGAGGTTTCAATAACATACAACATGTAACATACAGTCCAGCCCGCGGGGGAAATTTTTGAGAAAGCAAAAATTTTGTCTGCAAATATACTTTATACGGCTCTCCGGTCAAATACCCGGCAAGCGCATAGGATTCCTGATACACACAATCTCTTTCCGGATGGATCACCATCGCACTGATTTCACCATTTCCGATAAGCATATCAGCTTTATCATAATGCTCAGCGGTCAACCGCTGGTTGCAATCCAGCCAGAGACAAAATTCATATTCCGGCAATAAAGTGTGCGGATGCATCTTTACATAACGGCTCATCCTGACATTTTCCCGATGGGAATAAGGGATCCGGCGAATTTGCCACACTCCGCAGTTTTTCTCCTGAATATCATTGCTGAAACAGATATAATCATAATCCTGACGCAACTCTTCCGGTTGTTTAAGGATATCATAATTACCGACCAATGCCGAATAAACAACTTTTTTATTCATTGATTCAATATTTCCATTCTGTATGATATTTTCTGCAGTCACGGAGAGCTGCATAAATCACCCGAAAATGTTCTCCGTATTTCCCCGGCAAAATTTTTCCCAACACCCGGTAGAAAAAACGTTTGAACACATCACTCCGGCGTGTTGCCATGCTCAACGCAATCAGAGCATCTGCCGGCAGTTTATTGTGATAACGAGCCTGATATTCCTGAAAACAGTTCTTTTGTGCGTAAACATAAATAAAACGATTCAGAAAACGGCGCAGATATTTTTCAGGGCAGAAAGAAATCCTGCCGCAATCTAATTTGTGAACTTTACAAAATTCCCTCAAGTCAGGAGTCACGCCGACAATAAATGGACCATGCGGATGATTTACCGGCAATGGATTTGCATGAACTTTCACTACATACCAATCTGATTCGCAGGCATTATTCAAAATATATTGCGAATCATATTCCGGGTTGCGATTAAGGAAAATCAATTTTTTACCCGGTTCTCCAAAGAGGATATTGTGAAAAGCAGTACCATTGATCCCAGCCAGGACTTTCGCTCCCTTTATACAGGCGATTTGCTGTGCCAAAGATAAAGTTTCCAGCATAACCGGTTTGAATCCATTGCGGACAAACAGTTTTTCCAATGCTTCTTCTCCAAAACACTTGGCGATCCCTGTCCAACGCTTTCTGCTGAAAAATACCTTTTCATCTTTGGCAGGAGGGATATTTTCAGCCGCTTTTTTGAACGGCATCAGAAATTCAGGTGTCCAATCCTGAAAATAACGACTTGAGATATCAGGGAGAATTATCCTGCTGAAACGGGTCGGGCGATCAATCAAAATCAAACGGGATAAAGGTATTCCGAGAAGTTGAAAAAAATCCATCATATAGGCGGGCAAATGCTCCGGTATATGAGTTACTGCAAAAACTATTTTTAAGGCAGTATTTTGCAAGGCGCAGTACAATCTTGAAGTGCTTTGAATTAAAAAGTGCCCATAGTGAAAATAGAGCATCCCGCAAAATATCACACTTTCATCAAGCATCGCGGCATCGGATACCCCTTCCGGCACTGGAGGCGGTACCGGTGCGGAAAACATACCGCTGTCAGGGATAAGCACTCCGGAAGCAGACAAAACACCTGTTTCCATATAAAATCCGCCGTATGGATTCGGTATTTTATACGGCGGCAAAACCACTCCTGATTCGATCTCCCGTATTTTCAGGGATTCCTTCCGCTGATGATCCCCCATCCAGTCTGTAATAAGAAACTCTCCGGTATCATCCGGATAAAATATTCTTTTCACATTGTCCATTGGCGGCGTGCCTTTTTGGCTGATAACTATTTGCAGCATTCAATTCTTGTATCACGCAACACCTGTTTGCCGTGATATTCCGGCGGCAGAACTTCTATCTCCCGGAATCCCGCCAGGGATAGTTCCTTTTTCATGTGCATTGCCGACCAGGCAAAAACATAGGTGTCATATCGTTCTGTTCCGATTTTTTCCTCCGGTATACAGGCGAATACAGGACGCAGCAATTCCAAATAACGGTTAAATTCGTCATCATCATCAATTGAGTCGATTTCACAGAAGGATGTTGCCAGTTTTTTTATATCAGGAAACTCAAACACAAGTTTTCCACCCGGCTTCAATATGGAGTAGGCAAGCCGGAAGAAACGCCGGGCAGCTTCAAGTGAAAAGTATGAAATAACATGAGACATCAAGATCGTATCAACACTGTTTCCGGGAAAAATCCGGGAAAGATCACGAATATCTGCGTAAATGTCAGCTTTTACCCGCCAATCTACATCTACATTGATCCAATTTTCCATGTAGACAATATTACATCCGAGATTCAATAACACCGGCGTTGATGTTTCTTTACGCAGAAGCCGCTTATAAAAACTTCTGTAAAAAAACTTACTGTTTCTGAAACGGAAATTAATGCGCCACTTTATACGATGACAAATCTTGCAAAAAAGATTACGCAATCTCTCCAAACAACAGCATCTTTTTTCTGCCGTATTATCCATTACTGCCTCTTTCATGCAATTTGTCCATTGAAGTCAGATGAATTGCGGAACGCAATAATCACTCCCTGCTTATTCGGAATATCGTGCCGGCAGGTAAGTGCGAACCCATTTTTTATCAACTCCTGAATCAATGTTTCCGCACACCCCCAATGCCATTCAAGCAAAATCAAATCAATTTGCTGCAGCAAACCGCCACTTTGCAAATCCTGCAGGATTTCCACTTCGGATCCTTCACAATCTATCTTAAAGACCTTTTTAAAATCCGGATGTCTGGTAAAAACAGAACTCAATTCAGAAGCAGCAGACTTAATAACCACTTTTTCAGACACAGGAGAATCCGGATACACATCCCTGACCGTACTCATACTGCCGGGTTGATCGGCATTATAGTGGATCGTCAGCTCTTTCTCGGCATTTCCCAAACCGAAAGGAAAGGTCTCGACCTTTCCTTCGCAAAATGGATTATTGCTCAAATTCTCCAATGCCTGTTTCAATGTCGGCAGAAAAGGTTCATATGCATATACTTTTTTTACATTATTTTTTTGAGCAAAAAAAACGGATGCTATACCGATATTCAAACCGATATCGACAACGATACAATCAAACGGACTGAAAAAATCATATTCATGACCGCATAATATACCGTGGGCAGTCAAAATCGTATTCCCGGAATTCCCTGTAATAACAATACCATTGCCGGAAATGCGTACAATATCCCGTTTGACAGCAACAGCATAACCGGCATCTTCAAAACTGCTGCGAAAACGGTAATATGTAAGCCATTCCTGCTTATACCTGCAATCCGGCATCAGGAACAACAATATTTTATGGATTATACGCCTGATTTTTGCTGTATACTTTTTCACCGTGACTTCCCCTGAGTACATCACCACCCGCTCTCAATTATCTCACAAACACGCATAACCTGTGCTTCGGACAAATGTGTGTGCAATGGCAAGACCAGATAATGATCTTCTACGGCATCCATATTTGGACAATAATTCACCCGCCCGCCAAAAATAGAATAGCGGTCATTGCGAAAATGCACCTGATTGGCCTCGATGTGATTCTCCCGCAATTTTGCCCGCAAGCCTTCCATATTCTCTGCAAGAACAGTACACAACCATGCAGCATGTCCTTTACCGATAAACTCCTTCCCGACAACAGTAATGCCGGGAACTTTGGATAATCTCTCCGCATAAATCGCCAAATAATGCTGGCGCAATGCCATTTTTTCATCAAAAGACCTTAAACCGGCAAGCCCCATGGCAGCGGAAATATCGGTCATTTGATATTTGAAACCGACTTCGCAAATATCGTTTTGCCAAATACCATTCTGTTTTGCGAAACGATCAATGCCAAACCAGCGCAGCCTTTTCAGCAATTGTTCCTTTTCATCGCTCTTCAGTGTAATCATTCCGCCATCAGCAGTTGTAATATGCTTTATTGCCTGAAAAGAAAACGCTGTATAATCCGCTAAAGTTCCCACAGGACGACCATGGTAGGAGCCTCCAAGACTTTGAGCGGCATCTTCAATAACAGGAATTCCATACTGATCTGCCAATGCACGCAATTCTGCCATGTGGCAAAGACAACCACCGTAATCAACACACACGATCGCCCTTGTGCGGTCTGAAATGATTGATTTTACACTCTCGACGGAAATATTCAAGGTCTCCGGATCAATGTCTGCAAAACGGATGTTTGCTCCGCAATGCAGTAAAGGGATATTGGTCGCAGTACAAGTAAAAACCGGAGAAATCACCTCATCTCCCGGCTTGATACCGGCGGCGATATAAGATAAATGCAAGGCAGAAGTACCGGCATTTACCGCGACAGAATTCCATCCCGGAGTAAATTTTGCAGCAAATTCCTTTTCAAACCGATCAACTTTCGGTCCTTGTCCGATCCACCTGCTTTTCAGTGTGTCAACGACTTCAGAAACAGTATCTTCGGGAATATTGGGATAAAACAATACAATATTGTCTTTTTCCTCTTGCAATAATGCCATGTCGCTCATTTTCAGTCTTTCTAATTGAGGTCTAACAAAAAATGTGATTCTTGTACCTGACAACCACCATACACCGTATTACAATAGCACCCTTTCTTAATTTTTTCAACTTCCAACGCTTTTATCACTATGAAAAATCGCAGATATTCCATGATTTTTTGATTTGACAAAAGAAGGTTCTTCGACGGTTTGTGACAGAACTGCGCAGAAAAACATAAAAATTTGAAAGACGGAATTGAAAAAGACAGGAATTCACCTGTTGTCAAGTGCGTAAAAAGAGTTTTCAATGGACGACATGGACTAAATGGACATACTGGGTTACCCGGATGCAGGCAGAATGTTTGCAGACGGCTCCCACAAAAATCCCACAAAAATCCCACAAAAATCCCAAACGCAAAATGCGCGCACGGCATGCGCCGTCGAACCATCCCGAGGGGGTTTTGGTTGTTTTTTTGTTCACACAAAAAAAAACGGGATTGATTTCTCAATCCCGCGAATCTGTCGCTTGTCGCCATTTTTCAGAAAATGAAAATGGCTCCGGCACTTGGATTCGAACCAAGGACCAAGTGGTTAACAGCCACCTACTCTACCGCTGAGCTATGCCGGAGCGTTTCGTTATGTCATATAATATAGCCCGCTTTTGACTTTTGTCAAACCATTTTTCAGAAAAATCTGCAAAAAAACGAAAGATTTTTACTTTTTCTGGCATTTTTTACATACACGATGTATATTATATAGGTTTACTGTTAATCTATCCGGCTTATTTATACTGAATATACCCCGGATAAAAACCGGAAACATTGAGATTTTCGGGGGAGATTTATGAAAATTCACGAAATCAAACAATTCGATCACATCGTTATCGGCAGCGGCCTTGCCGGTTTGACCTGCGCTTACCATCTGGCAAAAAGCGGCAGATCTGTCGCCGTATTCACCAAACGCGATATCAGCGAATGCAACAGCCGCTTTGCCCAGGGCGGCGTGGCATGCGTCATTGATAAACTTGACTCTTTCGATGAACATGTCGCCGATACCCTCACCGCCGGCGCCGGAATGTGCGACGAAAAAGCCGTCCGCGCCATCGTTGAAGCCGGTCCCGATGCCATCCGGGAAATAATTTCCCTCGGCGCAAAATTCACCACCCGCGGCGAACTCGGTCATCAGGATGATCCCGATGCCTTTGACCTCGGCAGAGAGGGCGGCCACCACAAACGCCGCGTCCTCCACGCCGGCGACATCACCGGTGCTGAATTGGAACGCGTCATGGTGGAAACCATCCGCAAAACCCCGAATATCACCGTTTTTGAACACCACATCGCCATCGACCTTGTCGTCAGTAAACGCCTCGGTCTGCCGGGCGTCAACCGTTGTTTCGGCTGCTATGTTCTCAACATCCCCACCGGAGAGATCTTCACCGCCATCGCTGCCAGCACCACCATCGCTTGCGGCGGCGCCGGAAAAGTTTACCTCTACACCAGCAATCCGGATGTCGCCTGCGGTTCAGGCGTTGCCATGGCTTACCGTGCCGGAGCAAAAATCGCCAATATGGAATTTATCCAATTCCACCCGACCATTCTCTACCACCCGACCATCCGTTCTTTCCTTATCAGCGAAGCCCTGCGCGGAGAAGGTGCCGTACTCAAATGCCGTGAAGCACGCGATCAGGAACCGGTCGAATTCATGCAGAAATATCACCCAATGCAGAGCCTTGCCCCAAGAGATGTGGTCGCCAGAGCCATCGACTCCGAAATGAAACGCACCGGCGAAGAGTGCGTCTATCTCGATATCCGCCATCACTCCGAAGAGACCCTGAAACGCCGTTTTCCCAATATTTTTGCCAAATGTCTCGAAGCGGGTATCAATATGGCATACGACCTCATTCCGGTCGTTCCCGCCGCCCACTTTGTCTGCGGCGGTATAAAAACCGATACCAGCGGAGCTACCAGCATCCGGGGACTCTACGCCGTCGGTGAAGCCGCCTGCACCGGATTGCACGGTGCAAACCGCCTCGCCAGCAACAGTCTGCTCGAAGCCATGGTCATTCCACGGGCTATCGCCGCAGATATCGAAAGCCGTTTCGACTCACTCGCCGCCATCCATCCAGACATCCGCAAAGCAATGAATTGGACCACCGGCAACGCCACCAACTCCGATGAGCAGATCCTCATCGCCCACAACTGGGATGAGATCCGCCGTTTCATGTGGGACTATGTCGGCATTTACCGTACCAGCAAACGGCTTGAACGCGCCAAAAACCGGATCAAACTCATCCGCAAAGAGATCGAAAAATACTACTGGGATTTTATCGTTACCGCCGATTTGATCGAATTGCGCAACATCGCCACTGTCGCTGAATTGATTATCGACTCATCTTTGAAACGCAAAGAGAGCCGCGGTTTGCATTACAATGCCGATTACCCCTTCCTCGACCCGGAATTTGAGTGCGTTGACACCATAATCCAACGGGATGTAAGGAGTATGTGATGCACGCTGATTTTGTGATTTCCCGCGGCGCATACGAAGTTGTTGCCACTCTCCAGGATTCCGGTTTTGAAACCTATATCGTCGGGGGAGCCATCCGGGATCTGCTTCTGGAACGCAAGCCTAAAGATTTTGACATTTCCACCTCCGCCACTCCGGAGGAGGTCAGGCATGTTTTCGGCAGAAGAGAAGCCCGTATCATCGGGAAGCGTTTCCGGCTCGCCCATGTCACCATAAATAATGAACTCTTTGAAGTCAGCACCTTCCGCCGGACTCCGCAGCACAATAATGCTCCGGCATCATCCGGGCACAATTTCCATGATCTGCCGGAAAATATGATCGTATCTGACAACTCTTACGGCAGTTCCCAGGAAGATGCTTTCCGCCGGGACTTCACCGTAAACGCCCTCTTTTATGATCCGGTGAAACACGACCTTATCGACCACACCGGCAGAGGCATTGAAGATATCGAAAAGCGCATTGTCCGTGCCATCGGTGACCCGCTTTTGCGCTTTGAAGAAGATCCGGTGCGGATGCTCCGCGCGCTGAAACTGGTCGCCCAATTTGATTTTTCACTGGATAGCGATACCGAAAATGCTCTCTTTGCCTCGCTTCCGCTGCTCCAGCATGCCTCTTCCGGCAGGCTCTCTCTGGAATTGGAAAAAATCCTTAAATCCAGTTACTGCGACCGCCACTTTGAAGTATTTTTCGACTACGGTCTGCTCCCCTATTTTCTCCCGGAACTTTCTGAAGTCTGGGGCAGTGAGCCGTGCCGTCAACTTATAGAATTGCTCTATGAGCGCAACTGCCGGGTGGATGCCGGAATCTACCGTGACAGCATCTCTCTGGCATTGGCAGCATCAGCATATCCTTTTGTCATCAAAGAGCTTGATACTCTTTCAAAGGATAATTTCAATCCCCTGTCAGATGAAGTTTTTGACATTTTCAACCGGGTGGTGAGCCGGATCTTTGCCCCTCAAACTCTGATGATCAAAGTCCGGGAAGCCGCCATAAGAATATTGCAGATGCAGTTTCTTCTGGAAAATTCCGATATCCGGATGCTCCCTGACCTGATGCGCCGCAAATCTTACGCTCACGGCAGAGAGTTGCTGATGATCCGTCACCTGGCCGCCGGAGAAAATATCACTGACTTGGAAGATCGCTTCCCCGCCGGGAAATCACCGGGGGTATCCGCTTCTTCCATCCACCGGAAAAACCGCGACCGGAAAAATTTCAAACCGAATAAAAAACGCAACTTTCACCGCAAAAAAGGCCGTCCTGAATCTCCACCGGACTTCGATGAATAAAACTATGAAATATTTTTTGACCGCCTGTCTGCAATTTTTCTTTTTCGGGATACTGCCTCTTGCCGCGGAAATTCTCCGCGATGCCTCCGGCAAGCCGGTGCGTTACGCCGGAAAATTCAACTCATCTCAGGTGGTTTTGAAAAACTTCCGCCCTGCCCGGAATGAATTCCGGGCGGTCTGGGTGGCAGTCGTGGAAAATATTGATTTCCCTGCCCACCGCAGTGCTTATTCTTTTCAACGGGATTTCCGGATCATGGCTGACAATCTCAAATCCGCCGGATTCAATGCGGTGATTTTCCAGATCCGTGCAAACTGCGACGCTTTCTACCCCACCTCTCTTGCCCCGTGGTCCCGCTGGCTCACCGGCAAAGAGGGGGCAAATCTGGGAAAATTTGATCCGCTGCGCTTCATGATCGAGGAAACCCACAAACGGGGAATGGAGTTTCATGCATGGTTCAATCCGTACCGGGTAACCGGCAACACCGGACTTGCCAAATCAGCCTACTTGAAAACTCTTGCCCCCAACAATTTCGCCCGGAAACATCCTCAATGGGTGCTGGTCAAAAAAAATCCCTCCGGCAATCAGCTTTTTCTCGACCCCGGAGTACCTCAGGTCGTCGCCCATCTGGCGGCAGTAGTGGCGGATGTGGTTCGCCGTTATCCGGTGGATGCCATCCACTTTGACGACTACTTCTACCCCTACGAAAAACTCGGCAATGAGGATCTGCCGACTTTCCGTGCCAACAATCCGCGCCGTTTGAGTCTGGAAGAGTGGCGCAGAAGCAATACCGATTCACTGATCTTCCGGGTAAAACAGACCATTACCCGGATCAATCGTACCCAGAAACGCAATGTCCGTTTCGGAGTCAGTCCTTTCGGGATCTGGGCGAACCGCCAATCCCATGCCCTCGGTTCACTCACCGGCGGTAAAGAGAGTTTGAATACCCTCTTTGCCGATACCAGAAAATGGGTAAAAAACGGTTACATCGACTATATAATACCTCAAATCTACTGGTCTTTTGACCATGATGCGGCAGCTTATGCCGCCCTTGCCGACTGGTGGAGAAACACCGTAAAAAACACCCAGGTAAAACTCTACATCGGCATCGGAGCGTATAATGGAAAAAAATGGCAGAAAAACGAATTGATCAATCAGGTGCGTTACAACCGGATGTATCCGGAGATATCCGGAGCGGCTTTTTTCTCATACCGCTCCTTTTTCGGCAGAGAAAGCAATCCGGCGGCGGCAAGATTGCTGCGTTTTTTCAAACCATGGAGCGGAAAATGAAAGTCCAATTCGACTGTTGCAAATGCATATTCAATATGATAACGGAAATGGCAAAGCAATCTTCTGCCGACGATGAAGCGCGGTGGCAGATACTCCACCGTTTTCTTGCGGAATTTGAAGAGAATCACCGGGAATTCACTCCTCCGGAAATGGCGGCAAGGTTTTACAGCATTTTCAGCAGTACCACCGGCATAGAAGACCCTTTTGCCAACGAAAAAAAACAATCCACCCAACTGGCAAAACAGCTTTACCCGGAATTGCAGCAGATCGTACAAAACTCTGAAGATACTTTTGAAACCGCATTGCGCCTTGCTATCGGCGGGAATGTGATCGACTTCGGAGCGACCCCGGATTTTCAGTTGAAAGATGCCGTAAAAGCGATCCGGGAAACCGCCTCACTCCCTCTGGATAAAAATATGCTGGAAATTTTGCGCAATGAGTGCCAAAAAGCCGAAAAGATCCTCTACATTCTGGATAACTGTGGCGAAGCGGTCATCGACCGGCTGCTGATCGATGCCATCGGAGCGGAAAAAGTCACCCTCGGGGTTCGGGGAAAAATCATCCTGAATGATATTACCCGCGCAGAATTACCGGATTCCGGTCTGGCGGATCTGCCGGTGATCGACACCGGTGACCGCGCGCCCGGAGTATCTTTGAAGCACGCCTCCGGAGAGTTTCTCGACTTTATGAAAAAAGCCGATCTGGTCATCGCCAAAGGTCAGGGCAACTTTGAATCGCTCAACGATGCACCGGAAGCGGGAAATACCTTTTTCCTCTTCAGAGTGAAGTGCCCGGTCATTGAGCAATTGACCGGAGAAGAGAAAGGTTCTTTGCAAATACGCTCAGCCCGGCTCTTGAAGCATGAGTGCCAATGATGTATATTAAAAGATGACAGGATTATTTTACAGGAAATGATATGATATGTTGAAACTGTTCTGCTCGATCTGCCTTTTTATCTGTGTGCTATGCGGTTGTGCATCAGAGAAAACGACCGTAAAAACCTCAAAAAAAATTGACACCTATTCTGCCGCTGATTTCCGCAGGGTAACGGCGATGGTGGCAAATATCATTGACCGCAACCACTACTCGGCAACGCCGATGTCTCCGGAATTTTCCGCGCGGATATTTGATATCTTTTTTGACACCCTCGACCCCCAGCACATATTTTTCACCGGAGAGGATATTGAAAAATTTTTCCCTTACCGCAACTCCCTCGGCAGAGATCTTCAATACGGTGAATTTGAATTTGCGTTTGCTGTCTACGACATCTACCGGAAACGCTGCAGTGAATACCGGGAATTCACTTCCGGCATGTTGACAAAAAAGATCGATTTTTCCGTCGATGAAGAGATCGCTGTCAACCTTGATAAATCCCCCAGACCGGCAAATAAAAATGAACAGAAAGATTTGTGGCGGAAACAGATAAAAAACGAATTGCTCAATTTCCGGCTCGCCGAAAGAATGGATAATGAGGAAAAGAGCAAAAATAAAACCGTAAAAAAAGAGAATAATGCCAAAACTTCCATTCAGAAAAAAACACCGGCAGAAAGAATCATGCAGCGGCTCCGGGATATGGGCAATGCCATTGAGAAACGCGAAAGGATCGATATCCTCGGTTTGCTTCTTGACTCAATGGCCCGCGCTTACGGGGCACATTCAGATTACCAGCCGCCGAAACTCAGCGAAGATTTTGAAATACAGATGTCGCTCTCGCTTTCCGGTATCGGCGCAACATTGACCAGCGAAAACGGCTATATCAAAATCGTGGAGATGGTTCCCGGCGGTCCGGCAGAACTCTCCGGCAAACTCAAAATCAATGACCGGATCATCTCTGTCACTCAGGAGAACGGCGAAACCACCGATCTGGTCGATATGCCGGTCAATCAGGCGGTGCAGTTCATCCGCGGAGAAAAAGGCAGTAAAGTCGTGCTGGAAATCCTTTCCGGCAACTCCTCCGCCCCGGTAAAGGTGGAAATCACCCGTGATAAGATAAACCTTACCGCCGGTGCGGCAAAAGGAGAAGTAAGAGAAATTTCAGGAGTCCGGATCGGTATACTCAATTTACCATCTTTTTACATGGATTTTGATGCAGTTATGCGGGGAGATGCCAACGCCCGCCGCGCCAGTGCCGATGTGTTGAAAATCCTTGAAAATTTCCGCAAGCAGAATGTGGAAAGCGTGGTCATCGACCTGCGGAGCAACGGCGGCGGCAGTCTGCCGGATGCGATCGCCCTTTCCGGTCTGTTTTTACCCGGCGGTCCGGTAGTGCAAGTACGGTCTCCCGAGTCGGTTTCTCTGGAAAAAGATCCCTCCCCGACTCTGGCGTATTCCGGGCCGCTGGTGATCCTCACCAGTAAATTATCCGCATCATCGGCGGAGATCTTCACCGGAGCTCTGGCAGATGCCAAACGCGCGGTAGTCGTCGGTGACAGCCGCACCTTCGGCAAAGGCACGGTCTTGAGAGTGGAATCTCTTGACCGGCGTTTCAGCAACTGGTTTTCCGGGGCAAAACCATACGGTTCGCTCACCTTTGAGATCGCCATGTTTTTCCGTCCCAGCGGCAGTTCAGTCCAGCAGCTGGGGATCACTCCGGATATCCAGCTGCCATCGCTCACCGAAGAGATGAAAGTAGGAGAGATCTTTCTGGATAATCATCTGCCGTGGGATTCCATTGCACCGGTTGCCCCGGTGATCTGGGATAGCGGATTGGATAAAAAGATCGCCATTCTGAAAAAACAATCTGCCGAGCGGATCGCCGCCAACAAAAATTATCAGGCTTTCATACGGCAGATATCCATGTACCGCGCCATCCGCGACCGGAAAAAACTTTCGCTGAATGAAGAGAAACGCTACAATGAATTCCGCAGAGAAAAAAGTATCGCAGAAGAGGCGGAAAAATTGTTGACAGAAAATGATAAAGAGAATAAAAAATCCGGCGATGTCGTACTCAATGAAGCATTGAATATCGCTGCAGACCTGAAAAAATTACAGCATACAGCAAAATAGCGGAAGATGCAACAGGGAGAATCGGGGGTATGGGCAGATTTTTACTTAAACTGCGCCGCAAATCGGTACTGAAATTAAAAAACCACTGGGAACACTATCTCGGCAGCCGTTCCAGGATCGTACCGATCGCCATGCTTATCGGAGTGACAGCAGCGGTCGCTGCCGGCATTCTCCATGAATTGGTTGCCGTAATCGAATCCGCCGGAAAAAGATTGCAGAACTGCAACTCGATAGTCGCAAACGGGATTTTTCTGCTCCTGCCTTTTGCCGGTATCATCATATCCTATGCCATCCAACGCTTTATCGGCGGCAACCGTTATGCTAAAAGCCTCAGCCCGCTGATCCTCGCATTGAATCGCCGCAAAACCAATATCCCGTTGAAAGAGACCTTCAACCACATTATTTCCAGTGCAGTATCCGTCGGTTGCGGAGGCTCCGCCGGTCTTGAGGCGCCAAGCGTACTTACCGGCGCGGCGATCGGAGCAAATACTGCCGGATTTTTCGGCATCGACCGGCGGCAGAAACTGCTGATGATCGGTTGCGGTGCGGCGGCAGCGATTTCGGCAATATTCCAAAGTCCGATCGGCGGAGTACTCTTTGCGCTTGAGGTGCTTCTGCCGGAATTCAGCGTAGCGGCACT
Organism: Lentisphaeria bacterium; assembly: GCA_017508285.1. Classification (GTDB taxonomy): domain Bacteria; phylum Verrucomicrobiota; class Lentisphaeria; order Victivallales; family Victivallaceae; genus UBA1784. Next base: position 8,602 of record JAFVZG010000069.1, on the reverse strand, counting down.
TATTCCGATGTTGATCTCAAGTGCGGTGGCGATGGTAGTTTCCAGAGCATTTTTTCACCATGAACAAATCTTGTTTGTCATTAATCCGGAGTGGAGACTGGATGCCATACCGTTTTACTTTCTCTGCGGAATATTTTGTGCTCTGGTCGGAGTTTTTGTAATAAAAAGTGTCTACCGCACCACCGGCTGGCTGAAAAAACTTCTTCCGACTCCGTGGCGGCGGCTTTTTGCCGGAGGTACAATACTCTGTATGATTCTGGGATTGTTTCCGGTTTTGCGCGGTCAGGGATATTTTTTCATCACCCGGCTCTACGATGGAAACATCCAGGAGATAATAACAAGTTCTCCATTATGGCAGGATATGCCGCTGCCGCTGGCAATAACGGCAATCACAGCCGCCGCCATACTGTTGAAAGCCGCCGTGTCGGCACTAACCGTCGAATCCGGTGGTGACGGCGGAATTTTTGCTCCGGCAATGTTTATCGGAGCATTTACCGGCTTTGCCTTTGCCAGATTGATCAACCTCACCGGCTTAGTCACTCTGCAGGAGGAAAATTTCGTAGTCATCGGTATGTGCGGAGTCTTTTCCGCAGTATTGCGTGCGCCGCTGACCGGAGTATTTTTGATTGCCGAGGTCACTTACAGTTATATACTGCTGGTACCGTTGATGATCGTTTCCAGCCTTGCCCACGCAGTGGCACGCTTCTTTGAACCCCATTCGGTATACCGCAAAGCTCTGGCAGAAGCCGATCTGCTGTCTGACGACCGGGATCAGGCGATGTTGAGAACTCTCTCGGTCAGAGTGTGTCTTTCGCAGGATTATACCGCCCTTGCACCGGAATTGAATATGAAAGAGCTGCGCAAGGTCATCGAAAACACCCCGCCTTACGATCTTTTTCCGGTATTGGATAGCAACGGGATTTTACAGGGGATCGTCTATCTGGATAAAATAACTCCGGTGCTTTTCGACCCCAAGTTTGCTGAAAGCATGCTGGTTTTTGACCTGATGTCCTCAGTGCGTCATCACCTTGATGAAGATGATGACCTTGCCAGAGCGGTGAATATTCTGGAAAGCAGTCATCTTGAACAGCTGCCGGTAAAAAACCGCAACGGCAGATTCATGGGCTTTGTCTCTGCCAATGATATATTCAAAATCTACCGGGGCATTGTGCGGGAAGCGGATTCATTCTGAAAAAATCTGCCGGAAGAGATTATTTAATAAAATTTCCGGTTGCTGACATTGGAAAATACGGCGAAACGCTTATAGTTGGAATTATGTTGAAAAACTGTTCCACAAGGAGTTTTCGCTATGATAAAAAAAGTTATTATCGCTCTGGTTGCCGCTGCCGTCATCGGTCTGACTATCCAATTCATCCTCAACTACCGTGCCAATGCCATATACCGGAATCCGGCATTCGCCCACGGCAACGGCAGATTGGAAGCTACAGAGATCACCATTTCATCCAAACTTGCCGGCAGAATAGAAGCGGTATATGTCAATGACGGTGACTTTGTAACCAAAGGTGAATTGCTCGCTTTGATGCAGACAGATGTGCTGGAAGCTGAATTATCTCAAGCCGAAGCCCGCCATCAGCAGGCAGTAGCCGCCCTCGCCGCCGCTAAAGCGGAAATCAGTTTGAAAAACAGTGAATTGGATGTCGCCTCTGCCAGTGTGCAGCAGAAACAAAGCAGTTATGACGGAGCGAAAAAACGCTTTGACCGGGCAGTTATCCTGCTGAAAGACTCCGCCATATCCAAACAGGATTATGAGGTGGATGAAACCTACTTTCAAACCTGTGCCGCTGAACTTGCCGCTGCCAGAGCCGCCAGAGAAAAAGCCGCCAGCGCGATCCTTGCCGCCAGAGCCAATGCTGACGGCAATCTGGCAAATATCAATGCCGCCAAAGCGGATATTGACCGGATCCGGGCTGACTTGACCGACTGCCGTCTTACCGCTCCGCTGGATGGCAGAATACAGTACCGGATCGCTCAACCCGGCGAAGTCCTTGCCGCCGGAGGCAAAGTATTGGATATGATCGACCTTTCGGATGTTTACATGACCTTTTTTCTGCCGGAAACTGCCGCCGGTAAAATCGCCATAGATGCGCCGGTCAGACTGGTTCTGGATGCTGTTCCTGACATGCCGATACCTGCCCGTATCAGTTTTGTTTCCAGCACGGCTCAATTCACCCCCAAAACCGTGGAAACGATGGTGGAAAGACAGAAACTTATGTTCCGGGTCAAAGCAAATATCGCGCCTGAACTGCTGAAAAAACATCTGCATCTGGTCAAAACCGGCCTGCCGGGAGTCGCCTGGGTGAAAGTCGATAAAAATTCACCGTGGCCGGAATTTCTCCGCCTGAGGTCAGAGCGATGAATGAGAGCATTCCGACAGTCAAAGCAGAAAATATCTCTTTTTCCTATGGAGCGACCCGCGCGCTGGAAAACTTATCGCTGACCATTATGCCGGGAACTCTTACCGGATTGATCGGGCCGGATGGGGTCGGCAAATCCACCTTTTTATCCCTCTGCGCCGGAGCCGTAAAAATCCGATCCGGAAATCTGGAAATCCTCGGAGGCGACATCCGCAGTGCCTCTCATCGCCAAGCGTGCTGCCCGCAAATCGCCTATATGCCGCAGGGGTTGGGCAAAAATCTTTATTTCACCTTGACCGTGGAGGAAAATCTGCAATATTTTGCCAGACTTTTCAATCACGATGCCGGTGAAAGACGCCGCCGGATAGATATGCTCACCCGCAGTACCGGCTTGTATGATTTTCTCGACCGCCCGGCAGGGAATCTTTCCGGCGGAATGAAACAGAAACTCGGATTATGCTGTGCCCTAATCCATGATCCGGAATTGCTCATCCTTGATGAACCGACAACCGGAGTCGATCCCCTCGCCCGCCGTCAATTCTGGGAGTTGATCGCTGCCATCCGCCGCCGCAATCCCCGCATGAGCGTTCTTGCCGCCACGGCTTACATGGATGAAGCTCAGAAATTTGAATATCTCTATGCAATGGATGACGGAAAGATCCTTGCCTGCGGCACTCCGGAAAAATTGCTTTACCAAACCTCTTCAAATAATCTTGATGAAGCATTTATAAAATTGCTCCCGGAAGAAAAACGCTCTTCACACCACCGCTTATCTGTACCGCCATTACCGGATTCCGGCCGAAATGATATTGCGATCATGGCAGAAAATCTCACTAAAAAATTCGGTTCTTTCACGGCAGTGGATAATGTAAGTTTTCAAATCCGCCGCGGCGAAATATTCGGTTTCCTCGGTTCCAACGGCTGCGGAAAAACCACTACCATGCGGATGCTTACCGGCTTGATCGCACCATCCTCCGGGAAAGCGGAACTTTTTGGAAAAGTGCTTGACTCCAACAGTATGGAGATCCGCCGTCACCTCGGATATATGACCCAGAATTTTTCTCTCTACAACGAATTGAGCGTGGAAGAAAATCTCCGGCTTTACGCCCGTCTCTGCCAGGTACCGCCGGATTCAATTGCTTTGCGCACCCGGGAAATGATGGAAAAATTCGACCTGACCGAATACGCCGGATCCTCTCCGGAAAAACTTCCTCTGGGTATCAAACAGCGCCTGTCGCTTGCCGCAGCGGTCATCCATCAGCCGGATATTCTCATCCTCGATGAACCGACCTCTGGCGTAGATCCGGTGGCGCGGGATAATTTCTGGGAGTTGATCATCAGCTTGTCACGGCAGGAAAAAGTCACCATATTCATCACCACTCACTTTATGAATGAAGCCGAAAGGTGCGACCGCATCTCGCTGATGCATGCCGGTAAATCTCTGGTTTGCGACACCCCTGAGGCGATTGTCAGAAATTCCGGATGCCGGAATCTGGAAGAGGCATTTATCCGGCATCTGGAGTCTTCAATGATGCCGGATACCTCCATCACCATCCTGCCGCCGGAGAATACCGCCGGGAAACAGACAAAAAATCATCACGGCTTCAGTTTTCAAAGGCTCAGGTGCTGCGCATGGAAAGAGTTGCTGGAGTTGCTCCGCGACCCGATCCGGGCAGTTATGGCACTCTTCGGGGCGCTGCTTTTAATGACGGTAATGGGATACGGAATAAGCATGGATGTGGAAGAGTTATCCTTTGCCGTACTTGACCGCGATCAAAGTCAATTGAGCAGAAATTATGCCTTGAATATTTCCGGCAGCCGTTATTTTATCCGCAAACCACCGGTAAAAGATTATGCCGATCTTGACCGCAGGATGAAAAACGGGCAATTGAGCATGGCAGTCGAATTACCGCCGGGATTCGGCAAAAAACTGCAGCACGGCGATTCACCGGAAGTCGCAGTCTGGGTGGATGGCGCAATGCCTATGCGCTCGGAAACCATCAACGGTTATATCAACGCCATGCACCGGCAATGGCTCGCCGGCAATCCCGGATATCATGCCGCCCCACCGGTAAAAATCGAAGTCCGTTTCCGTTACAACCCGGATGTATTAAGTCTGCCGGCAATGGTGCCGGGTGTCATCCCGGTACTGCTGATAATGCTGCCGTCTACTCTGGCAGCTCTGGCAGTCGTCAGAGAAAAAGAAAGCGGCTCCATAATCAACTTCTATGTCACTCCGCTTACCCGTACTGAATTTTTACTGGGCAAGCAGCTGCCCTATGTCGGATTTGCCGTTTTAAGTGCCGCTCTGATGCTGGTTATGGCAACCACTGCCTTTGATGTGCCGGTCAAAGGCAGTTGGCTGCTGCTGTTGATCTCTCTGGTTCTTTATTGTATAATATCCACCGGCATGGGACTTCTGGCATCTTCAGTGACCCGCAGTCAGATCGCAGTGATTTTTCTCACCATGCTGGCAACGATGCTTCCTGCCACTCAACTGTGCGGATTGATAAATCCGGTCAGCACTCAGCAGGGATTGGCAAGAGTGATCGGCACGATCTATCCGACAACTTACATGCTTTTGATCAGCCGCGGAGTATTCAACAAAGCTCTGGGATTTGCCGAATTGGGCAGACCGTTGTTTGCCCTTGTAATAATGATCCCGATAATAACTTTTCTCGGTGTGATATGTCAGAAAAAACAGGAATCTTAAAACAGCGCCTGCGGAATATATTTCATCTGGGCATAAAAGAATTGCGGGGATTGTATCAGGATAAACTGCTGCTGATCCTGATAATCTACTCTTTTTCTCTGGGGATCTATATCTCCGCCAAAGCCGCTCCGGATACGATCACCAAAGCGGCGATCGCCATTGTGGATGAAGATCACTCACAACTTTCCGGAAGGATCGCTGACAGTTTTCTGCCGCCGATGTTCCTGCCGCCTAAAATGATATCTCTCAATGAAGTCGACCCGGCAATGGATAAAGGGATTTTCACTTTTGTATTGGTCATACCGGTCAATTTCCAACGGGATCTGCTCGCCGGGAACGATCCGGCTCTGCAGTTGAATGTCGATGCCACCAGAATGTCTCAGGCATTCACCGGCAGCGGGTATATCCAGCAGATCATCAACGATGAAACCGCCCGTTTCATCACCGGAAAAAACGGCGGCAGCACGATACCGCCGGCAAGACTGGTCTTACGCAACCGCTTCAACCCGAATCTGACCCGCTCATGGTTCTCCGCTGTGGTGCAGATGATAAATAATGTCTCGCTTCTGGCGATAATCCTGACCGGTGCCGCACTTATAAGAGAACGGGAAAAAGGCACTCTCGAACACCTGCTGGTTTTGCCCCTTACCCCGGCAGAGATCATGCTGTCAAAAATCTGGAGCATGACTCTGGTCGTGCTTTTTTCTGCATCGATGTCGCTCTTTTTATTGATCGAAGGCATCCTGAAAATGCCGGTGACCGGCTCGCAGACGCTTTTTATCTGCGGCATGGCGATATATCTGTTTACCGTAACCTCGCTGGGAATATTTCTTGCCTGTGTCACGCGCACTTTGCCGCAGCTTGGAATACTCTTGATCCTGATTTTGATGCCGATGGATATGCTCTCTGGCGGTTTGACCCCGCAGGAAAGCATGCCGCAAGCAGTCAGAATGATCATGCAGTTATCCCCGACCACTCACTTTGTCCGCTTCAGTCAGGCGATCCTCTACCGGGGAGCCGGGATCAGTGCCGTCTGGAAAGAGTTTGTTATTCTGGCGGTTATGGGGATCATCCTCTTTCAATTCTCCCTTTTCCGCTTCAAAAAAAGCGTGACATGAAAGACATTGTCAATCCCCGGAAACGATCACCGATACCCCATCCGGCACAACCGCGATCCTGCCGTCGGCACCGACGGTATCAAAGGCGATTTCCAATGCTTCACCGACCGATGACACCGCCGGGATCTTCATCTCTCTGATAAGGGATAAGTCACAATCTCCGGTAACCACTATCACCTTGTTGCGGGAAAGTATCCTTGCCAGTATCTGGTACTGCCACTGATCGGGAGCGGTTTTATCCTGCGGCACCCGGGAGATCTCTTTCAGCAGTTCTTCCGGGGAAACGGCATTTTTCAGCGTCTCATAAAACGCTTTGCCGCCGTGACCGTCGCTGCAGGCGGCACAGATGATGATCACTCCTCCGGGACGGCAGACCGCTTCACCGCAGGTCATCCCCTTTACGCTCTGGTAAAGATTCTGATCAAGAGGATAACCGCCGTTGGAAGTGATGACGATATCAGCAGACACTGCCGGTATCTGGGAATACTTCCTTAAAAACTCACATCCCTTTTCATGGGCACTTTGCATATCTCCGGCAAAGGCTTTGACGATCTCTTTTTTTCCGTTTATCACCACATTGACAATAAAGGCAAGTTTCGCCTTTTTAGCGGCAAAAAGCATATCATGGTGAATAGGATTATTTTCAAGTATTCCGGTGCGGGCAAACGGATTGTTGATAAAATCAGCGCAATGATTTGCCATAACTGTTCCGGCGGCGGCGATTCCCGGCAGCACACTCTTTCGCCCTCCGGAAAAACCGGCAAAAAAGTGCGGTTCAATAAATCCCTCTGCGATCAGTAAATCACATTCAAGCGCAAGTTTATTGATCCTCAGCCTTCCCTTTGACGGCAAAAGCCCCAAATCTGCCAGCATTGATTCATCATGACTGTCATGGATGACTATTCTTTCTCCATCCACGATCTCATCGCCGAATTTTGCCCTTAATTCAGCATCACTTGTCGCCCGGTGGCAACCGGTGGCGATCAGGATCGTCACCTGAATATCCGGATTTCCCAGCCGCAGACGCCGGAGCATTTCCGGAATCAGTATCCGGCTCGGTACCGGACGGGTATGGTCGCTGGCAATAATAACACAACTTTCGGCTTCAGCGGCAAGTTTTTCCAATGGTTCACTGCCAATAACCTCATCCAATGCCCGCCGGACTTCTGCTGCCTGATCCGGCGCCGCCGGAGGCAACTCTGCCTCAAAAATGCCAATCAGATTTTTATCCGGCACTTCGATATCCATACCGCTGCGACCGTAGGGGATTTGTATATTCATCGTGATTTTTCCAAATAAAAATCAACCGCCGGCAGTCAAATCTCTGCCGACGGTCAAATCAACAACCATTCAACGGCGCACGCCAAGCAGCTCAACTTCAAAAATCAGTGAAGAGTGCGGCGGGATCGCATTACCGGCTCCGTGCGCGCCATAACCCAGACGCGAGGGAATGAATAAACGGTATTTCGCACCGACTTTCATCAACTGCAGAGCCTCAGTCCAACCGGGGATCACCTGATCCACCGGGAACTCGATCGGTTCACCACGGGCAATGGAACTGTCAAAGACCGTGCCATTGGGCAAACGCCCCTCATAGTGGACTTTCACCGTATCATGCGCTCCGGGTTTCTCGCCGCTGCCTTCGGCAAGCACCTGATACTGCAAGCCGCTTTTGGTCGTAATCATACCCTGTTTTTTGCCGTTTTCTTCAAAAAATTTCTTTTCAGCCGCCAGGATCTCCTCACTGCCGGCATTTTTCTTTTCCTCAACCTCTTGAAGCATCTGTTGAAGTTTGCGCATTTCAGCACCATACTCCGCATTGGTCAATTTGAATTCACCTCCATTGAGCAGCTCTGCCACCGCATTCCCCAGCAGCGGCAAATCAACTTTTACCGGCAGTTGCCGGATACTGGTGGCGAAATTCATCGCCAATGCGTAAGCAAGACGGTCGGAATCACTTTTCAACTCAACAGCCATAATCGATACCTTTCTATTTTTACAAATATATATTGATGGAATAAACCTCTCTTGTATATTTTATAAAAATAACCCGGTTTTACCGGAAAGTCAACCGCAAAGAACTATTTTTCCTTGCGGAAGATAAATTTTTTCATTTTTTTGTAATTTTTTCAAAAAATCCGCTTGCATTTTCCTCAAAAGGGTGTATCTTATGTAACTGTTGACAGCAACACAATGCGAGTCAGCACTGCGACTAAGTAATGGCGCGGGGGAGTAGCTCAACTGGTTAGAGTGCCACCCTGTCACGGTGGATGTTGCGGGTTCGAGTCCCGTCTCTCTCGCCATTTTTTTTGTCCGCGTTCAAGAGTAATCCTTTGCAAAAAGCAAGCAACTGCTTGGAAAACAAGTTTTCCTGCTGTTGCTTTTTCTTTTTCCCC
>JAFVZG010000068.1 GCA_017508285.1 Lentisphaeria bacterium | reverse complement strand
GGTTTCTCTTTAGCGGTATCGGGAATGAGGATGCCGCCTTTCATCTCTTCGGTGCTCTCTTTGAGTTCGAGCAGGACGCGATCGCCCAACGGTTTGATGTTAGCCATTTTTTTTCTCCTTGTTGTTTTTTTTATGAATTGGGTATCCGGCAGCAGACATCCGCTGCCGCCGGATTGTTTTCAAAACATTTGTTTGATTATTCCACTACCTCGGCATCGACCACGCCGTCATCATTGGCTTTGGCTTGACCCTGCGGCGGAGGAGGAGTGCCGGCGCCCTGAGCCTGCTGCTGGGCGTAGACGGCTTCGCCGAGTTTCATTGCGAGTTCTTCCAACTCCTTCATGCCGGTTTTAAGAGCTTCGGTATTGTCGGATTCCAGATCTTTTTTGAGTTTGGCGATCTTCTCTTCCAGCGCGGCTTTGGTCTCAGCGGGAACTTTGTCGCCATGCTCTTTGAGTTGTTTTTCCAACTGATAGACCATGGAATCGGCGTGGTTGTGGACTTCGATCTTCTCTTTGGCAGCTTTGTCATCGGCTTCATGGGCCTTGGCCTCATTGACCATCTTTTCGATCTCTTCATCAGAGAGTCCGCTGGAAGCGGTGATGGTGATTTTCTGCTCTTTGCCGGTGCCGAGGTCTTTAGCGGTAACATGCAGAATACCATTGGCATCGATATCAAAGGTCACTTCGATCTGCGGCACGCCGCGGGGAGCCGGAGCGATACCGTCAAGCTTGAAAAGTCCGAGAGATTTGTTGTCTCTGGCAAGTTCGCGCTCGCCCTGCAGCACCCGGACATCGACCGCCGGCTGATTGTCGGCAGCGGTACTGAAGATCTCACTCTTTTTGGCGGGGATCGTGGTATTGCGTTCGATCAGACGGGTCATCACGCCGCCCATGGTCTCGATACCGAGTGAAAGCGGGGTGACATCCAGCAGCAGCACGTCATTGACTTCACCGCCGAGCACACCGCCCTGAATTGCGGCACCGGCAGCAACGACTTCATCGGGGTTGACGCCTTTATGCGGCTCTTTGCCGAAAATATTTTTGGCGGTTTCCTGCACTTTGGGCATACGGGTCATACCGCCGACGAGGATGACCTCTTTGATCTGTGAAGCGGAAACTTCAGCATCGCGCATGCAGTTTTCGCAGGGTTTGCGGGTTCTTTCCAGCAAAGGATCGCAGAGGCGTTCCAGCTGAGCGCGGGTCAAAGTGATATTCAAGTGCACCGGCCCATCCTGATTCATGGTAATAAAGGGCAGATTGATATCGCTTGACATGCTGCTGGAAAGTTCACATTTGGCTTTTTCGGCAGCCTCTTTCAATCTCTGCAGAGCCTGAGGATCTTTGCGCAGATCGACGCCGTTTTCCTTCTGGAACTCATCGGCAAGATAGGTGATCACAGTCTGGTCGAAGTCATCACCGCCGAGGTGGGTATCACCGTTGGTGGCTTTCACTTCAAAGACACCGTCGCCGATCTCCAGAGTGGAGATATCGAATGTACCGCCGCCGAGGTCATACACTGCGATGGTCTCATCGGTTTTCTTATCCAGACCGTAAGCCAGAGCAGCGGCGGTCGGCTCGTTGATGATACGCAGGACTTCCAGACCGGCGATCTTACCGGCATCTTTGGTGGCCTGCCGCTGGCTGTCGTTGAAGTAAGCCGGCACGGTGATGACCGCCTGAGTGATCTTTTCGCCGAGATATGCTTCGGCATCAGCTTTCAGTTTCTGCAGGATCATTGCGGAAATTTCCGGCGGTGAATAGAGTTTGTCACCGACCTTGACATGGGCATCGCCGTTGGGAGCTTCGGCGATCTCGTAGGGGACCAATTCCCGTTCTCTGCCGACTTCCGAATATTTGCGGCCCATCAGGCGTTTGATGGAAAAGATGGTGTTTTTGGGGTTGGTCACCGCCTGCCGTTTGGCAGTCTGACCGACCAGACGCTCGCCGCTTTTGGTGAATGCGACGATACTGGGAGTGGTGCGGTTGCCTTCTGCATTGGGGATGATTTTGTACTCGCCGTTATCCATCACAGCCATACAGCTGTTGGTGGTTCCGAGGTCGATACCGATAATTTTGCTCATGATTTTTTCTCCTTTTGTAAGAGTTTTGTTTACTGCACCCTCTAATCAAGCAAGAAGCGTGCCAAGTTGTTTTTCAGGGTAAAAGGTCACGAAAAACATTGCAATGTGTGCCGGATTGACACAGTTTGTGCCACGAAGTGTGTCTGGCACAGTGTGTCACACAACTGCTTTGCCGCAAAATCTGACCGGCGCACTTGGCGTTGACTGCCGGGAATGGACTTTATGGACTAAATGGACATACGGGATTACCCGTCTGCAAGCATACCGCCTGCAGACTGCTCCCACAAAACTCCCACAATTTCCCAAAAATTCCCAAAAATTCCCACAATCTCATCTTTTATTTTCTTGAAGCAGATATATATTATTACAACTTCAAACCAAAATTTACGGAGACTTTTACCATGCCCAAAATAACCTTTATGGGAGCCGGAAGTACCATCTTTGCCCGCAATGTGCTTGGCGACTGCATGTGCCGCGAAGCATTGAAGGATTCTGACATTGCCCTTTATGATATCGATAAGACCAGATTGGAAGAATCAGAATATATCCTCGGTGTCATCAATAAAAATGTCAACAGCAACCGGGCAAAAATCAAAACTTATCTCGGTGTCGAAGAGCGCAAAGCAGCCTTGAGCGGAGCAGATTTCGTAGTCAATGCCATTCAGGTCGGCGGCTATGACCCTGCCACCATCATCGACTTTGAGATCCCGAAAAAGTACGGTCTGCGCCAGACGATCGCTGATACTCTCGGTATCGGCGGCATATTCCGGGCATTGCGGACTATTCCGGTGATGCTGGATTTCGGCAGGGATATCGAAAAAGTCGCACCCGATGCCTGGCTGCTGAATTACAGCAATCCCATGGCGATGCTCACCGGTGCCATGCTCAAAGCTACCGGAGTCAAAACCGTCGGACTCTGCCACAGTGTTCAGGTGTGTGCCAAATGTCTTTTCGGCACTCTCGGTCTGGATCACTCCGATGAAAGAATGGCAAAAATCCAATGGCATGTCGCCGGTATCAACCACATGGCATGGCTGCTGAAAATCACCGAAAACGGCAAAGATCTTTATCCGGAATTGAAAAAACTTGCCGAAAAAAAGGTCAGGATGTGGCGCAAAGCCCCCAAAGAAAAGAAGTTCGGCGATATGGTCAGGCTGGAAATGATGAAGCGTTTCGGCTACTATGTTACCGAATCCAGTGAACACAATGCCGAATATGCCCCATACTGGATCAAAAAAAATTATCCCGGTCTGGTCGATGAGTGGTGCATACCGCTGGATGAATATCCGCGCCGGTGCGTCAGGCAGATCGAAGGATGGAAAAAACAGTATGCCGAATTGCGCAATGATCCGCACCTTTCACACACGATTTCCCGTGAGTACGGTTCATTGATCATGGAATCCATCGTCACCGGCAAGCCCTGTCAGATCGGCGGCAATGTGATGAATCACAATTTGATCACCAATCTGCCCTCCGATGCGGTGGTGGAAGTGCCCTGCCTGGTCGATAAAAACGGCGTGCAGGGAACTTATGTCGGTGCGCTGCCGCCTCAGTGTGCCGCATTGAATATGACCAATATCAATGTCCAGCTGCTCACTATCGAAGCAGCATTGACCAGAAAGCGCGACCACATCTATCAGGCGGCAATGCTCGATCCGCACACCGCTGCCGAATTGAGTATCGATGATATCGTAAGTATGTGCGACGACCTTATCGCCGCTCACGGAAATATGCTCCCTAAATATAAGTGACATTATCAGTAACAGGTGAATATCATGGAAACAATACCGGATGTCAGACCCAACTACTTTGAACCGAATTACGATGCAGACAAAATCGCCCCGTACACCCTTGAAGATCCGCTGACCTTTAAGGATGGTTCAAAAGTTACCAGCCCGGCCTTGTGGCAGCAGAGAAGGAAAGAGATACTGGATATTTTCGCTTCTGAAATGTTCGGTCAGGAACCGCCAAAACCGGAAGCATTGATCACCGAAGTCGTCGAAGAGAAGACCGGCGCACTGGCAGGATTCGCCATCCGCACCCAGTACCGCATGTGGTTCAAAGCAGATAAGTCCGGTCCATTTATCGACTGGCTGCTCATCCGCCCGAGATACGCTGAAAAGCCGGTTCCGGTCATCCTCTTTCTCAACTACCGCGGCAACCATGAACTTATCCCCGATCCCGAAGTGGTCATCCCCGATACCTGGATCAGAGGTACCGAAGGTCACAAACTTCCCCAAAACCGGGGCATCATGGGTGACCCCAATCAGGATACCGTAATGCCGGTGGAAATTTTGCTCAGTGCCGGTTATGCCGTAATGACCGCCTGCTACGGTCAGGTTTCCCCCGATCCGGATATCACCGAACCGGAAGAGCGTTACAGTCAGAAAACTTTCGCCTATACCGGATGCTTTGACTTGTGGGGAAAAAGAGATGAAAGCAAAACCGATAACATCACTTCTTTAGGTGCATGGGCATGGGCATTGAGCCGCGGTCTGGATCTGGCAGAAACTATCCCGCAGCTGGATGCCAAACGGAGCGTGGTCACCGGTTGTTCACGACTGGCGAAAGCGGCATTGATCGCTTCAGCACGGGATGAGAGATTCGCCGTGACCGTGCCGGTGCAGTGCGGCGGCGGAGGAGCGACTCTTGCCAAACGGGATTATGGCGAAAATATCGCCACCGAAATGCGGGCATTTACCCACTGGTACTGCAAGGCTTACGGGAAATATGAACGCAATCCGGCAAAGTTGCTCACCTTTGACCAGCACCTTCTGGTCTCTGCGATCGCTCCGAGAAAACTGCTGATCGCCGGCTTCGACAGCCCGTGGTTCGATACTGAAGGCGAATATCTGGCCTGCAAAGCCGCCAAGTGCGCCTGGGAACTCCACGGTAAACCGGGAATGCCCGATGTGCCTTTCCCTGCTGATTATGAAACTTCAGCGATCGGCGAATATCTCGGATTCTATCACCGCAGTGAAGGTCACGGTATCGCCGGTTTCGACTGGTGGCAGCTGATAAATTTTGCCAAATTCTGAGATCTTTAACGGAATAAACCGCTTCTTTTTGCACACTCTGACGGGCGTGGTCGGCGTTGACCGCCAAAAATGGACTTTATGGACTTTATGGACATACGGGGTTACCCGTCTGCAGTCAAAGCGTATGCAGACTGCTCCCAAAAATTCCCAAAAATTCCCACAGTCTCCCAAAGAAGCGACGAAGTGCAGCTGAGGAGCGAGGGGGTTCCGGGGGAGGCTTCCCCCGGATGCGGCAGTCGTGGCGCAATACAAAGCCCGGCTTTCGCCATAAAAGGCGGAAGCGGGGTGCAGGATTGCGCCACATGAGTCGAGCCAGCCAAACGCCATAAAGCGCGCACAAGCCAAAAGTACAAAAGTGCCGGTGGCACCGCCGGGGGTGCAGGGGGGCGGCGTGAGCCCACCTGCAAAAAGAAGCGTAATGCATGCAAAGCGGCGTGAGCCACCCTGCAAAAATAAGCGTAATGCATGCAAAGCGTTTGCAGGATACGCGCTCTTTCCCCGGAGATTCTGACGATCTGCGCTTGAAAAAACTGCTTTCATACGATATATTGAGGAAGTTGTAAAAACTTTTGAAATCACTTCTGAATTACCATGCCGAAATATAAGTTCCGCAAGAGCAAAACCATCTCTTACACTACCGACAGTTCTTTTCTGAACCGGGTGAAATCCGGCGATGAGAATGCGTGGAATGATTTTTACAACAAATACTCCGGCATGATCCGCAGTATCGGGCAGAAACACTTTCTCACTCCGGAAGAGTGCGATGATCTGACCGTTGAAGTGATGACCATTTTCTGGAAGAAGATGGAGGAATTCATCTACGACCGCAGCCGTGGAATGTTCCGCAGTTATCTGGGCAGGATCACCAACTATTGCGCCATGAAAATTTTTGCGATCCGCCGGAAACATCTTTCGGTTCTCCGGAACAATACGGCAGATTATCCGGATGATGTCGATACCAGGATCATGGATGAGTGGCGGGATTTCCTTTTCAACAAAGCAATGGAAGAGTTGAAAGAGAGTGTTGACACTGAGACCTATCAGGTTTTTTATATGTCTTTCATCCAGCATTGTCCGGTGGATGAGATCAGTGCGATCACCCGCAAGACCAGCAACAATATCTATGTCATCCGTTCCCGTTGTCTGGCGAAACTGACGGCATTGATCAAGCAATACCGTCAATTTGAAAGTGAATTATCCGGCAGCCATTCGCATAAAAAGAGCGAGGAGTACTGACTGTTGTAAAAATCCCCGTTTTTGAGGGTGATGAAGTTGCGGTTCAAGGTGGCGATCGGGTGGTCTTTATTCTGTTTCAATTTGCCGGTGTATTCTGTGCCGGACAGCCAGAACCATTTATTCTGTTTGGCGTAACCGCCCAGCAGGATGTGATAGTCGCTGTATTCAGTTAATTTTTCAATTATTGCACGGCTTAATTCGGGGGTATCAGGGGAAGCAAGTCTGCCGCCGAGCAATTCGCAAACCCTGCGGGCAGTGTACCATGCCATATTGGAATTTATCAGCATGTAGCGGCGATTTCCGATCGAGAAACGGAGCAATTCACAAGGCATTTTTTTGCCCGATTCGAGGGCGGCATTGCGTTTTTGGAACTCTTTGGCATCCCATTGGCAGATGAATATCCCTGAGCGGCGGTCACTGACTCCCAGATATTTTCTGCCGTTGAGAGCCAGTAAATTGCCGGTGAAGTTTTTGTACCAGCTGCCGGAATCGACCTCTTTGCCGCTGGATATCCAGTGCCATTTGCCGCTTTTTTCATTTTTTCTGCCGCCGATAAAGCACTCCCATCCTGCTGCAGCGAGCGGCATTTTTTCAATGATGGTCTTCAGCAATTCCGGAGAATCCAATTCGGCGAGTCTGCCGCCCATCAGACGGCAGAGTTCCTCTGCCTTCCGCCACTCAAAACAGCCGTAATTTTCACCGATAAGTTCAAAGATCCTGCCATTATATTCGAGCGAAGTGGCTCCACCGTTGAAAAAGTGACGGTCAAAATAATCAGGATCTCCCGGAGCGATCACCGGACGGATGCCGATCGAGTATGGTATATTCTGATATTTCAGCACCGGAGTGCGTTTATAGCAATCCTTTTCCCCGCTGAGGAATGAACCGCCGCGCATGATGACCGCGTGCTGCATGGCAGGAGGTTCAAGCGGCAGAACCAATTCGGCGACATTGCCGTAGATATCATTTATTCCGAGTTTTCCCGGTTTTTTTGAACCGGCCGGCATGGTGCGTCTGCCGCTGTTGCTGGCAATAACGGCGCGCTCGCTCAGAGGGGAGGTATCTTTGCCGAGCCAGGCGTTGTTTGCGGCATACTCCCACTCTGCTTCAGTCGGAGGGCGCACGATATATCCTTCCGGCAGAACCTCCCGCCGCTTCATCACATCGGTCAATATCCGGCAATAGAAAAGGAAGTCATTCCACAATACTCTTTCAACCGGTGTTCCGGTATGGGGTGAACGCTGTGGAGATATACCCAGCAGCCGGGTGAAGTGAGCGTGGCTGGTCTCATTTTTGGCGATCCAGAAGTGATAGGGGATCTTGACGGTTTTATTGTTGTGCGCCATTTTTACCGCCCCCGGGGGAACAAAGACCATGGGATACTCATAGTTGTCCATATTATCCCAATCCTGAGAACAGCGCGGGCCTGACCATGAACTGTAAAAGGAGCTTTCTGCTTTTTCAACTTTTTTCCGGAATTGTTTACGGACATCGTCTGGCAGATACTCAAAAAGAGGGGTGCTCATAAAACCTCTTGCTTTGCCGATCACGGCAAGACTGGCGGCGGCGGCGGAAGAGAGTTTCGCGGGAACTTCCGGCAGGAGTTTTCCGGCGGCATCGCGGAGAAAATCATGGAGTTTACGGGCTGTGTCTGCGGCACTTGCCAGTTTTCCGGCGGAACGGTATACGGCAAGAGCTTCCTCCATTTGCAGATACTTTGCCGACAACTCCGGCAGATATACTTCCAACTGGAACAAGACCAATTCTTTGCGGTCGCGGTTGATCGCCATAAAGGAATCTATTTCCCGGTGCAGCCGCGAATCGCGGGATATTTTGCGGGTGTGACCGATCAACAGAAGTGCCGCTGCCGCCACGGCGATGAGCAGCAGAAACAGCAATGAGAAGATGAAAAAGCGGAATTTTTCCCGGTTGAGGATCTTCCAATCCCGGAATGCGCTGTACTTTCTTTCCAGAAAGGAGGGATTTTTGATCGTTTCCGGCAGAGATTTCAAAAACTCTTCTGCGGAAGTGAAACGCTTGGCGGGATTGGTGTTGCACATCTGAGAGAGCGATGGAAAAAGCTGCCGCCGCACTTCGATGCGCATATTTTCCGGCAGATGGGGGTACTCTCCCGGCGGATTGCCGGTGACCATGCAGTAAAAGACTTTACCCAGAGCATAAAGATCATTGCCCGGGGTGGCTGGCAGAGCATCGGCGATGCACTCCGGTGGGATAAATCCGGGAGTACCGGCGAAAGTTTCCGGCTGCCCGGCTTCGGTGACCAGACCGGGGTCGCTGAGTTTGGCTTTGCCGTTGACAAAGATGATATTATCCGGCTTGATATCCCGGTGAACCAGATTGGCGCGGTGCATCGCGCTGACTCCGCCCAGCAATTCTCTGGTGACGCGAACAGCATATTCCGGGGAGAATTTTCTGCCTTCTCTGAGCATATTGCCGAGGGTGGCGGGGCGGTAGAAATCGCCGGAATCATTCAGATTGTCGGCGGCTTCCATAGTGTAGTAGAATCCGTCGGCAAATTTACCGACATGAAAAACCTGCAGCAAATTGGGGTGAGTTCCGGAAACCGGGATATAGTGCTTCAATCCCCGGAATTCCCGGTCGGAGTGCCCGGAACTGGTTACAAGTTTTATAACGATCTTCTGACCGATGGCATTTTCTGCCAGATAGACGACACCATAGGCTCCTTTGCCGCATTCGGCAAGGATCCGGCATCCGGAAAAAATATCGCCTTTATTAAGTACTGCACTCATCAGTAAATCAAAAATTACAGTTTACATAGTCATTAAAGTATCACCAATGCCGAAAATTGCAAGATGAAATCGTTATTAAGTCGATTTTTTAATCAAGTCCGTTTTTCAGCAGTTGCAAGACCTCAGTTTCAGTCAGAGCCCGCTTGTATACCGCCACATTGCGGATACTGCCGGCAAAGCAGTGGTTGATGTCATTGAGCCGGGTGCCGATCATCAATCTGGAGCCGGCAGTCTGCAGATAGACTTTGTGTTTTGCCGTAACTTTACCGTTGAGATAACATATCCGGTATTGACCGTCATGGGTGATGACGACATGATTCCAGCGTTGATTGCGGATGTTTTTGGCGTATGCCCCGGCATCCCCGCCCCATGCGCAGATAAGTGCCCGCGATGCATTGGTTTCAATATCGAAGTATTGGTCATGGATCTTTCTTCCGTAAGAGAGCATGGCATTACCGCCGTCATATTGATTGTATCCGTCGCAATAAAACCACAAACTCACGCTTCGCGGATCGTTGCCGGTGATGGCATCCCAACTGTACGATATCCCCTGATTGGGGATACCGGGAAATTTTATCGCTTTGACTTTGCCGGTCATACCGAATCTGGCTTTGCGGGAAGTTGTCCACTTGCCGCCTTCAGCGGTAAGATTATCACGCAATCTGGCAAAAAAGATCCTGCCGTTTTTGACCTCTCCGGCTTCTGCGGCTTTTATCTTTTCGGCTTCAGCCAGAACTGTTTTATATTTTTCCAGCAGGCGCACTGCCGGAGCATAGCCGTCTGCGGCGGCTTTGGTATACCATGATTCAGCTTCTTTATTATTTTTTTCACATCCCCAACCGTGTTCGTACATCTGCCCGAGATAAGTCCAGATCTCCGGATCGCCACCGTTTTCGGCGGCTTTGGTACTCCATTTGAATGCAGCGTCGTAGTTTTTGCCGGTTCCTTTGCCGTTGAAGTAGATATCGGCAAGAGCTTTTTGAGCCTTGCTGCTGCCTTTTTCCGCCGCTTGTGTGAAATATTTTATGGCACTGTGCATATTTAATTTGCCGTTGCTGCTGTCGCGGAGGCTGACGGCGAGCTGATACAAAGATTCGGGGTCGCCTTTTTCCGCCGCCGACCGGAGGTTGTCAAAATCCAGCTGCTTCCGGCAGCGGGCAACAGCCTGATCGGCATTATTCACCTTTTGGGCGGCGGCCATGTTATAATATTTGAGTGCCTCTGCTAAATTCCTTTGACAGCCGGAACCATTTTCATACATATTGCCGAGGTTGAATTGGGCAACTCCCAATCCCTGAGCGGCTGCTTTGGCGAAAAATTCAAATGCTTTGTGTTTATCCGCCGGTGAAACGGTACCGTTGTCATAAAGAACACCAAGATCGTTTTGAGCCTCTGCCAGACCGTTTTCTGCGGCTTGGGCGAAATATTCTGCGGCTTTGCCGGTATCGGAACTGACTGTGATGCCATCCCGGTAAAATACGCCGAGCTGGTATTGTGCTTTGGTATGCCCTTTCTCTGCGGCTTTGCGGTAATTCTCAAAAGCTTCTTTCAGATCTCTGCTTTGGTCACATCTGCCGGTGCGGTAACATTCAGCAAGGATATAACACGCTTCAGGATGAGAAAAAGTTGCCGAAAATAGGTAATGGACCCCGGCTTTTGCCGGATCTTTTTTCACTCCGATGCCGTATTCCAGACATCTGCCGAGATGGTAATGTATTTCACAGAGCAGAGGGATATTTCCTGACGCAGCGTCTTTCGCCCGGCTGTACCATTGATATGCCTGAACAGGGTCTTTTTCTCCGGCAGTACCGTTTTCATAAAATCCGGCAAGTTGAAATTGAGCATGCGGGTCGTTGTTTTCCGCAGCTTTTTTGAACAATTGAAAAGCTTCATACTGATCCCGTGAAACTCCGCTGCCGTCGCGGTAACATATTCCGAGATGGTACTGTGCCGCCGGATTATTTTTTTCGGCGGCTTTTCTCAGCAATTCGACAGCTTGCGGCAAATTTTTTCCGGTTCCGATGCCGTAGAGTAATGCTGAACCGGCGAAAAACTCGCCACGGGTATTTCCTTTATCAGCAGCTTTTTTGAATAAGGGGAACGACTTGGCTTTATCGTTCTTTGACATCAGAAAGTATTTGCCGTACACCACCATCGCTTCGGGGTACTCTTTGCCGCTTGCTTTTTCAAGGAAGAACAGAAACTTTTCTTTATTTTTTCTTCCATAATAGTATTGCGCCAGATCGTAAAGATTTTCCGGGGATTCTCCGTCAAGATCACCGGTGAAGTGAAATTCAGCTTTCGGCAGGAGTTTTTTGAAGCGGAAAAAGGTGCTGACTGACAGAGTGATCTTCAGACCGGGAATCCCGCCAAAAGCTTGCTTACCGAGCGATTCCAAAGAATCCGGCAGAGTTACTTCCTGCAAAGAAGAGCAGTTGTAAAAAGCCTTTTCGCCGATATTTTTTATTCCGGCGAGAGATATTTTCTGCAGTTTGCTGCATCCGGAAAATGCTTCGTCGCCGATAACGGTCACGCTGCCGGGGATAACGACCTCTTCCAGATATTCTGAATCGGCAAATGCTTTGGCTCCGATGCAAGTTACATAATCCGGCAGAGCGCAGTAACTCCGGAATCTTCCGTAGAATCCGGTAACGGTAGTTTCTTCATCGTTGAGGGCGATTCCGTTGTCTTCGAGGAATTCCTGCTTTTCCAATATCGGGATATATATGATCGCCGCGATCACTGCCGCCAGCAGCAGAGTTCCGATAATTGAACCGAGAATTATCAGCAACTTTTTCACATTCACTTTTGACGGCACCGGCGGCGGAGCTCCGCCGCCCATACTGTTGTCAAAGGCAACAAATTTTTTGTGACATAATGAACACTCAAGTTGTTGCCCGATCCACTCCTGATGAATGGATAAAATATTGCCGCAATGCGGGCAGGTCGTTTGGGTCAATGCCATGGTAAAACCTCTGTCGGAATATAAACTTGTCGCACCGGAAACACGATCCGGTACGGCAAGCGGTTCAACGGAAAAAAGCCGGTCAACGGATCAATCGCGCACGATATCCTCGGCGACATAGCTGAGATTACGGTCAGTCAGCCACAAAAGCACCCCGGCTGAAGAGACTCCGTTGCTTTCTCCGCGCAAAGAGCGCACCTGATCTTCCGTCAGCAGATAACTGTATTTTTTCACCAGATATCTGGTTCGTTCTTCACGGTTGCTGAAATAGTTGTCATCATCATCATCTCTATCCGGAACCCAGATGGTTTGCCAGGAGCGGTGAGCACGGTTATCCACCGCATCATAAACCATGAAGATCCCGGCGAAAAGAGATGCCGCAAGGGTGAGACTGCAGAGGATTATTCCCACGGTGTGGCGGGCGCGGCATCCGAAGAAAAGTCCCAATCCGGAAAGGATCATGCCAAGCAGCGGTATTATCCACGCTGCCAGCGAGATATATCCCATTATCATGCATATCTTTTTCCAAAGTTCAATATCTTTTTCAGAAGCGGATGAAGCGGTTTTTATTTCGGCAAAAAGTTTTTTGGCTGGCATCCATGAGGGAGCTCCCTCGTACCAGATCATGGTTTCAGGAGAGAGTTCTCCGGAAACCAGCATCCGGTATATTTCGCTCTGCGGAACCGGACCGATGGAGTTGTTGTTCAAAGAATAGTATATCTGCAATTCACCTGCCGGGGATGCTCCGGTCAAAGTGCTTTGGCATTGCGGGCATACCTGTGAGTTATCCGGAATTGCCGCGTTACAATTGGGACATTGCATTTTTTATCTCCGATAAATTGTTTTCTATCTTAAAAAAGTTTGCAAGCAACAAGCAGACCGAGTATGACCGACACCAGCATGGCACCTGAAGCAAATGCCACCAGTTTGGCTTTGTTCAATACTGCAATATAAAACGATGCTGCCAATGCCAGACCGGCACCGATCCGCAATATATTGGCGACATCAGAAATATCATTGAATATCTGCGGATTGATCACCCGGAGCAGTTTTGCCAGCAGCCAGGCATTGCCGGCGGTAAAAAAGGCGATTATCAGCAAAATTGCCGACAACTCCCGCAAATTTTCGTTTCGCAATTTTTCATTGAATTTTTTGGCAGTATGCATAACATTTGCCTTCATCGTCTGCATGGGATCGACCGGAACACTCAAATTCACAGTGAAGGGTTG
>JAFVZG010000067.1 GCA_017508285.1 Lentisphaeria bacterium | reverse complement strand
TCCGGCTCACCTCATTGACTGGAAAGGCAATGACTGGACTCCGGATATGGTAGATGCTGACGGCAAACCGGTCAAAGCCGCTCATCCGAATGCCCGTTTCACCGCCAAAGCCAACAACTGCCCGGCGATCGCCCCCGAGTGGGAAGACCCTGCCGGTGTGCCGATCAGCGCGTTCCTTTTCGGCGGTCGCCGTCCGACCACATTGCCGTTGGTCTATCAGGCAAAAGACTGGGAACACGGTGTATTCATCGGTTCAACCGTCGGTTCTGAAGTCACCGCAGCTGCCCTCGACGTGAAGGCCGGAACTGTCCGTCGTGACCCCTTCGCCATGCTGCCTTTCTGCGGCTATCACATGGGCGACTACTTCAAACACTGGCTGGAAATCGGCAAAAAAGGCGCAGCTCAGGGCAACCTGCCCAAGATCTTCTGCGTCAACTGGTTCCGCAAGAGTGCCGAAGGCAAATTCATGTGGCCGGGCTTTGGTGACAACAGTCGTGTGCTGGCTTGGGTATTCGCCCGCTGCGCCGGTACCGGCAACGCCAAAGAGACTGAAATCGGTTTCCTGCCCACCACCGATGCCATCGACATCAATGGTCTGGAAGGTGAAGTCTCCGCCGCCGACTTGGAAGAACTGCTCAAAGTCGATGTCGCCGGTTGGAAGAACGAATTGGCAATGATCAAATAACATTATGCCAAATTCGGCGATCGTCTTCCGCAGGAGCTGGTCAAGCAGCTTGAGGCTCTCGAAGCCCGTCTCGCCTGATCAAGTTTTCTGACGCCAAAAAGGTCTGTCGCAAACCTCAAAAGGTAAGCGGCAGACCTTTTTATTTTTTGGTAATGTCCCAAATTTTGTGAAACATACATACAAGACCGAATGAACACATTTTATGGCGACACA
The DNA here is from genome assembly GCA_017508285.1 of Lentisphaeria bacterium. Taxonomy (GTDB): domain Bacteria; phylum Verrucomicrobiota; class Lentisphaeria; order Victivallales; family Victivallaceae; genus UBA1784. The sequence goes on along the minus strand of JAFVZG010000067.1, from coordinate 60,878 downwards.
TAGAGTATATCACTTACATTATGATTGGTCAAAAACATAAAACGATTTGATTGCACCCGGTGGATTTTATCACAACAAATGGGACAATAATTATTATTTGAGTATTTTTCACTGCGGTTTCACACCTTTTTTGCTGTAAAAATCATCATCGCTCCTGCAATAATTAAAATTCACAAAATATTTGCACTTTTTTTCATAAAATGGCTTTATTTTTGACAAAACCGTATTATATTTATAATCAGCAGCAATTTTTTGCTTTTATATAATATTGGAGATTTTGATGCCCCCGGTAAAGCGGTGCGGAAAAAACAGTAAAAACTGCTCTTTCATGCACCGTGCGAATCAAGATGCCGGGTGCGGGAATCCGGGTTCGAGAATCCCTGTTGATTCAGGGTAAAAAATAGTTTATTCATTCCGGGCAGTTCCGGGAAACGCTCTCCGGATAAAAGAGCGCAAACTCTTGTTGAAACCAGGAGTTTCCCCAAGGGAATGCAAAAAAAAGGAATGGATCAACATTATCCCCGCAAGGGTATGGGAATATTGTTCGCCCCGCCCATGCGGTCAGTTGAACCCCGATCCGCCATTGAAAATCACCGGAGAAATCGGTTATGGCAGGAATTCGGCAACTTGACAAGGATAAGGCAGAGGCGCGGCAAATCTTTTCCGCCCGGCGTAAAATGCTCTCGGAGAGCGAACGGCGGGAATTTGATGCGGCGATCTGCGAGAATATCCGCAATTTGACCACCTTCCAGTCTACTGAAAACATCGCGGCATTCATCCGCTTCGGTGCTGAAGTCGATCTTTCTCCGCTGTTTCGGGGCAAACGGCTGTTTCTGCCGCGTTTCGATGCGCTTTCCGGCGTTTATGAAATGGTTGCCGTCGAAGACCTTAAGCGGGATTTGCTGCCGGGTAAATACGGAATCCCGGAACCGTCACCGTCCCTACCGGCGGCGGATACCGGCTTTCTTGCTTCCCAAGTGCTGTTTCTGGTTCCGGCGGTCGCTTGTGACCGTCTGGGGTGCCGATTGGGGCGCGGCGGCGGCTATTATGACCGTCTGCTCGCCGGAGTAAAAATCCCCCCCGTGGCAGTTATATACTCCTGCCAGATTTCAGAAACTCCATTGCCCGGCGCGGAACACGATACCCCGATGGGGATGATCGTGACCGAAAGGGAAGTTATTGATATTGCAGGGAATAATTGAAACAGGAGAAAAACAAATGGAGATGTTGATCATTTCGATTTCTTCTGCGGCTTCTGTGGTTATCACGCTGGGAGTGGTGCTGGGGATCCAGCGCATCCGTCGTGATGCCGCCGGAAGAAGTGCAGAAAAAATCCGTTCCGATGCTGAACGCGAAGCGGAGCATTTGCTCCGCGATGCCAGAGTTTCTGCCAAAGGCGAAACTATCAAAATGCGCGAAGAGTGCGAAGCGGAACTCAAAGAACGCCGCCGTGAACAATCCAATGTGGAAAAACGCCTCGCCCAGCGCGAAGAGCTGCTCGACCGCCGCGCCGATTCCATGGATGCAAAACTCAAAAATATCGAAAAACAGGAAGCTGACATCGCCCAGCTGCGCGAAAGACTTTCCAACCGCGAACAGGAACTCAATAAGAGTATCTCCCGCCAGATCGATGAATTGGAGCGCATCAGCGGTTACTCCAGAGAAGAGGCAAAAGAAGTCCTCCTTGAGAAGTTGAAAAACGAAGTACGCAATGAATCTGGGCTGGTCGTCCGCAATGTTCTTGAAGAAGTCCGGGAACGCAGCGAAAAAGAGGCAAGACGCATTCTGACCTATGCCATGCAGCGTTATGCTTCTGACTGCACCTATGAGCGTACCACCGCCACCATCCCGCTGCCCAGCGATGAGATGAAAGGCAGGATCATCGGCAGAGAAGGACGCAATATCCGTGCCATCGAAAGTGCCACCGGAGTCAGCATCCTGATCGATGACACTCCGGAAGCAGTGGTCATCAGTTGCTTTGACCCGGTGCGCAAAGAGATCGCCCGTAAACTTATGGAAAAATTGATCGGCGACGGCCGCATCCATCCGACCAGGGTGGAGGAATTGGTCAAAAAGATCACCAAAGAGCAGGAAGAGGAACTTTTCCAGATCGGTGAAGCCGCCGTGCTTGAAACCGGCATCCCCGGGGTTTCTCCCCAGATCATGAAGATGCTCGGCAGACTCAAATACCGTTACAGTTTCTCCCAGAATGTTTTGCAGCACTCTCTGGAAACTGCCTACTTCATGGGTATCATCGCCGCCGAACTCGGTCTGGATGAGAAAAAAGCCAAACGGATCGGTCTTTTCCATGACCTCGGCAAAGCCATCGACCATGAAGTCGAAGGGCCCCATGCTCAGATCGGCGCCGATGTATTGCGCAAATACAATGAACCTAAAGATGTAGTCCACGCGGTTGCCGCCCACCACGGCGAAATCGAACCGGAATCACTCTACGATATCCTCATCAATATCTGCGATACCCTCAGCGCATCCCGTCCGGGTGCCCGCAGTGAAACAACTGAACTCTATCTGAAACGGTTGGAACAGTTGGAAAATATTGCCCATGACTTCCCCGGCGTGGAAAGTTGTTTTGCTTTGCAGGCAGGCAGAGAGATCCGGGTCGTGGTCGTTCCTGAAAAGGTCAACGAGGGCGATGCTCAGATGCTGGCAAAAGATATCTGTTCGCGTATTGAAAAAGAGATGACCTATCCCGGTCAGATCAAAGTCACCATCATCCGTGAAACCCGGTCGGTGGAGTACGCAAAATAATTAAATATTCCGGAGAAAACAATGACTGATTCAAGAGTCGTTTACCGGATCGATCTCGCGCAACTGGAGGAGAACTTCGCATTCATCCGCCGTTGCGCGATGTCTTGTGAATTGATGCCGGTACTGAAATACGATGCCTATGGCATGGGGGCGGAAAAGATCGGGGGAACCCTGAAAAAATCCGGGGCATCCCGCTTCGCCGCCGCCACATTGGATGAAGCACTGCAGTTGCGTAAAATGGTTGATGATGTCCAGATACTCGGTCTTCTTATGCCGTGGGAAGTCCGGGAAGCGGTCGCTGCCGGTATAATCTGTTCGGTTGACAATATCGCAGTTGCCCGGATGATTTCCGATGAAGCGATCCGGCAGAATAAAAGTGTCAGGATCGCCGTCAAACTGGATACCGGCATGGGCAGATTGGGGATCAAACCGGAAAAGGCTGCCGGATATATCGAAACGATCAGCAAACTGCCGGGATTGGAGATGGATTCGCTCTTTTCCCATTTTTCCACCGCCTCACAGCCGGATATCTTCTTTGCGTCACTGCAGATCGACCGTTTTCTGAAGATAAAAGAACTTCTGGATTCTGCCGGTATCAGATTCAAGTATTACCACCATGCCGCAGGGGATGCCATTGTCAAGATCCCCCGTGCCACGGATAAACCTTTCAATCTTGCCCGTCCCGGCGGCATGATGTACGGTGATGATTTTTCCGCACCCTGCAAGCAGGTGGTGGAGTTGGCAACAGTCATCGGCGAAATACGGGAATTAGCTCCGGGAGATTCGGTGGGGTATTTCCGGACATATATCACCCCGGCTCACCGGAAAGCGGCAGTTCTTCCCGCCGGTTACGCCGACGGTTTGCCGCTGGCACTGAGCAACCGGGGAAAAGTGATAATCCGGGGGGAATACTGCCCGATCATCGGCAGGATCTCCATGGATTACACCATTGTGGATATCTCTCACCTTGATTGTGTTGCCGCCGGAGATGAGGTCGTGCTGCTTGGCAAACGCGGCGACAAAGAAATCACCGTCGGTGAATGGGGAAAAATCAAAAATACTCACGGTCACAACATCTGGTGTTCGATAGGCAACCGGGTCAAACGGGAATATATCAATGGATAAACCGTTGCTGGTCATTGCCGGAGCAACGGCTTCCGGCAAAAGTGCGCTTGCCCTGCAGGCGGCATTGAAGTTGAATGGAGAAATCGTTTCCGTTGATTCCATGCAGCTTTACGCCGACCTGCCGATCGGCACCGCCCAGCCTTCACCGGAAGAAAAATCACAGGTGCCGCACCATCTGGTCGGCATCTATGATTTGCAGGAACGCTCCGAAGTTTTCCGCTTCTGTTCCATGGCAGACAAGATCATTGCCGACATCCGCAGCCGCGGCAAGCTGCCGATACTCTGCGGCGGCACCGGCTTATATTTGAAAGCCCTGCTCTACGGTCTGGATGATCTGCCCGGCGACCGTGACCTGCGCCGGGAACTGGATGAACTTTATGACAGCGATGCCGGAGAAGTTTTGCTCCATCAGCGCATTGCCGCCCTTGATCCGGCGGCTTTTGAAAAATGGAAACTCTGCCGCCGCCGGTTGATCCGCGCACTGGAAGTTTTTTTGCTGACCGGCAGATCCATCGTTGAATTGCAGCAGGGCAGAAAAAACACTCTGCGCTACAATGTATCGGCTTTTATCCTTGATTTGGCAAGTGATATCCTGAAAGAGCGCATCGCCAAACGCGCAAAACAGATGCTGGATTCCGGTTGGATCGAAGAAGCGGAAAATGCCATAAACAGAGGGTTATTCTCCACCCCGACCGCGCATCAGGCTCTGGGATACCGGCAGATCGCCGACTACCTTGACGGAAAAACCGGCAAAGACGAACTCTTTCAAAAAATCTGCACCGCCACCTGGCAGTATGCCAGAAGACAGCGGACATGGTTCCGCCATCAGCATCCGGAAGCCGAAAAATATACCGGAGGGGTGGAAAATTTGCTTTTGCGTGCTACATTATAAATAAGTATATATGTCAACTATCTAAAACAGGATTCTTTGCACTATGAAATATGAAGCCATTATCGGTCTGGAAGTACATACCCAGGTGCGCAGTGCCAGTAAAATGTTCTGCTCATGCGCCAATGCTTTCGGAGCGGAGCCCAATACCAATGTCTGCCCGGTCTGCATGGGATATCCCGGAGTTTTGCCGGTGCCGAATAAAGAGGCTATCTACGCTACAGTCAAAGCCGGTCTGCTTACCGGATGCACCATTGCCAAATTCAGCAAATTCGACCGCAAAAACTACTTCTATCCGGATATGCCCAAAAATTACCAGATCTCCCAGTATGATCTGCCTTTTTGTTCCAACGGCAAGATCCACCTTTCCGGAACCGGTTTTTCCGGGGCGGAATTGCCGGATAAAGATGTCGGCATCACCCGTATCCATCTGGAAGAGGATGTGGCAAAACTCACCCACTTCCACCATGACAGCGGAGTTGACTACAACCGCGCCGGTGTTCCTTTGATGGAGATCGTCGGCGAACCGGATCTGCGCAGTGCCGATGAAGCATACGCCTATTTGACCAGTCTGAAAGAGATCATGCGCTTCGGAGAGATCAGCGATTGCGATATGGAAAAAGGTCAGATGCGCTGCGATGTCAATATCTCTTTGCGTCCGGTCGGTCAGAAAGAATTCGGCACCAAGATCGAATTGAAAAACCTCAACAGTTTCCGTGCCGTTCACCGCGCCATCGACTATGAGATCGAAAGACAGGCGGAACTTCTCGACCGGGGCGAAACTCTCCGGCAGGAGACCCGCGGCTGGAATGATGATCGGGGCGAAAGTTATCTGATGCGCACCAAAGAATCCGCCCATGACTACCGCTACTTCCCGGAACCGGATCTGATGCCGGTGACCTTTACTGACGAAGAGATCGAAGCGATTCGTGCCACCTTGCCGGAATTGCCCGAAGCCAAACGCCAACGTTTCTGCGATGATTACGGTCTGACCGCCTACGATGCCGGAGTTCTGACTGCCGACAAGCAGTTGGCTGCCTACTTTGATGCAGCGGCGAAACTGGTAAAGACTCCGAAAATGGCTGCCAACTGGATCATCTCTTCGCTGCTCGCTCTCACCGGTGAAGCCGGCATCGAAGTTGCCGACGCGCCTGTCACTCCGGAGAAACTTGCCGGTTTGATCAACGCCATCGAATCCGGCAAAATCAACGGCAAAATCGCCAAAGATGTTTTCGCCGAAATGTTTGCCACCGGCAAAGATGCCGATACCGTTATCGATGAAAAAGGTCTTGCTCAGGTCAGCGACACTTCCGCTATTTCCGGTGCGGTCACTCAAGTTCTCGGTGAATTTACCAAGCAATTGGATGAGTACCGCAACGGCAATGCCAAGATCCTCCAATTCTTTGTCGGTCAGGTGATGAAACTGACCAAGGGCAAAGCCAATCCGGGCATGGTGGTCGCTGAATTGAAAAAACAACTCGGAGAATAATGCTGTGATAATCTCCACGCCATTTATCGTGCTGGATAAACGCCCTTACCGGGAAAATGCCCTGCTTCTGCGGGGAGTAAGTCCCGATTACGGCAGGGTGTCGTTTATTCTGCACGGCGGGCAGTCATTCAGCAAAAGTGCCCCTCAAGCGGATATATTCCGGGAAGTTGAGGTGGAGTTTGAAGATGACTGCAGCGGCAGGGAGTTGTTTGCAGCCAAAAAAATAGAACCGGTACTGGATTTTTCCGCCATTGCCGACAATCAGCGCAATTACCGCATGGCTGGCAGGATCGGAGCATTTCTTCTTGACAACATGCCGCCGGGAGATGTCCAGCCGCACTCTTATGAAGCACTGAGATCGGTGCTTGCCAATTTAGCCGGAATGGACCCCGGCCACGAAGCGTGGTCGCTGATACAGTGTTCGGTGGTGCTGAAAAGCGCATTTCTCTATGAAAACGGGATGCTGCCGGAAGCGGTCTCTCCGGAGCAGAATATCTTTCTGGAAAATCTCGTTGCATCCGGAGTGGATAATTCCCCCCTGCCGCACTGTCCGGCAGAATACTGGGAAAAACTCAACAACTGGCTCAACGAATTGATCGCTTATCATCAACTGAAAAAATAACCGGAGAATCATGATGAAAACCATTACTTTTATCCTGTTGCTCGCAGGGATCATGCTCTTTGGCGGATGTGCCACCAAAGTAACCGGAGAGGATGGCAGAAAATATCAGCCCTTATCGGCAAGTGAAGTGCAGCGATTGGTGAATATCTCCAGAATTTCGCTGAAAAACAGTTTGAAGCGGAGGATCATCTCCCGCAGTGAATACCAATTTATGTTGAAAAACGAGCCGGGCATCAGGATAACTTACCGTGGAGACCGTTTCGGAACTGCGATAATCTCGTGGCAGACCACGAGCCGGGTGCTGGAATTCCGGTATGAAGATGACCTGACTGCCACAGTTATCGCCGGGTGTTCATTTTCCACCTATGAAATACCTGAGCATGAAAGAGGTATCATGCCGGATAAAAGTATTCCGGGCAGATAATATCAGGAGTTGAAAAGATGATTTCAAATGAAAAATATATTGAGTTGGCACGCACCTACGGCACACCGTTATTCGTTTATGACGGAGATTTGATGCTTGAGCGTTACAATGACCTTTTCCGTTTCATTCCCCATGAGAGGCTCTGCATCCATTATGCGCTGAAAGCCAACTACAATCCGGCATTGCTCAGCCTGCTCCGTGATGCCGGAGCCGGGATCGATGCGGTCAGCCCCGGAGAGGTGGTTCTGGCTCTTGCGCTGGGATTCGATCCGGAAAAAATCATTTATACTGCCAACAACATGACCGATGCCGAATTCGACAGGGTGATGAAAACCGGCGTTACTGTCAATATCGGTTCGCTTTCCCGATTGTCGAAGTGCGCGAAATCCCATCCGGGAGCAAAAATCTGCCTGCGCTTCAACCCGGATGTCTGTGATGGTGACAATGTAATGACCATGACCGGTGGAGACCTGACCAAATTCGGCATACTGCTTCAGGATGCTGACCGGGCGGCAGAGATCGCCGCAGGGGGAAATCTGCACATTATCGGTCTGCACGAACATACCGACAGCGGCTTGCAGCATGCGGAATCCGTTTTGAAAAGCATGGATAATCTGATGGCGATCGCCACCGGTGAGCGTTTCCCGGAGTTGGAATTTCTCGACTTCGGCGGCGGCTTCAAAGTGCCGTATAAAGATGATGAAACTCCCATTGATTATATCAGCATGGGCAAAAAAATTGCGGAAAAATTTGACAACTTCTGTGCGGTTTACGGCAAACAGCTGCTTATGCGCTTTGAACCGGGCAAATTCCTCAGTGCCGAATGCGGTACTTTGATCATGGAAGTAAATACCATCAAACACAACCGCTCACGAACCATTGCCGGATGCAACTCCGGATTCCCGCAGCTTATCCGCCCGGTGCTTTACGGTGCTTACCACAAGATCATCAATCTCACCAATCCGGATGGCAAACCGGCTCTTTACGATGTCTGCGGCAATATCTGTGAAACCGGCGACCGTTTCGCCGAACAACGGGAACTGCCCGAAATAAGAGAATATGATCTTCTGGCAATAAAAAATGCCGGAGCGTATTGCTATTCAATGGGGTCGGTCTACAATCTGCGCCCGATGCCCGCAGAAGCGGTCATCCGGAACGGTGAAGTTGCCGATTTCCGCAAAGCTCTTACCGATGAAGAGCTGGTCACCCGGATCCTGCAAAAATAATCCCGATCTCACAAAGGAAAATAATAATATGCTGCATGGAGTTCTTGATCCCCAACCGGGGCGTTTGGCTTTTGCATTGTTTGATGATGACCGGCTGCTGCATCAGGCGGCTGCTGAAATGCATCCGCGGGATGCATCGCAGGTTCCGGAATTCACTCTTGAACAACTGGCTTTATGCAAGGTATCTCTTGCCGATGTCACCCGCTGGAGTTTCGGTTGCGGCCCGGGAAGTTTCACCTTTTTGCGCGTAGTTACGGCTCTGGGAGCCGGCTGGGCGGCAGGAAACCCGAATATCCGTTTCCGCTGTATCCCCGGAGCATTGGCAATGGCTGCCGCATTGAAACCGGAAGAAAACGAAAAAACCGGCATCCTCTATGACGGCAGAAACAAAGAACTGCTCTGCTTCGTGGTGGAAAAGAAAAACGGCATTCTCCAGCCGACCGGCGAAGAGTTGATCCTCAATGCTGCTGATGCCGGCAACTACTTTTCTGCCAATCCGATGCGGCTGGCGGCATTTGAAGCTGACAAAGCGGCTCTGGATAAACTTCTTTCTGACCGCCACTTTCTGCAAATCGTGGAGCCGGATCTGACCGCGTTTGCGGTTGACAACTCCCCTTTTGACAACAATGCCGACCGGATGTGCTACATCCGTCCGGCGGTCACCGGGTGACAGCAATGAATAATCAGGAACCCATCTGGAGCGTAAGTGCGGTAAACAAAGCGGTAAAAGATACCCTTGAAGGGGCATTTATGCCATTTTGGATGGGGGGGGAAGTCGGCTCCCTGATGATCCACCGTTCCGGGCATGTCTATTTTCAAATGAAAGATGAAAAAAGTCAGATCCGGGTCTGCTGGTTCAGCGGGGCAGCTCAATGCCGTGCCCTCGGAATAAACAACGGTTCTCTGGTGGAAGTTCACGGCAATCTTTCCGTATATGATGTGCGCGGCGAGTATCAATTCAATGTCAAAAAACTCCGTCTTGCCGGTATCGGTTCACTCCGGCAGCGGTTTGAAAAACTGAAAGAAAAACTTGCCGCCGAAGGACTCTTTGATCCTGCCCGCAAAAAAGCGATCCCGATGCTCCCGCGCAGGATCGGAGTGGTCAGCAGCCCAAGCGGAGCGGCAATAAGAGACTTCCTGCAGATCCTCAACCGCAGATTCCCCAATGTGGAAGTAAAAATTTTCCCGGCGCAGGTGCAGGGAGCGACCGCCGCCGCCGAAGTGGCAAAAGGAGTGGAATTTTTCAACCGTACCCGTCAGGCGGATGTGATCGTGGTCACCCGCGGCGGAGGCAGTATGGAAGACCTCTGGTGTTTCAATGAGGAAATACTCGCCCGGGCAATCGCCGCAAGCGAGATCCCGGTCATCAGCGCTGTCGGACATGAAATCGACTTTACCATCTGCGATTTCGTCGCCGACTTGCGAGTGCCGACACCGTCTGCCGCCGCCGAATTGGTCATCGGCAGACACGATGAAATCCATGAAAAATTGAACCGCACCATCAAAGATATGCAGAATTTACTGCTTGCAAAATGTGCCGGAGCAAGAGCAAAGATCGAGCAGCTCTCTGCCAGAACGGCAAGATTTGAACCGCAAAAAGTGCTGGAAAGGGAAATTCAGCACCTGGATGAATTGGATCTGCGCATGAGTTCCGCATTGAAACTTCGTCATGCCGATTCTGCGAGAAAATTGACAAATCTCACCGCCACACTCCACGCCCTCAGTCCGCAACGGCAGTTGGAAAGAGGTTATGCCATCGTCTTCGATGGCAGCGGTAAAAAGATAGTTACCTCCAGCAAACTTCCGCCGGATACCAGTTTGCTGATCCGCTTTGCCGACGGCTCGACCGGAGTGAAAACGGTATGAAAGAGATCGCATTTTTCACCCGCTACGATAAACTCGGCGCCTCAAGCCGGCTGCGTTTTATGCAGTTCATCCCCTTTCTGGAAGCAGCCGGAGTAAAGGTGAGATTATCGAGTTTTTTTGACGATGATTATCTCCAAGCATTGTATCAGGGCAAAAAGCGTTCAAAATCGGGCGTATTGAAAGCATATTATCACCGCTTCAAAGCGATGCGTGATCTGCCGTCAACCATTCCGGTGGTGATCGAATATGAATTGCTCCCGTATCTGCCGTTTATTTTTGAAAAAAATTTTCTGGCAAAACACCCTTATATCCTCAACTTCGATGATGCGGTAGATTTGCGTTATTCCCGGCTGCCGGTTCTGAAAAACAAATATCCGCAGCTTCTTTCCCGGGCGGCGGGGATAATTACTGCCAACGATCTGCTCACTGAAAAATTTTCGCCGTACAACAGCAATATTTTGAAACTTGCCACGATCCCTCCGGAGCATATCCATCCCGGCAGAAATAAAGAGAACCTCCTTACTCTCGTATGGACCGGGACTCCGGTGACCGCACAATTTCTTCATGCCAGAAAAAATGCTCTGCAGATGGCGGCAGAAAAAACCGCATTCCGGCTTCTTATCGTCGGCGGAACTCCGGGAATGGAAATCCCCGGAGTCGAGTGCGAGATCATCCCGTGGTCGGAAGCATCTGAAGCCGATGCACTCTCCCGCGCACATGCCGGGATCATGCCCCTGCCGGATACCCCCTTCGCCAGAGGAAAATCCGCCTATAAACTGATCTGTTATCTGCGCGCCGGAATCCCCGGCATCGCCTCTCCGGTGGGCGAAAACTGCCGGGTCATCCGGCACAATGAAAACGGCTTTCTGGTAAACAGCGATGAGGAATGGAGCGAAGCTGTAAGTAAAATTTCCCGACCGGATATTTACAGAAAGATGAGTCAGGCTGCTCTCGCCGATGCCGGAAATTATCTTCCTGCCGCTGCCGCAGAAAAGCTGCTTGATTTTCTCCGCAACACCTTAAGTTGAATCCGGTTGCCGCTTGAAAAAACACTCCGGCAGTGCTATATTATATATCTGTACATATTTTATAATTTTTCAGGATTGCTTGAGTGATGAAAGTCTCTGATTGGAAAAAACTGCCCGGCATAATGCTTTTTCTGATGGTATTCGGCGGAATATCATGGATGGTGTGTTACCGGATATCGCTGTCAAGAATTTTTGAAACCATTGATCGTTACGGCTTCGGTTTTGTCTTCTTTTTCGGCCTTGTCGCTACCGGTGGAACTGCGCTTTTTATGCTTTTTCAGGCATTGATGGTCTGTTTTTACAAACCGGTCACCAGGTGGAACTCCGACAAACCGCTGCCCGGATGCACCGTGATCGTACCGGCTTACAATGAAGGAAGTGCCGTTGCCGACACGCTCCGCAGTCTGCTTACCAGCGATTACCCGGCAGACCGATTGGAAATAATCGCCATCAATGACGGTTCAAAAGATGATACCTGGAGCTGGATCAAACTTGCGGTCAATGAATCGCGGGGCATGATCCGCGGCATCAATCTTGAAAAAAACGGCGGCAAAAAAGCCGCGCTCTACCGGGGATTTCACGAAGCAAAACATGAGCTGGTCATCACCATTGACAGTGACTCCATTGTTGAAAAAGATACCATCGCAAATCTGGTTCTGCCGTTTGCCGATAAAAAGGTCGGCGGTGCCGCCGGGATCGTGCGGGTGGCAAATATGGATCAGGGCTTTATCCCCCGGATGCTGGATATATTTTTCGTTTTCAGCTGTGACTTCATGCGCTGCGGTCAAAGCACGGTCGGATCGGTACTCTGTTCTCCCGGAGCGATCAGTGCATTCCGCAAATCGGCTCTGCTGCCTCACCTCGACTTCTGGCTCAATCAGACTTTTTTCGGGATCCCCTCTCACATCGGGGAAGACCGTGCCCTGACCAGTTTGCTGCTGCGTAACGGTCACCATGTGGTCTTGCAGAAAAATGCCTGCATCACCACCAATGTGCCGACCGATTATCCCCAACTTTGCCGGACTTTGATCCGCTGGACCCGGGGGGATGTCAGAGAAGGCTTGCTTATGTGCCGTCACTTTTTCAGCAAATTTCCCCGTGATTTCCGCACTGCAGCGATCCAGATGAATCTGCTCTTTCAGTTAGCCGGTCTTATTCTGCCATTGCTATCCATACCGTCATTGGGCTACTTCATCATTGAATCACCTCATTGTCTGCCGATGATCGGAGCGTATACGCTTTCGATCTGCTGGCTCTGGGCGATGGTTCCCGCCCTGCTCTATGCAGGCAAAGAGTCTCCGGCGAAAGCGACACTTGCTTTCTTTGTCGGGATATTCAATCTGGTTGCACTCTCATGGATCTGCGCTTACAGCTGGCTGACCATGCGCAACTCTAAATGGCTGACCAGAGATGTCAAAAAATCTGACAATGCTCAGGTTGCCCCCTCTTCGCCACGGATATCCTGAACAAAATGGCAAAATATGAAAAAATGATAAAACTGGTCGCCGTCGGCAAGGTGCGTGACCGTTTTTTTGACAGCCGCTGTCAGGAATTTTTGACCAGATTGAGTGCTTACGGCAAATGCGAAACCGTAATTCTGCCGGATTCCAATGTTGGCAGTGAAGGCAAAGCCATGCTCAAAGAGATCGACAAAGAACGCAACTCCTTTGTGATTGCCCTTACTGAAGAGGGGCAAGAATTTTCTACCGCAGAGTTCTCCGCAATGATCGGCAGGATCGACCGGAAAATACTCTTTATTATCGGCGGTCCATTCGGAATTGCCCCGGAAGTGAAAAGCCATGCCGATATGATGATGGCCCTGTCAAAGATGACCTTCACCCATGAAATGGCAAGAATGATCTTTCTTGAGCAGATCTACCGGGCATTGAATCTGCTCAATGGCGGCTCATATCATCACTGAGAGTACCGGCAAAAAGTTTCCGGTACTGTTCCGGTGAAATACCGTAAAGGTGTTTGAAGCGGCGGCTGAAGTGATAACGATCCATATATCCGAAGTGAGCTGCCGTATCAGTAACTGATGCCGATTGGGAAATAAGATACTCTGCGGCCTGCCGCAATTTGAAGTGTTCAAGATAGTTTTTCGGCAGCATCCCGGTGTGTTTCAGAAACTCCCGCCGCAAACGGTCAACAGAAATACCCCGCAATTCCGCAAGTTCAGTGACGCTCCACCAGCGGTTCGCAGGAGAAAGATGAATGGTTTTCAACAAACTTTCCATCGGTGACGGGGGAATACCGGAGGCAACTTCCAAAAGTAATTGCTGCAGTTCCAGAGCCGACTTCAACCATGCATGAGGCGATGGTGAGCGCAACTGCTCCACCAGTGGAATAAGTTTGCGCACTTTGCCAAGATGCAGTTTCCCGGAATGCAGGATGCCGCTTTTCCGCATAAAATCCGGCACCCTGCCGCAAAAACGGATGGCATCTTCAAAATATCCTTCTTCACCGACCCCGCCGTAAAGATGCCAATCCCCCGGACAGATCAACACCGCATCCCCCGGCTCCATATCCCAGACCTGAGCCCCGATACGCAACTTGCCTCTGCCCTTGAACATGTGGCTCAGTGAATAAAATTCAAAACGCCTTTCCGCATCAGAATCGACATTGATTTTTCTCCGGCTTATCACCTCAATACTGCCATTGATGATCCACAATCCGTACTCCCTTGCTGCTTCCGGCATTCCGGCGATCAAACGGTGCAGACGGGAAGTTTGATTGATCTCAATTTTTTTGTCATCCATAATACAGTTTTTATCCATCCGCTTTTCATTTTTGTGGTGTATAATATAAATGTAACGGAAACTTTTTTCAAGGAGGTTCATTATGGAAAACAAAAAAATCAATGTCGCAGTAATCGCCTGCGGAGGCAGATCCCGCGGTGTCGTCCGCCGTCTGCTCCGTGACTCCCAACGCAATGTGCAGATCGTCGCCATTTACGATCCCTGTCAGGATGCCATGACCAGATACAAAAATGAACTGGAAATTCCTGACGCCAAAGAGTGCACTTCCGGTCTGGAAGCGATCAATACTCCGGGTGTGGAATGGGTGATGGTCTTCTCTCCCAATGTCTATCACAAACAGTATGTATTGGATGCCTTTGCCGCCGGCAAACATGTATTCAGCGAAAAACCGCTTGCCACCACCATCGATGACTGCAAAGAGATCTACGATGCCCACCAGAAAAGCGGCAAACTCTTTGCCACCGGTTTCGTTCTGCGCTACGCCCCCATTTACCGCAAAGCCAAAGAACTGCTTGACAGCGGTAAACTCGGCAAAATCATGACCATCGAAGCTAATGAAAACATCACTCCTGCCCACGGTGGATATATCGTCTGCAACTGGCGGCGTTACAGTGATGTTTCCGGTCCCCATATTCTGGAAAAATGCTGCCACGACCTCGACCTGATCAACTGGTACTGCGGCTCATTGCCCTCCAAAGTTGCCTCTTTCGGCAAACAGGAGTTCTTCGTTAAGGAAAACGCCTGCATCGGCGAAAAATACGGAGAAGAAAAATTCCTCACCTGGCCTGATCCCCAGCGTCAATCCACTCCGTTTTCCGGCGAAAACGATATGAAAGACAACCAGATCTGCATCGCTCAGTACCGCAACAATATTCTGGTTTCTTTCTGTGCAACCATGAGCAACCGCATTCCGGAACGCCGGATGGTCTTCCATTGTACTGAAGGTACTTTGAGTCTGGAACTCTACTCCAGAATCCTCAAATATGCCACTTTAGGCGATGACTATGAGTACAGCATCAACTTCACCGGCGACGGTCATGGCGGCGGTGACGACTACATCATGAAAGAATTGTACGAAACCATGTCCACCGGCGTACTGCCCAAATGCAGCGGCAGCGAAGGTCTGGAAAGTGCGGTTTTTGCACTGGCTCTGGATCAGGCGGCGGAAACTTCTTCCATCGTCGATTTGGAACCGGTCTGGAAAAAACTCGACCGCTGAGCTGCACTGCACTCAGATAATTGCTTAAAAACCAACCGTTCCGCTTGAATTTCTCAGGCGGAACGGTTATATTTTGTCAGCATATATATCACTCAAATGGAGATTTGCTATGGCAAAAATTGCATCAAGTTGGCAGGAATTGTACGCCTGTGCCGGAAAATTCGGTCTTGATATGGTAAAATTCGGAGAGTTGGAAAAACTCTTTAACAAAACCGATCCGGAGATCTTTGCCAAATATGCGTCTCTGGTACCTCAGGAAAACTTCCCCTCTGATGAAGTGGGAAAAATCTTTTCCGGCAGTGAACTTTATCAATTTCTGCTGCTTTGTACCGTTGCCAACCGTCCTGCACTGGAAGAACTGTACCGGGAAAAAGGTTATCCGGAATATATGCTGAAAGAGATCTCCGCCGATTTACCGGTCTGGCTGGATACCATGCGGCGCGACATCAACACCTATGGTCTGGCTCCCAGAAACATGAATTGGGCAATGGCATGCCTTACCGGATGGGTCATCCCCCACGGCAGACTGCAAAGCAATAATATCCATTTTTTTACTGAAAATCTGTCGATCTACCGGAACGGCAGTGAATTGAAAATACTTCCGGCATTCACCCCCGGCAATCCCCCCTCCCCCGATCTTACCAGAGGCGACCGGGCGATAAATATGCATATCCCGGCATCCGGACCGCTTAAAACAGATGATTGCCAAGCATCATTCCGGAGGATGAAGGAGTTTTTCAATAAATTCGCCCCGGATTACGGATTCAAGGCTCTGGTTTGCACCTCATGGATGCTCGACCCGCAATATCAGGAACTTCTGCCGGAATCATCCAATATCCGGCAATTCCAGAAACTCGGCCACCTTATAAGCCTCCCGGAGCGCGACACCACAGAAGGAACCATGTGGAGGATCTGGGGCGATGCCGCAAAAAATTTGCCGCCGGATAAACTGCCGGCAAATACCTCACTTGAAAAAGCAGTCCGGCAGCATCTGCTCAACGGCGGAAAGATGCACTCCGGATTACTGGTAATTTTCCCCGATGAAATCTGACACCACGCAAGGAACACGGTTATGAACAGCACAAACTCTTATATGACCAATATTTTTCCGGATAGTTTTGCCGATCCGATGCGGCGATTTTTTCTTCCCTGTAAAAAAATCGCCGCCAGCGAAAAATGCAGTGATCCGGAAATTTTCATCAATAACCGCACTCTGCGCAATTTTGTTGCCAGTGATTTCCCGGTATGCAAAATAGCCGAGGGAGGATTTATCATTGCCGACTTCGGCAAGGAATTTTCCGGTGGAGTGCGGATAGTTTCTGACCGGATGAAACCGGCAAAGATCCGTCTGCGTTTCGGAGAAAGTCTTTCTGAATGCTGCGGAGAGCCGAATATGGATCACGCCATCCATGATGTCGTTCTCCCGTTAAATATGCTCTCATCGGTGGAATTCGGCAATACCGGCACCCGCTTTGTGAGGATCGATGCCGTTTCAGGAGAGTTGAATCTTACCAATATCATCGCTTACGCCGAAATGCGCTGGCTGGAAAAACGGGGAAGTTTCACCTCATCCGATCCCCGGCTCAACGCCATCTTTGATACAGCAGTACACACCGTCCACTTGAATATTCAGGATTTCATCTTTGACGGAGTGAAGCGCGACCGCCTGCTCTGGGGCGGAGATATCCACCCGGAAATCGCTACTATCCTGCGGGTATTCGGCGGCATAAAAGAGGTGGAAGAGACTTTGGAAATGCTCTGCAGCCATACTGCAAAAGGGGAATTCATCAACACGATGTTCAGTTATCCGCTATGGGTATTGATCGCCATCCGGGATTACTGGTTCTATCACGGTGACAATGCGATTTTACAGAAATTTGCATCTTTTATCACCGGCACGGTGGAGCGGTTCATCCCGATGGTCAAAGATGATGGAGCGGCACAGTTCCCCGGTCAGGCGTTTCTGGATTGGCCAAGCAGTACCGATCCGCAGGGAGCATACGCCGGTATCCATGCGCTTTTGGCGACCGCTTTATCAGCCGCTGATCTCATGTATAAAGAGCTGGGCAAAGAAGATGCAGAACTTTCCGCTGCTGTTGCCGGAATTCGCCGCCATCTTCCCGATCCCGGATGCAACAAAGCCGCCGCCGCGCTGCAGCACCTTGCCGGTCTTGCCGACCGCAGAGATATTCTGGAAAAAGATCCTTTCAACAATATCAGCACCTTCCTCGGTTATTATGTTCTGCTCGCCAAAACTCCGGCATCCGCATTGGAGTTGACCCGGCGTTACTGGGGCGGGATGCTGGATATGGGGGCCACCAGCTTCTGGGAAGATTTCGATCTGGCATGGTGCGAAAATGCCTTCCGTATCGATCAGATGCCGGTTCCCGGTAAAAAGGATATCCATGCTGACTTCGGAGCATATTGTTATAAAGGGCTGCGCCACAGCCTGTGCCACGGCTGGGCATCCGGTCCGGCGGCATGGTGCAGTGAAAAGATCCTCGGCGTTACTCCGGCGGCTCCCGGATACCGGAAGATCCGTTTCACTCCGGATCTCTGCGATCTTGATCATGCATCCGGCACCATCCCAACTATCCATGGAGATATCCGGGTCTCGCTGCAAAAGGGAAAAGAACCGGAGATCATCCTGCCGCCGGAAGTGACATTGGTGATTTGAGATCAACTCTGTTTATTCTGGAATTCCCCGGTAAAAAACAGCGGGTGAAGTGACAGCAGATCAAAGGTCACATTTCCGGCAGTGACGGCATCCAATATCCGGACTTCCGCATCACCGATGACGGAATATTTCAAACCGCCGGCATCAGCGAAACGCTTTTCCATCAGGTGATAATACTGAGAATGATCTCCGGCATGACGGCGGGAAGGAACCTCTATGCGTCTGGAGTCATAATCAAAGACCACCAGATTTTCAGCATCTTCAGTCAGCATACCGGGTACCGGCAGCCACTCCTCGACTCCGTGTAAAAAGGTATTACACGCCAGAGTCGTGCCGATAAAAAGGATCTTTGCCCTGCGGTCATAGAGTTTGCCCCACGGGGAGTTGCGGTGTGCCGGAGAATCAAACAGTTCATGACCGGCAAGAAAATCTTCCGCCTCCTTTCCCAGAGCCGCGATCGAATGTGTCGGATGCAAAGAACGCCTGACTCCGGGATAACTGCGGAACAACTCCGGCAGCAATCCGGTCGTACAGGGAGTATCCCGCACAGAATATACCGGTTGGCTGGCATTGACCAAATCCCACGACAATGTGGGAAACGCCACCAGACCTTCTGAAAAATATTCTGCCAGAGCCCGCAAAAATCCCTCCGCCCTGCCTTCAATATCTCCCAGAGAGCGCATGGATGAGTGTATCAGGATCGTATCACTCCTCCGCAGACCGGAGTCGGCAAAATCCCGATGTAAACTTCTGATTGTATGCATAATAAAACCCGTGTCAAGACAGTAATACTGCTTTTTTTGGTAATGTCCCAAATTTTGTGAAACATACATACAAGACCGAATGAACACATTTTATGGCGACACATAGAATATATCACTTACATTATGATTTGTCAAAAACATAAAACGATTTGATTGCACCCGGGGAGCAGTTTGTCAAAAGAGATCAATCCATTTACCGGCATCTTGGATGACATTGAGGGATTTTTGTTTACGCCATGCTTGCAAAACAAAGAAAAATGTGCTATATTCAAAGTGATTATTATATATATATTCATCTGCAAATCACAGGAAAAATAATGCCAAACAGGATCATCGTCACCGGCGGGGCCGGTTTTATCGGTTCAGCACTGGTGCGGCACATTATAAAAAACACCCACGACACAGTCTGTGTGGTGGATAAACTCACCTATGCCGGCAATCTGGAATCATTGGCAGAGGTCGCAGATTCAGACCGCTTCCATTTTGAAAAATGCGACATCTGCGACCGGGAAAAACTCGATGCCATTTTCAGCATTTTCCAGCCGACCCATGTCATGCATCTGGCAGCGGAAAGCCATGTTGACCGCTCCATTGACGGGCCGGGGGAATTCATCCGCACCAATATTGTCGGCACCTACACTCTTTTGGAAGCGGCAAGAAATTTCTTTCAGACTCTGGATGAAACAGCCAGAAAAAAATTCCGGTTCCATCACATTTCCACCGATGAAGTATTCGGCGACCTGACTGATCCGGAAGATTTTTTCCGGGAAGATACTCCCTATGCCCCATCCTCACCTTACTCGGCATCCAAAGCCGCCAGTGACCATCTGGTGCGGGCGTGGAAACGGACTTTTGCCCTGCCGACACTGGTGAGCAACTGCTCAAACAACTATGGTCCATACCACTTCCCGGAAAAACTGATCCCGCTGATAATCCTCCATGCAGTCAATGGCAAAGAACTCCCGGTATACGGTCAGGGATCGCAGATACGCGACTGGCTGTATGTGGAAGATCATGCCAAAGCTCTCTATCTGGTCGCCACCACCGGAACTCCCGGCGAAAGTTACAATATCGGCGGAAACAACGAAAAACGCAATATCGATGTCGTCCGCAAAATCTGCGAATTGCTGGATGAACTGCATCCACGGCAGGATGGCAAAACCTACGCAGAACAGATCACCTTTGTCAAAGACCGCCCCGGACACGATATGCGATATGCCATCGATGCCGCTAAAATCACCCGCGAATTGGGCTGGCACCCGGAAGAAACCTTTGACAGCGGTATCAGAAAAACTGTCGAATGGTATCTGGCGCATCAGGATACCTGGTGCGCTCATATCCTCAGCGGAGAATATAAAATGGAACGCCTCGGCAAAGGAGAATAAGTGATATGAAAGGTATTGTTCTTGCCGGCGGTGCCGGTACCCGTCTTCACCCGATCACCTGTGGAGTATCCAAACAACTGCTCGCTGTTTACGACAAACCGATGATCTACTACCCGATATCGGTATTGATGCTTGCCAAAATCCGGGAAATACTGATAATCACCACTCCGGAAGATCAATCTGCATTCCAGCGGCTTCTCGGTGACGGCAGCCGTTTCGGGGTGGAATTCACCTACGCCGTGCAGCCCCGACCGGAAGGTTTGGCGCAGGCATTTCTGATCGGCAAAGATTTTATCGGCAGCGATTCCGTCGCCCTCGTACTGGGAGACAACATCTTTTACGGAGCAAATCTGTCAAACATCGTCCGGCAGGCTGCGGCAAAAGATAAAGGCGCAACGGTTTTCGGATACTATGTCTGCGACCCGGAACGCTTCGGCGTCGTTGAATTCGACCGGAATGGCAAAGCGATTTCCATTGAAGAAAAACCTGCCGTACCGAAATCCAACTACGCGGTGACCGGATTGTATTTTTACGATAATGATGTGATCAATATCGCCGAAAATATCAAACCATCTGCCAGAGGCGAATTGGAAATAACCGCCGTAAACAATGCTTATCTGGAAAGAGGAGATCTGCATGTGGAACTTTTCGGCAGAGGATTTGCATGGCTGGATACCGGTACTCATGAGAGCATGCTGGATGCCGCCAACTTTATCCACACTATTGAAAAACGGCAGGGGGTTCAGGTCGCCTGTCTCGAAGAGATCGCTTTCAATAATCATTGGCTCTCGGCAAAAGAGGTGCGGCAGAATATTCAAAACATGCTGAAAACTGAATATGCTCAATATCTGATGCAGATCACCGAAGGGAAATATTGATAATGAAAATCATCGGGTCAGCAATCCCTGAGGTCAAAATCATCGTGCCGGATGTTTTCGGCGATGAAAGAGGATATTTTTTGGAAAGTTGGAATCAATCACGCTACCATGATGCCGGAATCAATTGCAACTGGGTGCAGGATAATGAATCCTGTTCCCGTTACGGGGTATTGAGGGGACTGCACTATCAAATGCCGCCTTATAATCAGTCAAAACTGGTGCGGGTCATTGAAGGCAAAGTTTTGGATATCGCGCTGGATATACGCAAGAACTCCCCGACTTTCGGCAAATACACTGCCGTTGAATTGTCGGCAGAAAATAAATACCAGTTGTTTATTCCCAAAGGCTTCGCCCACGGGTTTGCCGTACTTTCTGAAACGGTAGTTTTCGCCTACAAATGCGACAATCCTTACATGCCGTCTGCTGAACGCGGCATCGCCTTTGATGACCCTGATTTGAATATCGACTGGCAATTACCGGCAGACAAAGTGATTCTCTCTGCCAAAGATACCCGGCATCCGCAATTGAAAGATGCCGATTTACCGGCAGGAGATCTCTGGCAATGAAAGTGGTGGTTACCGGCGGCAACGGGATGCTCGGCAGAACCCTCCGCAATGAGTTTACCGGTTGGGAAGTTTTTTCAGCCGATCTTCCGGATGTTGACATCACTGTTCCGGAAACAGTGGAAAGGTTTTTACGCGAAACAACTCCAGATGCCGTTATCCATTGCGCGGCGATGACTGCCGTTGACAAGTGTGAGAACGAGAAACTTACTGCTTTCAGGATCAATCGGGATGGTTCAGCCAATGTGGCAGCGGCATGCCGGAAATTAAATATCCGGTTGATCGCAATATCCACTGACTATGTCTTTGACGGCGATGCCCCGCAGCCATACCGGGAATCAGATATCGCCACCGGCGGCAGAACGGTTTACGGGCAAAGCAAATTTGCCGGGGAACAAGAGATCAGAAAAATCGCTCCGGATCATGTAATTTGCCGTATCGCCTGGCTCTATGGTGCCGGAGGCCCCAGTTTCGTGCATACCATGCTCAATCTCGCCGATGGCAGCCGCCCGGAATTAAAGGTGGTTGCCGATCAGATCGGCAATCCGACCAGCACACTGGCTGTGGCACGGAAACTGCGGGAAATTTTACTGATGCCGGAGTTGCGCGGCACCTTTCATCTCACTTGCGAGGGAGAAGCATCATGGGCGGATTTTGCAGTGGAAATATTCCGTCTTGCCGGAAAAAAACAGTTGGTAACTCCCTGTACTACCGATGAATTTCCCCGTCCGGCGCCCCGCCCGAAAAACTCCAGATTGGATAATTTGCGGCTCGCTCAAGCCGGTTTGGCACCGATGCCGCATTGGCAGGAAGCATTGGCAGAATTCATCAGCACGGAATTCAAATAATCACTCCGCAAAATAAAAAAGGTTTGATGCGATGGACTTTCAAAAGTGGATCTCCCGGCTCGGTTCGGAAATCATTCTTCTTGAAATAAACTACTTTCAAGCCTCGGAAAAAGACGGAACCATTGTCCACGCCCATCCCGGTCAATTGCATATTGCCTGTTTTGAAAAAGGTTCCGGGATCTGTACGCTCAATGGAATAAAACACCGGATCCGCTCCGGAGATATCTGCCTGATTCTTCCCGGCGAGATGCATCAATTCAACCCGGATCCTGAAAATCCCTACCGGGCATGCTTTCTGCACTTCTCATGGTTTGGTTCTCTCCCGGCAGAACTTCCGGCAAAGATAAAGGTTTCCCGCGACCGGCGCAGCACCTTTTTCAAATTGTGCCGGGAACTGGCTGACAGCAGTAAAGAATACCGCCACACCCCCGGCGGAGAATTCTTCCTTTATGCCGGATTATTGACATTCTGGGGATATTTACTCCGCTTTGCAGCGGCATCAAACAATTCCATCCCAAATACATTGCGCCCTGCGACCGGTATAAACAAATTGATCAACCCGGTAATAGAGAAACTGCACGGCCCGCCATTTTTTTATCCCGGTATAGATGAATTGGCTGAATCCTGCGGCATAAGCAGACGGAAACTCACGAAACTATTCAAATCCTGCGCCGGATGCTCAATTAAGCAGTATTACCTTGCCAATATCATGCGTTATGCAAAGAAAATGCGCCAGACCAAATCCATGAGCACCGCAGAACTCGCCCGCAAGTGCGGTTACTCATCGGCACAGAATTTTCTGCTCGCTTACAAAAAATACTTTGACCGACACAGCGGAGAAAACGCTGCCGGAGATATCCTGATCTGGCGCGGCAACAACCCGATCAACTGAGACCGGTATATAATAAACAGCAGTTGCGGCAAAAGAAAATGCCAGTTATGACACTTTTTCTGCCGCAACCGGATAAAATCAGGGAAAAATCATTCCAGCCATTGCTTCAAATTGGCAGCAACAAATTCATCATCATGCAGATCCGGATAAGCATCATGCACTCGGGAAATTTCCCCGGCCTGTCCGGGGGAAAGCACTTCTGCCGGATTCAGACACCAGACCCCTTTGAGCAGCCCCTGCCGCCGCAAAACCTCGTGGATACCCGGAATACATCCGGCAAAGTTGTGAGCAGGATCAAAAAACGCCGCATTGCAATCAGTTATCTGAGCTGCCCGGGTCAGCATCCCGGCAGGAATATCTTTGCCGCTGTCGATCAATGAGTGAACTTCTTCAAGCAATTCCACTGCTTTAGCGGTCCAGCAGCACCAATGACCGAGCAGACCGCCGCGGATCCGGAATTTTTTGCCGCCGATATCATATTCAGTAAGCAAATCAATAAGAATATTGTCATCATTCCCGGTATAAAGAGTGACATCCTCCCGGTTGCTTTCAACCAGAGCACGCACCACATCAAAAGTACAATAGCGATTGAATGGAGCCGCTTTGATGCCCAGCAGATTCTCTATTTCACAAAGTCCTTTCCAAAACTCCAGCGGCAATATTCTGCCGCCGACACTGGGCTGAAGATAGAATCCGATAACAGGAATAACTTCCGCAACTTTGCGGCAATGCTCCAGCATCGTTTCCACACTGTCATGCTTGAATGCCGCCATGCTGAGCAATCCGGCATCATAACCGTTGGCGACGGCAAATTCCGCTTCATAAAGAGCCTGTTCCGTCTTACCGCAGACCCCGGCAACTTTAAGGATCTTTTTGCCCCGTTTTTCACACCATTGGTCGATAAATCCGGATGTTTCACTCAAAACCCGCTCAAAAAGGCCGATTTCCGGATTGCGGATCTCGAACTGGGTGGAATGTACGCCGACAGCAATGCCGCCGACCCCGGCATCAATATAGTAG
This sequence comes from Lentisphaeria bacterium, assembly GCA_017508285.1. Classification (GTDB taxonomy): domain Bacteria; phylum Verrucomicrobiota; class Lentisphaeria; order Victivallales; family Victivallaceae; genus UBA1784. Next base: position 36,435 of record JAFVZG010000067.1, on the reverse strand, counting down.
CGGCACAAAGCACGCTGATACTGCGGCAAAAATTTGCGGTTTTCATCCAATGCCAGCGGTTGAGCCGGAATCACACACCCTTTACGGAAATTTGCCAATACCCCGGCATCGATCTGGGAAATACTTTTTTTCATGATCTGTTCTTTGCTGCTCCTCTTCAAAATTTACCGGTGTTGACCTCATAATGGGTCGGTTTATTCAAACTTTTGCCCCCTTCCATGATCCATTGAGCCTGCCAGCGGATCATCTGTGACATCGGAATTGAAGGATTACCGTAAAGACCGGTCATTTTGGATGCATCGGAAAGGAAGTTCAGTTCCCCCGGAACAGCGCACTTGAATTTGACCTCTTTGCCGAAAATCCTGCCGAATTCTTTTGCCACGCTCTCCACGCTCAATGTTTCCGGGCCGGTGACATTCAAATAAGCCGCCGGAGCAGATGCTTCAAGCAGTGAAAGCAGGGCGATCTGATTGGCATCCCCCTGCCAGATGGCATTGAAATACCCGACCGTATTATTGACCTCTTCTCCGTGCCATACCGCCTGCGCGATATCATGCAGCACGCCGTAACGCAGATCGATCGCATAATTCAACCGGAAAAGCAAAATTTCAGTCCCATTGTTTTTGGCAGCATACTCAAAGACTCTCTCCCTGCCCAGACAGGATTGGGAATATTCACCGACCGGCAGCGGTTTGACTTTTTCGGTACAACCGATCTCGCTCAATGGCACCAACGGATAAACGCAACCGGTGGAAAATACCGTTATCCGGGAGTTTTTGAATCTATCAGCGACATTGGCAGGAACAACTACATTCATCATCCATGTCAACTCTTCACTGCCGTCAGTACCGAATTTGCGTCCTGCCATAAAAACGATATTTTTCACTTCAGGCAGTTTTGCCAGAGCCTCCCGGTCAAGCAAGTCGCAGGCAATCGTAATAACTCCGGAATCTTCCAGTTTCTTACGGGAATCAGCATCGCTGAAACGGGCGACCCCGTAAACTTTTTTATCCACACCGGCAGCTTTGATCGCATTTACCGCCACCTGCCCCATGGTCACGCCCATTTTTCCGGCGACTCCCAGAATCATGATATCGCCATCCAGATTTTTCATCATTCCGATCAGGGCTTCAGAAGGAGTTGCCAAAAAAGTTTCCAACTCCTGTTCATTATTGAATTTTTCCACAAATTTGCTCATAACAGATTTTCCTTATTTTCTCAATCCGGCAGCAACTTTTTTTACCGCAGCAACCATATCAGCAGCATCGTTCTCAGTAAAAAATTCACTTACCGGCATCCGGATGGCACTATTCAACACCTCTTCTGCCACCGGACAAAGCCCGGCATGATAATTGTAAGTTTTACCTGAAATCACCTCTGCCGGCCAGATGTTGCCGGGAAAGAAACTCTTGTTGACAAAAAGTTTTTCCAGATAGATCGGGCGGGGAATATAACCTGCCATTGCCGGAATACCTTCAGCGCGCAATGCCTCTGCAAAACCTTTACCATCCCCTTCAAAAACCCCGGGAGTCAGACGGAACATGTAAAACCACCAGGAACTTTCGCACCCGTCGATAACCTCCGGCAGAGCAATATCACTGATTCCCTGCAGTCCTTCAGAAAGAAGTGCGGCGATCCGGCGGCGTTTGGCAAGCAGATCATCCAGTTTGCCGAATTGCGCTTTGGCAACGGCATACTGCAATTCGCTGGCACGGTAATTGGGAGCAAGATGTTCAAGACGATCCCCCCTGCCGAGCCGGTCATAGTACTTATCCATATAATTGTGACAACGGCCGTAAAGTTCCTGATCGCCGGTCACGATAAAGCCGCCGTCACCGGCACTCAAATGCTTGGATTCATTGAGAGAAAATGCCCCGATGTCTCCCATCGTGCCCACCAGACGGCCTTTGTAAAGTGCGCCGTATGCCTGAGCGCAGTCTTCGATCAGCAAAAGATCATGCTTCTTTGCCAGATCGACGATGGGATCCATATCACATGGATTGCCTGCCAGATGCACGACAATGATCGCTCTGGTGCGTTCAGTAATAACTTTGGCGATTGATTCAGCGGTAATATTGTAAGTATGCGGATCGACATCTGCAAAAACCGGAATAAGATTCTGGTAAAGAATACCGATCAAACTGCCGATATCGGTTATGGGAGAAGTGATAACTTCATATCCCGGTTCAATAAATCCGGCACCTACAGCGGCATGCAGTGCTGCTGAACCGGAACTGCCGCCGGCACAATATTTGACTCCGAAAGCTTTTTTGACCGTCTCACAAAATTGACCGATCTTGTAACCGCCCCAATAAATCAGACTGCCATGGTCAAAAGTATCCCGGATCTCTGCCATTTCCGCTTCATCATAGCGGCAGCCTTTACCGAAATCTGTCGTTTTGACCGGAGTTCCGCCATGCAATGCCAATTTATCTTTCATTCAATATTCTCTCCATATTTTTATGGGTGATATCTTCAATATCTTCAAATTTCAATTTATCGTATGACAATTTGCTCTTTGCCGCAGAGATGCAGAAAAATGGCGCATGGCTGCCGAAAAGTATCCGCTTGCACCCCAATTTTTCCACCGGATTTTTAAGTGCCGGAAAAGATTCAAAAAAGGAAAAATCCAGATAGATATTCGGCTCGGTAAGATTCATATATTCAAAAATCGCATTGAGAACAATAAACGGTTTATCCGGAAACTTTGCCGCCAGCTGATTGATCTCATCCGCCGGAACCGGAGGAACTTTGCACAAAGGATGCTGTCCGCGCTCATCCTCTTCGCGGATAACGATCAGAGGAATGATTTTTCTATTCAGAAGAGTTTCAACCATTTCCAGTGTTTCATCAGCCAGAAGCGAATAACTGTGGTAATTGGGGTGCAATACTGCAAAATCGCCGGTGATCTGCCGCCACAACCCGAAATCCGGACGCACTGCCGGCACCGCAATAAGATGGGTAAACGGGCGGCACACTTCCAGCAGACGCTCATTTTCCTCATTGATATTCAAAGAAAACGGTGCATCTAAAGAACGCACCAAGCCGCCGGATATTCCGGCTTTGGCAACTGCAGCATCAAGATCGGCAAGATTTTCCTGCGGCAATCTCCTGAATGGCCATCTGCCGGTGGATAAATTCACATCAAAAATCTTCATATTTTCAACAACTCCAGAGCATTTTTGTAAAGTATCTTATCCAGATCCCCGGCACTCAATCCGCCATCCAGCACCTTGCCGACCTGACAGCCGAAGTCCCGGCAGGGCGCATCTGAACCGTAAAGCAGCCGGTCTGCACCGATCCGCTTTACCGCATACTGCAAAAAACCGTTTTCCGGTTGTCCGCCGGAAGTATCCACATATACATTGGGACAATCTGCAATATACTCCACCCCGCGGTAACCGCAGCCGCACAAATGTGCCATCACTATCCTGACACGGGGAAAACGCTTTGCCAGAATCGATATGTCGACCGGGTCGGATTCCTCGGCATATTTATTGACTGTCTTAAACCAGCAATGGTGCAAAAGCGGCACATCGTATTTTTCCAATTCCTGCATCAAAGTATCCATCACCGGCTTGCGGCAGCAAACTGATATCTCCAGTTTGACACCTTTCAATCCGGCTTGCAGACAGCGGGAAACTTCTGACCGGATGAACTCCGGAGGCAGTGCCGGATTCATAAAACAGAATCCGTCAGCCATGCCATGGCATTCTTTTACACAGGCGATCGTGTCATCATTGATTTCAGAGACCTCTTCAGCCGTCGGGAACTCCCCGTAACGCAGCACATCGCCCAAAAGCAGAAAGCGGTCTATACCATGCTGACGCGCCTGCTCCATCAGTATGCCGCACCCTTGATGCTGCATGTTGTGAGTGTGAATGTCGTAAATCATTTTTTCACCGTTGAAAAATCCCAGCTTTCTATTTTTGCCCGGGTAACAAAGTAAATGTTTTTACCGATGATCGCCCCGCCGACAGAGATGGGGCGCGGCGGTTCGGCGACCTCCTGCAGATCCCCGGATTTGCGGTCGATCTCACAAATCATCTTATCCTGCAGCAGAAACATCCGGGAACCATCCGGAGTTATCAACAGAGGATTGCGGTTGGCGGTTCTGCCGGGAGTCTGATACTTTTTGACGATCTTCCATGTTGATTTATCGATCTGATAGAGAATATTATTACTGGCGGCAGCGTAGATATAATTGCCGAATTCACGGATACCGTAAATATCGCGCGTGCCGGGAAGAGGAAGATGTTTCACCACCTTGCCGCTGTGCCACTCAAGCATGAATACCGATGCCGCTTTTGCCTTGACATGACCGCCGCCGGGAGCATCGATACTGGTGGCTCCGATCAGATTGCCATCTTTCCGGAAATACATATCGATACAGCTTTCACCGGGCAGCCAATCGCTGATCTCCCGGTTTTTACCGCTCTTGAGGTCGTGGATACCGAATCCGCCGCCGACCATGCCGTAATTGGCAAATCCGGCGATAACCACCTCTCCGGTAAGCGGATTGACGGCAATAGTCCGGGGGCGGGTGATCAAATTCGGCCAGGCACCGAGAATATCAGGATTCTTGAGTTTATCAACAGTGATCACTGCAGCTTTGCGGGTACTTTTGGCAAGTTCGATACCCACCAGACTGAATACCTGCTGTGACATGCGGTTGGCATTTTTCCGGATATTGAAGGTTACTTTGAAACTTTTATCCCGGATATCGAATGGCCCGAGATTCAGCATTTCGCCGGGACCTTTGCGGCTGTTTTGAGCATTGTACCGGATTTTTTTACCACCGGCATCAACAGTGACAACTCCATAAGAGCCGGAGTTGTAAAATTGCAGATTCAAATACCATTCACCGGGATCAGGAACCGGCAGATTCAAAGTGAGCAGATTGTCATCATCACCGCTGGATGCGTATAAAACCTGCATCTTTTTCAACTCCCGCCAACGGGCATTGACTGCTTCAGAATTTTTCACCAGCAATTCAAAAGGCACACCGAATGTCGGCATTTTCGGCGACACATAATGCGCCGGTCTGCCCGGATCGTAACTCCACAATCTGCCTCCGGCATATTCGCAACCGTAAAGTTTTCCCTGCCATGCGACCATATTGCAGAAGTTTCCGCCGCCGACTTGCGGATTGTACCCAAGATCAACTATTTTGCCGTCGGCAGGATCAAAACTGCCCAAATGGTGCGGGTGGGAACTGCTGAAATAGACTTTGCCATCCGGCCCCGGAGCCATAGAGGTTATATTCAAACCGCCGGAAATATAGTTGATCTTGAGTTTACGGCTTATGCCATTTTCCACGATCTCCATTTCACGCCTGCCAAGATCATAGTTTTTCACTGCCGTACCGTCATCAAATACGGGAATCGAGTACATGTATTTGACCAGTTTCAATGGACGCTCTTTCGGGCAGCGCGCTCCCATTTCCACGATTTTGCCCCCCATGCACTTAGCGGCAAAAGAGTTGTATTCCACATAGACATATCCATCATCCCCGGCGGTGACGCTGGCAGTACCGCGGGTACGGAGTTTTTCCGGAAGCAGTTGACTCTTTTTGCCGCTGACCGGGTCGATCGCCACGATATTGGCTCTGGCGGTGCCGATACCGGCGTAAACAAATCCAGCTTTATCCACCGCCAGATAAGAGCAGTAATGCTCCCTTTCATCCATCCTGCCCAAATTCCGGATTTTGCGGGTGGTCAGATCCAACTCAACCAGTTGACTTTGGGGCGCGTATCCCAGATAAGCCTTGTTATTGTATCCGAGTGTCACGCAAAGATTGCTGCCGGCAAAGGCTCTGCCGGCGTTTACCAATTTTCTGGTATTGATATCAAAAATATAAGCGTTGCTTCCGGCTCCGCTGACGAATTTGCCGTCATCAGTCAAAGCTCCGCCGAAAAAACTGCCGTGGTGTCCGGTTGAATACTGGAAGGTTTCACCGGTATCCAATTCCGTGAGCAAAAAATAGTTCCTGCCCTCATCCGCCGGAGAGCAGAGAACCATTTTCCTCCCGTTTTTATCGACACAGGCAAGCAAACTGCGAACCTCTGCGGATTTGATACCGACTCCGTGATCTTTGAATCCGGCGGTAGTCGGTAACGCCGGAGCTTCGATCAATTGAATGTTTTTGATTTTGACACCGTAATCCGCTGCCGGGCCGGGTCTGCCGCAATAAAATTGCAGTTTGACAACCGGAGTACTCACCGGAGACTTCACATCTTTGGCGATAAATTTCACCAATTTACCGTTTCTTCCCGGCACACACACCAGATTTGTCCATTTGGTAAGATCTCCGCGCACATAGAATGAGGCGACGACCTTTCCTTTTACATCCAGAGCTTTGACATAAAAAGTATCATTGGCAAAGTTATCATATTTCACATCCAGCGAAAGAGCTTTGCCCTCAAGAGAAAACGGTTTGACAAAAACAGAACTTACCAGATAGCCGTATTTCTTGTGTTTTGCCGGTGCTGAATAAGATAATCCGCCATCAGCAGACAACTCATATTTCCCTTTGCCGCCGGAGGCATAACAGGTATCGACCCGGGTGACAATGATCCTGCCCGGTTCACTCATCGGTATGATCGTCAAAGAGGATTTCGCCTCTCCGGGGATCAACTGGATATCACTGATAACCGCATCGTAAGGGATCGCCGGACCTTTGCGGGCAAAATAGAATCGCAGCATGGTAATATCACTGTCAGCTGCCCCTTTGGCCTCTTTCGGGAAATACTCCACTCCACCGCTGCTGCTGCCGGGGGTACAAACCAGAATAAGTCCGTTGCCGGTATCCGCAGTCGTCCGGAAAGAAGCAACCACCTGACCTTTGCCATTATACGCCTTGACATAAAACATATCTTTGGGGGCATAGGCGGCTTTGAGTTTGAATTTCAGGCTTTTCCCGGTCAATTTAAATGGCTCGACGGAAACCGCCGCAAACATATAACCGAATGTACCGGAAAATTTTACCTCGCCCTTGAAAGAGAGCGATTGACCGGCATTGATGGTGCCGGTGCCCTGATTGCCGCCGGTGGTATAGCATGATACCACTTTCCGCACATTTACCGGTTCAGCAGCATGCAGTACAGTCATCGCGCAAAACACGGCGACCATACCGGTAAAAAATTGTTTCATAGACTTTTCCTTCCTGTTTTTTATTGTGGAACAGACCTTTATTTTCCCGTGGTATCCATTATTTGGAAAGCAGAGCTTTTCTGGGAGCCAGCGGACGCTCCATGCCGTACTCCATCACCGTTTCCATCATCGCATACGCGGTTTCCAGTTTATTGTCGAATTTCTCCACCCGCAAAGCAGCAAATTCATAGGTCATTGTCACCGCACCGGTAGCAAGGCTGACCGCATCATTGATATCACACTGCACGCTGCAGGCTTCCTCGCCGTAACCCAATTTTCTGCCGATCTTTTCCGACCAGATGCGGTTGATGGCATGAACCGTCTTGAAGTTGCCCGGCAGATTGATGATCGTCGGATGAACAAAATGCGGATTTTCCCGGGCGGAATGCATATTCACCATGCAGTCAATGCGTTCATCATGAGCAATCTTCAAAATAGCTTTCGCTTCGTTGGATATGATATTGCCGGGAGCAGCATCCAATTGGATATTCACTCCTTCAAAATTGTAATATGTTCCCAGCTGATCCACCTGATCCATCGGCAGCGGAAAGTACTCTTTCAAATCCGGCCATACCAGATATTTACCGTTTTTGAGCCGGGTCTGAATGGGACCGTAATCTTCCGGGGTGCATCCCATCAGACAATCCGGACCGAAACTCCTGCCATCCATATTCACACAGGGAAGCAGTACGATCCGGTAATTTTTTGCCAACTCCATCAGATGCGGGCGGGCAACTCCCCTGCGGTCGACTCCGGTTTCCATCAGCGAGATAAAATTGCTCAGAGTCATTACCCCTTCGGCTTCCTCGGCATGGATACCGGCCATAAACATCAATGTCTGCTGTTTGGTATTGGTATAAAGTTCCGGGCGGCGGCTGCCGGTAAGACTCGGCCAATTCACCGGCCCGTGCTGCGGAAGTTTTTCTCCGTAAGTCACCGCATAGACCGGAAAACCTCCCGGAGTATGAGTAAGCACTTCCACTTTTCCTTTTTTGACCGCATTGACATCTTCAATGATCTCCGGGATCCGTACCCGCCACCAGGAGGGACGCTCATAGGTGTGTTCCACCTTGCGGGGAACCAGATTTTTACACAATTGGCTGTAGTCATTCATATTCCGCTAATCCTGTAGTTATTGGGGAAAATTTTCAGTTTCTTATCAATTCTTTATCATGGGATAATTTACCACAACCGCCCTGAAAAAACAAGTATTAAAACAGGCACTGAAAGTATTATTACAGGCAGAAAAAATGGTTTATTTCACAGAAAAACCGCCGTCAAAACTGACGGCGGCAAATCTTTACAGGATATTTCATAAAATTTCTGCCGTAACCACTGCGGCAAATTCAAACGCCCTCAGCGTCTGACCATCAGATAGTAACCCCATTTGCCATTTGCCCCGCCGTCACTGCCGTCAGTCTTTTTAGTCAACTCACGATTGGCTTTGGAGGAAACATGACCATCTGCCCAGGAGATATTCATCTGGGTGTAGTTGGCATGTCTGCCATTGGGTTTATCAGTAGCATAGAGCAGAGTATGGTGGTTGCGGTCACCGGTATTGGTATCATCCGGCTCACCGATGACCACGGTTTCAGTGGGATTGGTAACTTCATTGGGTTTGGTCATGAGCCATTCGCCGCCGGCACTACCGCTGTAACCGAGTACATGTTTGGTACCATCCAAACCGGAACCGTAACTGTAGGCATAACCACCGCCGTGTGCCATCGTTTTCGTATTGGAAACATCTGCCAGATTATTGGAACAGGAGGTCGCCTCGGCACTCCATGAAGGACAACGGAAGACCCCGTCGCAAATCGCCTTGCGCATATCAAGATAGTGAGTGGCAGTAATTCCGCAATAGGGAGCGATCGGCATTTTCCATGAACAGAAACCGGCATCATTGTAAACTCCGGTGGGGATCGCATGACCGACGATCGGGAAGTAATCATGATCGTTAATGTAGGATGCCACTCCCATACCCAACTGTTTAAGGTTATTGATACACCCGGCGGATCTGCCCCTTTCACGGGCACTATTCAATGCCGGCAGCAAAATCGCCGCCAGAATGGCGATGATGGCAATCACTACGAGCAATTCTATTAAAGTAAATGCGCTCTTGGGAAGAGGGGAAAAACTTCTTTTCACGGGAAAAGAGGTTTTTCCCCTCTCCCCAAACCCCACTTCCCTTTTCAAGAAAAGCGAACTTTTTTGTTGAGTTTCAGCTGCTGTTTTGGGTGTAAAAAAACGCGATGATGAAAAAGCAGTGCTTACGAGAAGTTCTATAAGGGTGAAGCAGGTATGCTTCACCCGCCGATCGGCGGGAACAAGGTTTTTCATTTTCATATTTCTCCGGTTGAATCTGTTTAACGGGGATCACATATAATAAATATACATAAAAAACATTGTCAAAGCAAGTATTTTTTCGGGCACATCCGATATTTTTTCGGGCACACCCGGACTATTTGCTGTTTTTTGCGATCTTCTCAACGATGCCGGTAGTGGAAAAGCCGGAAACAAATGGCATGAAAACGATTTGCGCCTTGCACTTCTGCAACGCTTCGCGCTCTTGAGCGTCAAGTGTTTCCACCGTATAATCCCCGGCTTTGGTATAAATATCCGGCTCCAGCACTGCCAATTCAGCATCACAGCGGGAGGAGTTGAAAATCACCACTTTGCTGACTGATGACAACGCCCCGAGCATATAAGCCCTATCCAACTCGGAGACTACCGGACGGCTCTCGCCTTTTATCGCCCGAACCGATGCATCCGAATTGGCCAGCACCAATAATTCGTCCCCCAATTTTGACGCTTCATAAAGATATGAAGCGTGCCCGCGGTGCATCAAATCAAAACAGCCGTTGGTGACAACCAATTTCCGTCCGTTACGGCGCAACTCTGCGCGCCATGCCGCCGCTTCTGCCAAAGTCAGCAGTGCCTTTGCCGGATCTTTACTCATCACATATTCTCCTCATCCACAGAACGCACCGCCACTCCGGCTTCGCGCAACAGTGCCATCGACACATCATCAATGGTATAGTGCTGATGGTAAACAACTTCCACGATACCGGCATTGATGATCATTTTGGCACAGAGCAGACACGGGCTGAAAGTGGTATATAAAGTTGCCCCTTTCAAGCGGATACCGTTATATGCCGCCTGCACGATAGCATTCTCTTCGGCATGACTGCAGAGGCACTGACCGAGCCCCTCACCGCTGGGAATATTGGAATTGCAGCGCGGACACCCGCCGTCAGAACAGTTTTTTATCCCGCGCGGAGTACCATTGTAACCGGTGGAAATGATCTGCTTATCCCGCACCACCACCGCCGCCACCTGACGGCGGCTGCAATTGCTCCGGCTTGCCGCCACATGAGCAATATCCATAAAATAGCGATCCCATGACGGGCGCACTCTTTTCTCAGCCATTTTTTTATGATCCTTTCAGTTGTTGTTCCTTAATATACCGTATCTTCCGCAATTTTGCAAATCCCATTCACCGGATGAATAAAAGCGCATACCAATCCAGAAGCGGAATATCGGCAAAGATCCAGATCACCGCCCCCAGCATCAGAAAAGGCACAAAGGGCAATTTGGCTTTGAAACTCTGTTTGATTATTATCCCCCACAAAGTTCCGGCAAATGAACCGGCAATAACCGTGAATAATACCCCCGGCAATCCCAGAAACATGCCGCACATGGCAACAAACTTCACATCTCCCATCCCCAGAACTTCCTGACCGGCGATCTTTTTCCCCGCCAGTGCAAAGAGCCACAGCAGCAGTGCCGGTATCACTCCGGAAAGCAGTGACCATATCACCGCCATCCAGAATTTATCACACCCCCAGACCGACGGCAGCAGCGCAGCCAGCAGCAGTGCCATTGCCATACCGCTGAAGGTGAGTTTATTTGGGACGACCTGAAATCTCCAATCGGTTCCGGCACATGCCACACCGAAAAATATCAGAAGCATCCTCCCGGGAATGACCGCTGCACTCTGCTCCGAAAGACCGCTTTTGACCACCAGCAGTGCCGTCAGGATGCCGCAAAGCAATTCCACAGCAAAATATGATGCTGAATAAGGCGTCCTGCAGCTGCGGCATCTGCCGCGCAGTATAAGATAACTTGCCACCGGGATATTATCGTACCAGCGGATCGGATTGCCGCACACCGTGCAGTGACTTGCCGCTTTGGATAACGATTCACCGCGTGGTATCCGCCAAATGCAGACATTCAGAAAACTGCCGATGCAGGCTCCGAAAGCAAATACCCAGAAGATGACCACGAACCACACACCGGGATAGATCAACCCCCAGCGGATAAACCAGTCTTCTTGCGCCAGATGATACCATACTCCAAGGTCAAAATTCATTTTCCGGGCACTCCTTCATCAAAACCCCGCCGCATGGCAGACAAGTCCGGCTCAATACCTGTCCACATCTCGAAACTCGCCGCCCCCTGCCGGATCAGCATTTCTTTGCCGTTTGCCCAGCGGATGCCGTTTTTTTCCGCCAGAGCCTGGATCGGAGTTGGATGGTAGATCGTATCAAAAAGACAGAATTTCATCCCCTTTTGAAAACACTCCGGTGCCACCGGCAGCGGGTCAAACGGTTTCAACCCCAGAGAAGTTGCCTGAATAAGATAATCACACTCCTCCAGCAATCCGGCAACTGCTCTGCGGTCATCCGGAGCGACGCAGGATATTTCAAGATCACCCTTTTGGGCACGGCACATATCAGCCAGCACTTCCGCCTTGCTCAAAGTCCGGTTGATAAAACTTATTCCGGCGACATTGCAGTTTGCCAGATGCACCGCTGTCGCCTGAGCTGCACCGCCTGAGCCAAGAAAAACTATGCGCTTGCCGCTCAATGGTTCGTTAAAACAATACTTCAATGCCTCCTCCAGACCGATACCGTCGGTGGAGTGACCGGTTATTTTACCATTTTCTATCAGTAAAGTATTCACGCTTTTGCAAGCGGCGGCGCATGGAGTCAACTCATCCGCCAATTCTGCTGCCGCCAATTTATGCGGGACGGTCAGATTCACGCCGCGGCAGTTTTTACGGGCATACTCAAAAAATTCCGGCAGCTCCTCCGGAGTTACCCGCTTTATGCCGTAAGGTGCCCCCAAACCCGCTTTTTCAAAAGCTGCATTCTGCATCCCCGGGGAACGGCTGTGTCCCACCGGATCACCGATTACCAGATATTTTTCCATATTTTTATCACTTTTCACTGGAAATTTCATGTATTTGGGGTTAATATACATGAAAATCAAATGCTTCGCAAGAAGAACACTGCTTTAATTTACATTTTTTTTGGAGATATCGGAAATGAAAAAGTTTTTTGATTTGCTTCCGGCGGTCATCCTCACCGGGGTGCTTTTTTTCAGCGGATGCGAGGTTTTTCAGGAAGCTCTGCAGGAAAGTTACGCTTCTGAAGACCCCTCCAGCGATGAATATGAGACCCGTTTCAATATCGGCGTATTTCAGATCATAAACTATCCGAGAGCCTCCAATCTGGAAAAAGAGATCGATATCGGCAACGGGGAGACTATCTGTATAAATACCAATGCCCTCTTTCACAGCAAACGCATCCGTGCCGCCCGTGCCATTCCCCGCCCCGGCAATCCGGATGTTTATGATCTGGAATTCCGTCTTGACCGCATGGGGAAAACCCAGTGGATGATGCTTCACGGCTCCAACCGCGGCAGAGAGGTGGCGATGATGGTGGATAACCGGTTTGCCGGAACCTTTGTCCCTGCCAGTCTGGATGACGGGGCAAAAGACTGGGTCAAACTGCGGATCGGTGTGGATGTTTACACTGCTAAAGGCATCGTCAAATTTGCCAGGAAAAATTATGATTACTACAACCCGGAAGCAAAAAGCTGGTTCAGCAATCTTTGAATCTTCTTCCGGCAGCTTTATCAACCGGGAACTGTCATGGCTGGAATTCAACTCACGAGTTCTGCAGGAAGCAGCAGACAGAGATCTGCCTCTGCTTGAAAGATTGAAATTCATCGCCATATTCAGCAGCAACCTCGATGAATTTTTCATGGTCAGAGTTGCCGGATTGCTCCATCTGCTCCACAATGACAGCGACCGCTGCGACCCGGCAGGATACACTCCCGGAGAACAATTGCAGGCTATTGTAAAAAAAGTTTCTGCGATGCTGAAACAACAGTACTCTCTACTCCGGCAGGAAATTTTGCCCGCGCTTGAAACTCAGGGAATATTTCTGACCGGATTTGACCGGCTATCCTCTGAAGATCGATCAAAAATGCGGAAATTTTTCATACGGGATATCCTTCCCGCCCTCACTCCGCTTGCCGCCGATCCGGCTCAGCCATTCCCGCGCCTCAACTCAGGGGCTTTGGAATTGGCGTTGCGTTTGCACTTTCCCAAAAGCGGCAAAGATGTCACTGCTTTTGTCGAAGTCCCGGAAGTACTTGGCAGATTTTTCCCGGTTCCGGATAAAAAAAACGGAACGGAAAAAATTTTTATTACAGCCGAAGATCTTATCGCCGCCAACATCAATCTGCTCTTTCCCGGCGGGGAAGTAAAAGCGATACAGCTATTCAGGATCACCAGAGATATGGATTATGTGATCGCTCCGGAAGATGACGCCGAGGATCTGCTGCACAATCTCCGGGATAAACTGCGTCAGCGCAGCCGGAGAGATCCGGTGAGAATGGAATACTCCACCAACTTGCATGACCGCAATTTGCTTGATTATCTGCAAAAATCTCTGAAACTGGCTCCTTCCCTGATTTTCCCGGTTCCCGGATTCATGCACCTCAAACAATTTTTTCAACTCTCCTTTGCAGTGAACCGCCCGGATCTGCAGAATAAACCGATGCTCCCGGCTGAACCGGATTTCTTCTCCCGTTATCCGACAATCTTCGATGCAATTAAGGCAAAAAAGAATATTCTTCTGGCACACCCTTATCAAAGTTTTTCTCCGATAATCAGAATGCTGGAAGAAGCTGCTGATGATCCTGAGGTGCTGGCGATCAAGCAGACATTGTACCGGGTAAGCGGCAATTCTCCGATCATAAAAGCCCTGCAGAAAGCGGCAAAAAACGGCAAACAGGTCACTGTGCTGGTGGAACTTAAAGCCCGCTTTGATGAGAGCAACAATATCGCCTGGGCTGAGCTGCTCGATCATGCCGGAGCCCATGTAGTCTATGGAGTGCCGGGGTTGAAAGTTCACAGCAAAACCCTGCTGATCGTCCGTAAAGAGGCAGGAAAATTATGCAAATATGTCCACTTCGGTACCGGCAATTACAACGATGAAACTGCCAAGTTGTATACCGATTTGAGCTTATTGAGCTGCAGCCGGGCATTAACTGATGATGCAGCAGATCTCTTCAATCTGCTTTCCGGCAACAGTGAACCGCCGGAAAAATGGAAACAGATCGCCGTATCTCCTTTCAACTTGCGCCAGACTATGGAACATTTGATCGAAAACGAGATCAAAAACGGCAAAAACGGCAGGATCATCGCAAAATGAACAGTCTCTCCGACCCGCAGATGATAAATCTGCTCCAACGTGCAGTGGATGCCGGAGTAAAAATCGACCTCATCGTCAGGGGGATCTGCTGTATGCGTCCGCCGGAAGGGAAGAAAAACTTGCGGATAATAAGTATAGTCGACCGCTTTCTGGAACACTCCAGGGTCTTCTTTTTCGGAACCGGAGAAAAATTATTCTGTTCAAGTGCCGACTGGATGCCGCGCAACCTTGACCGGAGGATAGAGACCGCTTTCCCCATTGATGACCCGGCATTGAAACAGAAGATCCTCGCCATGCTCAACTGCCAGCTGCAGGATAAAGCCAAAAGCCGCCGTCTGACCCACTCCGGCAAATACACCAGACCGGCAGATGCTTCCGGAAATCCCGCCCGCAGTCAGCTGCAGCTCGGTAAATTATTCAATTCCGGCGATTGATCTGCGGCGCACGGCAATTATTCGTAGCGGAGTGCTTCAATGGGATCAAGTTGTGAAGCCTTCCATGCCGGGTAGAAACCGAAAACCATACCGATACTGGCAGATACTGCAAATGCGGCGATCACCGCACCAGGACTGCTTTCAATAGGCCAGCGCAGTTGACTTTCAATAAAAAGTGATACCCCGTGACCGAGAAGAATGCCGATAATGCCGCCGACCAGACACATGACCACCGATTCAATAAGAAACTGCTTCAATATATCCACACTTCTGGCACCGACTGCCATGCGCAGACCGATCTCCCTTGTCCGCTCGGTCACTGAAACCAGCATGATATTCATGATACCGACACCGCCGACCAGCAGGGAAAGCAGAGCGACTCCGAGCAGCAGGTTATTCATCAGGGTACTGGTCTTATTCATCATCTTCATAAAGTCCGCCGCAGAACGGATGCGGAAGTCATCCTCCTGCGCGGCGACCAATTGATGGCGTTCCCGCAGCACGGCAGTGATTTCGGCAATAGCCTGCGGCATTTTCTCAGGAGAAACCGCCGAAAAAGCGATCTGATCCACATAGGTGAATTTCGGGATCACCAGTTTGTCATTGCGCAGAGAATCATCCTGCGCCGGATAAAGTGCCACTCCGGAAACCGGAAAGGTCGCCCCCGGCTTGGATGCCAGAGTGCTGGAAGTACTGGAAGCTGAGCCGTTACGCAATCCGGTGATCCGCATCCGCATCGTCGTCCACGGGATAAGAATGACATCATCCTCATCCATACCCATCATATTGGCTCCTTTGCTTTTCAAAATGCCGATTACCCGGAATGTGGTATTATTGATCCGCATCTCACAATCAATGGGCGATACTCCATGAAAAAGTTCTTTGACGATCGTCGAACCGACCAGACACACACGGGCATTGACATCGACCTCACGGTCAGTAAAAAAACGCCCCTCTTCGACCTGCCAATCCCGGATGTTGAAATAAGACGGAGCAACTCCGTACATCTGCGCGGGTATCCAGTTTTCTGAACCGAATACCGCCTGGGCGGAAGAGGAACTTACCACCGGTGAAACCTGAGAGATATGAGGACACTCCTGCATGATGGCTTCTGCATCTGCCGGAAGCAGCCTTGTCCAGGTATTGACCCCGACCTTGATACCGGCTACCCGGCGCACACCGGGATAGACCACCCCGGAGCCTGCCCCCATCTGCTCAATGGTGGAACGGATACTGGCAGATGATCCGGCGCCGATTTCCATCATGGCAATAACTGCGGCAATACCGATAATGATACCGAGCATAGTCAGTAAAGTCCGGGTCGGATTGCGCAAAAGAGAACGCAATGCCATTAAAACTGTGCTGAAAAATCTCATTGCGACACCCCTCCTTCAAACAGACCGGAAACGATCTGACCGTCACTCATGCAAATCGTTCTTTTGGCAAATTTGGCGATCGCCTGAGAGTGAGTTACCAAAATAACGGTAATGCCGTCATCGTTGAGTTTTTTGAACATATCCATCACTTCGACACTGGTTTTGGAGTCGAGGTTTCCGGTAGGTTCATCAGCGAAGATCACCGGCGGGCGGTTGATCAGGGCGCGGGCAATGGCGACCCGCTGCTGCTGACCGCCGGAAAGCTGCGACGGATGATGCCAGGCACGGTCGGCGATACCGACCTCTTCCAGAGCCGCCATGCCCCGGCGGCGTTTTTCGCTGTTGCTCAGATTTGAGGTGTAAGCCAGCGGCATTATCACATTTTCCAGAGCAGAAGTGCGGGGCAAAAGATTGAAACTTTGAAATACAAAGCCGATCTGACGGTTGCGGACTTTTGCCCGCAGATCACCGGAAGCCCTGCCCAGTTCCAAACCGTCAAGGAAGTAATCGCCTGCGGTGGGCCGGTCAAGACAGCCGAGAATATTCATCAGCGTGCTTTTACCTGAGCCGGAAGCCCCCATCAAGGCGACATACTCACCACGGTCGATGGCAAGCGAAACCCCTTTCAACACCCGGATGGTCAACTCTCCAAGCGGGTAATCTTTGGTGATATCATGCAATTCGATCAGTGCCATCAGCTCGCCTCATCTGGTTTGTTGAACGCGGGCACGGTTGGCTGCTGAACCGCCGCCGCGGACTTTGGTATTATCCGGCTTGGGCATAAAAGGACTGCTCTTTGCCCCCTTGGATTCCTTCTTCGCCGAAACTGCGATCTCAGTGGCTCCGTAAACGATCTCCTCTCCCTCGCTCAAAGGCGGGTCGAGCAATTCCACCCTGCCGGAAGCCGCCAGACCGGTTTTCACTTCCACCGGTTTGAGCAGACCGTCATGCCTGACATAGACCAGTTTGGCATTTTCCGGAAATCTCTGAGTGCGGAATTCCGGAGCGATAAAAGACTCTTCCGGCTTGAAACGCAATGCCGCATTGGAAACGGTCAGCACATTTTTATTGCGCTGACGGATAAACTTCACATTGGCAGTCAGATAAGGCAGCAGTTTGCCATTGGAATTATCAGTAACCACCTCAACGATATAGGTAACAACATTCTGTGACATCGTGGCATTGAGACGGACTTTTTTCACCTTGCCGGAAAAGGTTATCCCCGGAAAAGTATCAATGGTAAACTCAGCAGGCATGCCGACTTTGATATGACCGATATCAGCCTCATTGACGGAAACCCACACTTCCATTTTTTTGAAGTCCTTGGCGATCAGAAAGATGCTTGACGCACTCATATTGGAAACGATCGTCTGACCGATACTGACCCGACGGTCAATAATGATCCCATCCACCGGAGCAGTAATAGCGCAGTAATCCAGATTCCTCTGAGCCTTGATCAAAGAAGCTTCGGCAATGGCAAGCTGCGCTTTGGAGCGTTCCAGATCGGCTTTAGCGGCTGCCTGATCCGCCTGAGCGGAAATATAAGACGCTTCCGCTGAATCGTAGTCGCTTTTTGCCATTGCCTTTTTTTCATAGAGTTCCTGAGCCCGCCGCCAGTTGACCGCTGCCAGATTGAGTCTGGCATCTGCCTGACGGATGGAAGCATAGGATGAGGTGATGGCGGCTTCGGCCTGCTGTTTTTGTGCCTTGGCTTCCCGGAGAGCAGCGGCGTAAAGCACATCGTCGATCTGAGCAAGGAGAGTTCCGGCTTTGACATAAGAGCGGTAATCAACGGTATTGCCGTCGGTATCTTTGCCGAATGACATGATCTTTCCGGAAACCTGGGCACTGACATTGATCAACTCCTCCGGCTCAACGGTTCCGGAGGCACTGATGGAACTGGTCAGATCTTCCCGGAGGATCTTTTCCGTCTTAAAAGATATTTCCACCTTATCCCGGTAAAATGTCTTATACCCCCACCATGCGGTGACGGCAATAACAATAACGATCGCAACAGGCAGCAGAAGTTTGAAAAAACTTTTCATAAAAAAACAGTGATCCTTATCTTAAAATTTGGTGATATTCTGTCTCATTCCACACATCAATAATAACGCTCACGGCGGAAAAAATATTTTAAATAATACATTTCCCCGGGGATATTCTGTTTAATATGGCACAATGATGCCGTTTATTCAAGGGTACATGCATTGAAAACTCAGCTTTTTTGCACTATATTATAAGATTGCCAAAAATATATTTCAGGAAAGGAGTTATCTTGTGGATATCATGTTTTTCCCGGTGGTGCTGATCGTCACCGGGGGTATCGTGTCACGGCTGCTGCAAAAAAGACCGGCTGCAGCGATGGTCACCGGTGCCGGAACCCTCTGCGGCGGAACTCTTGCCGCGATCATAATGCAAATCTTATGCTACTGCCATGACGGCGGATTTGCGGTGCGTGATCTCTTTGCTTTTCCGGTATTGATCCTCGGTCTGGCAGGTGCGATCCACTCGATCGGTTATCTTGCCGGTCACGGTTCAGAAAGAAGCGGCACCTACTGGTTCTTTTTCAACCTCACCGCGGCAGCGATGCTGGCGGTAACAGCAGTTGATTCGGCGTCAAATCCGCTGAGTTTCCTGCTGGCATGGGAGATAATGGGGGCGGCAAGTTTTGCGCTGGTGATCTTTGACCGCCACAATCAGAGTGCCTGCCGGGCAGGATGGATCTATATGATCGCCTGTCATGCCGGAGCCGGATTGCTGATACTGCTCTTTTGTTTCGACCTGACTCCACTCTGGGTATTCATCATTGCCCTGCTCGGATTCGGCTTGAAAATCGGCTTCCCGCTGCTGCACATCTGGCTGCCGGAAGCACACCCGGCGGCACCGGCTCCGGTATCGGCTCTGATGTCAGGTGCAATGATCGAACTGGGGTTTTACGGTCTGCTTTCATTCGGAATACTCCGCGACGGGAACATCGCCTTGTACGGCTGGGTATTGAGCATACTCGGCATGGCGACCATGCTGCCGGGGATCATTTTTGCACTGGCGCAAAATAACCTGAAACGGCTTCTTGCCTACTCAAGTATTGAAAACATGGGGATCTTAAGCTGCGCGCTGGGGCTGGGATTTCTGGGAATGAGCCACCACATTCCCGGAATGATGATCTGCGGTTTTGCCGGAGCGGCAGTGCATCTGCTCAACCATGCGCTTTTCAAAGGCGGTCTTTTTCTCGGTGCCGGCTCGGTCTACAAAGCCGCCGGTACGCTGGATATGGATGATATGGGCGGATTGCTCAAACGGATGCCGTGGACCGGAACCGGATTTATTCTCCACGCCGCCGGTTTGTGCGGCTTGCCGCCGTTTGCCGGTTTTGCCGGAGAATTCCTTATCTATTGTGCTGCTTTTGCCGGGTTGGGCAATAGAGAGCTGCCGCTGACGGTGATCTCTGCAGCTGTATTGGTGATCCTGGCTGTCACCGGAGGATTTGCCGCCGCGGCATTTGCCAAAGTGATCGGAGCGGTTTTCTGCGGCGAACCGCGCAGTGCCCAAGCCGAAGATAGCGTAGAAGTTTCTCCGGGGATGATTCTGGCAGTCTGGATGCTTTTTTTCCTCAGTTGCGCATTACTTGCCGCCCTGCCCTGCGGCATAAGATATCTGGTGGGCTTGATGACTCCTGAGTACATCGGTTACGGAGAAAGCATCTCCGGAATGGTGGCAGCAGTGGCACTCTTTTCGCTGGCAGGACTCCTGTTGATCTTCGCCATTATGCTGCTGCGCCGGGGATTGAATAAACGCTGCGGTGAACGCAAAAGTGCCACATGGGATTGCGGATATGCGCTGCCGGATCCCCGGATGGAATATACCGCGACCTCTTTCAGCCGGAGCATGGTGGACTTTTTCGGTTCTCTTTTGAAACCGGCAAGAAAAATATCTGCTCCGCAGGGAATATTCCCCGGAAAATCGGAACTGGATGAGGAAATCGCCGATGCCGGAATGAGGAACTTCTGGCAGCCGGTATTCAAATGCGGTACTTTTCTGGCATCCCGCATCCACATGCTGCAATCCGGCAGTCTGCACTTCTATTTGCTGGTGCTGGTTATCACATTGATCGGAATGCTTTTGGGCGCAGTTTTGCAGGGGGATTGAAAAATGAATAATTCGTTACCGGTTTTTGCCGTAAATTTCATAGCGGCTCTGGTGCTGGCTCCGCTTCTGCCCGGCATCATCAATAAGGTCAAAGCCTTTTTCGCAGGCAGAAAGGGGCCGCGGCTCTTTCAGCTCTACAGCGATTTGGGAAAATTGCTGAAAAAAGAGTGTGTAATTTCCAGCACCTCCGGAGGGATACTCCGCATCGCCCCGGCGATCCAACTGACATTGACGGTATTGGCGGCACTGCTTTTGCCGATGGGATTCAAAAATTCGCCGTTGATGTTTCCCGGTGATGTGCTTTTATTCTTCTATCTGCTCGGCACCTGCCGTTTCTTCTCAGTACTGGCGGCTCTGGATACCGGTTCAAGTTTTGAAGGTATGGGAGCGGCAAGAGAAGCCTTTTTCTCCGCCCTTGCCGAAGCAGCGGTCTTTGCAGTGCTGGCATTTCTGGTGCTTTTTTCCCACTCATGGACTCTTTCAGGCATGCTCACCGGCATCGGCATGGATTCATGGATAAGTTTCACCCCGGTGCTGCTGGTTTCGCTGGCGATGCTTCTGGTGATGCTGGCGGAAAACTGCCGGGTGCCGTTTGACGATCCGGAAACCCATCTGGAGTTGACCATGATCCACGAAGCGATGATCCTCGATTATTCCGGAGCGGATCTTGGAGCGATCCTTTACACATCCAGCTTGAAGTTGTGGATATTCGGTTCATTCATTGTTTCCATGCTGATCCCCGGCAATATCTTATCAGGCTGGCAGGAAACGGCATTGAGTATTGGCGGAGTTTTTGCATCGGCAGTGCTGGTGGGTATCGTGGAATCATCCATGGCGCGTTACCGCTTTTTGAAAGTGCCGCCCTTGCTGATTTCGGCATTGGTACTGGCGATCGTGGCGATGATCTTCCAGCTCTTTTTCAACGGAGGGATACGATGAATCAGATGAATGAATTGTTTTTGGGGATATTTCTGTGCAGCTGTCTGATGCTGGCAGTTTCCAGCAGACTGCTGCATTGCATAAGGATCGTGGCTCTGCAGGGAGTGCTGCTTGGTATCATGCCGGTAACTCTGGCGATCGGCCACGGTGATATCCATTGGTCGGTAATGATCATAAATCTTTCTCTGAAAGGTATCATCCTGCCCTGTCTGCTTTACCGGACAATGCTCAAAGCCGGGGTAAAACGGGAACTGGAACCGGTGATCGGTTATTCGCTCTCTGCCGGAGTGGTACTTGCGCTGATCCTCTTCAGTTTCTTTATTTCCGGAAGATTGTCACTGCCCGCCGGAGCATCCGATCTGGCAGGTCTGGCAGTGCCGTGTTCATTTGCAGTAGTGATGACCGGTCTTTTCACCGTGATCGCCCGCAAAAAAGCATTGACTCAGGTGATCGGATTTCTGGTTTTTGAAAACGGCATCACGCTTTTCGGAGCGGCAGTAATGCGGGAACACCCTTTGATAGTGGAGTTGGGCATACTGCTGGATGTACTGGTACTGGTGTTTATCATGGGTATTTCAGTATTTCAAATCAGCCGGGAATTTTCGCATATCGATGCTGACAGGCTCAACAGTTTGAAAGAGGAGGCTCGCTGAAATGTTGACTTTATCTTTGCTTTTGCTTCCTGTATGCGGTGCATTGATCTCTTTTTTCAGTGAAAAACCGGCAGTTGCCCGCTGGGTGCTGATGATCACGGCAACAGGATACACCGCCATCTGCGCGGTATTGCCAATACATCCTGACCAATTGCATTTGACTGAAACATTGACATTGGCTGCCGATCCGGCAGGATTTGTGGTACTGGCAGCGACCGCAATACTCTTTTTACCGGTATCCGTCTACAACTTTTTCTGGATGCCGCGTGATCTGGAAAAAAATGCCGCCCATCTGGGAATGAAACCCTCGACCTTTGCCGCGATATTGATGATCTTTGTTTCGACGATGACTCTGACGACTCTGGCACAGGATTTCGGCATGCTCTGGGTGGCGGTGGAAGCGACCACCCTTGCCAGCGCGCCGTTGATAAATTATCACCGCAGTAAAGGTTCGCTGGAAGCGATGTGGAAATATCTTCTGATCTGTTCGATCGGTATCGGGCTGGCTCTTTTCGGCACGATGCTGCTGTCGGCATCGCTGAATTTTGCTTCGGCATCTTTCGGGTTTGCCGCAGTAAAAAGGTTGACCGCGCATGGATTTTTCAATCCGGCATGGTTCAAGGCGGGATTTGTTCTCTGCTTTGCCGGTTATGCTTTGAAAATGGGTCTTGCACCGTTTCACACCTGGCTGCCGGATGCCCACAGTGAAGCTCCGGTGCCGGTATCGGCGATGCTTTCCGGAAGTTTGCTCAACTGCGCGCTGCTGGCACTGCTCCGGCTCAACGATATCGTGCCGTCGGATCTGGAGGGCTTCGCCGCCGGTTACTTCAAATTTTTCGGCTTTTTCTCGCTGGCAGTTGCGGCATTTTTCATTATCCGTCAAAAAGATTACAAGCGGATGCTTGCTTACTCCAGCGTGGAACACATGGGATTGATCGCGCTGCTGATCGGTTTTGCGGCGATGGATTATGCCATGCTCCATATCATCTCACACTCGCTGATAAAGATGTCGCTGTTTCTGCTCGCAGGGAACATCCTTTTGAGTTACGGCACCAGAGAAACGGCATTGGTAAAAGGATTATCCGGCCGTCTGCCCGGCACTGCCGCATTCTGGCTGACCGGCATACTGTTTATCTGCGGCACACCGCCGTCGCCGTTGTTTTTCACTGAATTGGTGCTGGTAAAAGAAGCGGGGATCGCCGCCGGTTCAGCGATATTGGCATTGCTGCTGGTGATTTTCTGCGGAATGTCGCAGATCGCACTGAAAATGTATGCGCCGGATAAGAATATCGGCGCCGATCCCGCCGGAGATAAATTGTGCCGGATACCGGCAATCGCACTGGCGGCAGTATCGGCACTCGGAATCGCAGTGGCGTGGAATATGATAGGGTGAAGTGATGATGGAAACGAAAAATTTTCTTCTGCTCGGCAATGGTAAAAGTATTCCGTTTGCATCCGTTCCGGAACTTCCGGTGGCAGAATTTTCAAAAGTATGCCTGACTTCAATAACCGCAGAAAAGTGCCGTATCGCAGCCTTTTTTGCCGTGCCGGAAGATGACCGCTTCATCCTGACCGCCATTCTCGGCGATCCGGCAGCCGCGGGATTCAGGGTATTGAAAACGGTCGTAAAAGAGCGTTATCCCTCTCTTACTGCCCATTACCCCGGTTTCAACCGCTTTGAACGGGAGATCCATGAACTTTACGGTATCGTGCCGGAAGGTCATCCTGCCTTGAAACCGCTGCGCTTTGTCAACACCCAAGTTGGAGATATGGAGTTCTACCGGATGCAGGGCAAAGCGATACATGAGGTGGCGGTGGGCCCTGTTCACGCCGGAGTTATCGAACCGGGACACTTTCGCTTTGAATGTATGGGCGAAACGGTCTACTCGCTGGAAATTTCTCTCGGATATCAGCATAGAGGCGTGGAAAAACTGCTGCAAGGCGGCCCTGACCG
Source organism: Lentisphaeria bacterium (assembly GCA_017508285.1). Taxonomy (GTDB): domain Bacteria; phylum Verrucomicrobiota; class Lentisphaeria; order Victivallales; family Victivallaceae; genus UBA1784. Next base: position 12,276 of record JAFVZG010000067.1, on the reverse strand, counting down.
CCGTACCGGTTTCCTGATCGAAACTGCCGCCGGTGACTCTTCCATTGCGGCATCGATCAACTATTGCCGGATCATGGAGTCTCTCTGCGGCATCGGCTTGTCCGATCCCGCCGTAAAGATCCGGCAGATCGCGCTGGAATTGGAGCGTTGCGCCAATCACATCGGTGACTTGGGAGCATTGGCAGGCGATGTGGCATTTTTGCCGACCGCCAGTTTCTGCGGCAGGATCCGCGGTGAATACCTCAATATGAGTGCCGATCTCTGCGGCAACCGTTTCGGCAGAAACTTCATTATTCCCGGCGGCTGCCGTTATCCGGTGGATCAGGAAAAGGCGAAAAAAATCACCCGAAAACTGCAGACGGTCTCCAGAGAGTTGTGGAATGCCCTTGATTTGATGTTCAACTCCCCGACCGTTCTTGACCGGTTGGAAAATACCGGCAGTGTTTCACTTGAAGATGCCCGGTCTCTCGGTCTGGTCGGAGTCGCCGCCCGCGCCTGCGGTTTGGATGCAGATGCACGGCGGGATTTCCCGGTCGCCGGAGAAAAAACGACAGGATCTTTGCCGGTAGACAATTATAACGGTGATGTTATAAGCCGTGCCAAAGTCCGCTATGAAGAGTTGAAAAAATCCCATGATTTTCTCTTTGCCGCGCTGGCTGAAATTCCGGAAAACGGTGCCGTGATCTCTCAGGAATTGACTCCGGCGCCGGATATGCTCGCTGTATCGGTCACCGAAGCGTGGCGCGGAGAGTTGTGCCATGCGGCAGTAACCGGCAGTGATGGCAAATTCCGGGTCCTGAAAATAGTCGATCCGTCATTCCATAACTGGGAAGGTCTGGCGATGGCACTGCGCAATGAGGAGATCGCCCATTTCCCGATATGCAACAAAAGTTTCAATCTCTCCTATTGCGGACACGATCTTTGAGGAGGAAAAAATATGTGGAATTCACTTAAAGCCCGTCTCTTTCAGGGGTACCGTACCGGTAAATTCCCCTATACTGCCCCGGTGCTGCCGGATCACTTTTCCGGTCGCCCGGAAATAGCAGTTGACAAGTGCAGTCAGTGCGGCAAATGCGCCGAAGTTTGTCCTACTGCGGCGGCAATTGTCAACGGCAAACCGGTGGTCATTGATACCGGCAAATGCCTTTTTTGCGGCAAATGCGCCGAAGTCTGCCCGGAAAATGCCGTAACCATCAGCAAAGAGTACCGTCTGGCGGCAATGACCAGAGAAAACCTGCTGGTTACCGGCAGCAGTTATCTTCCGGAACGCCCGACCGACCGGGAATTCCTGCGTTTCTGCGGCAAATCACTGAAGATCCGTCAGGTTTCAGCCGGTGGCTGCGCCGCCTGCGAATTGGATTTCAATGTATTGAATACTCTCGCCTGGGATATGGGCAGATTCGGGATCCAGGTCGTTGCCTCACCCCGGCACGCCGACTGTATTTTAGTGACCGGTCCGGTCAGTGAAAATATGCTGCTTGCCCTCAAAAAGAGTTACGATGCCGCTCCCCGCCCGGTATGGGTGATCGCCTGCGGCACCTGTGCGATTTCCGGAGGGATCTATGCAGGAAGCGAAGTTTGCCACGATGGAGTGGAGAAAATTTTGAAGCCCGACCTCTATGTTCCCGGCTGTCCTCCGCATCCGGCAACATTGCTGGAAGGTATTTTGCGTCTTATGGATAAGAAATTTTGAATTCAAGAGGTAATATATGAAAAATGAAGGGTTTTCCAGCCGGCTTGGTTTTGTCCTTGCCGCCGCCGGATCAGCAGTCGGTTTGGGCAATATCTGGCGTTTTCCCTATCTTGCGGCGAAATACGGCGGCGGAATATTTCTGCTCACCTATCTGATTTTGATGCTGACATTCGGCTACGCCCTGCTGATATCGGAGAACAGCATCGGTCGAATGACCGGCAAAAGCCCCATCGGCGCCTTCCGCGATCTTTGCGTCGGGAAAGGAGCTTTGGGCAGATTCATCAGTTGCGGCGGCTGGATAAATGCGATCGTGCCGATGATAATCCTTCCCTACTACTGTGTTATCGGCGGCTGGGTCACCAGGTATGCGGCGGCATTCTTTACGACTCCGGTGAGTGAATTCAGTCAGAATTCAGCATCTGCGGCATATTTCACCGGTTTTATCAGTGCCACCTGGGAGCCGTGCATATTCTTTGTTGCATTTATGCTGATCACGGCATTGGTGGTATGTTTCGGTGTGGAAAAGGGCATTGAACGCTTCAATAAAATTCTGATGCCGCTTTTACTGCTTCTTATTATCGGGATCTGCATCTACTGTCTTTTCCTGCCCAATGCTTCATACGGAGTAAAGTACTATCTGCTGCCGGATATGTCTAAATTCAGCCATATGACGGTGGTGGAGGCGATGGGACAACTCTTTTTCTCCCTCTCTATCGCCATGGGGATCATGATCACTTACGGATCATACATGCGCCGTCAGGATGATCTGGTATCCAGTGTGAATCATGTGGAACTTTTTGATACAGCCGTATCATTTCTTGCCGGTTTGATGATCATCCCGGCAGTTGTGGCATTCGGCGGCGAAGAAGCGGCGGGAAATGCCGGTCCGGGATTGATTTTTGTGGTAATGCCTCAGGTGTTTGCCAGTTTCCCCGGAGGTCAGATCGTCGGAGCCTTCTTCTTTGTATTGGTTCTCTTTGCTGCGGCGACCAGTGCGGTATCTCTGCTCGAAACCAATGTCCACACCGTGATGCAGGAGTTGAAAATATCCCGTAAAATTGCGATCATCATGTGTCTCTTTGAGGTGGTGGTCATCGGTATCGTTACTGTTCTCGGTTACAGCGTATTGAGCAACGTGCATCCGTTGGCATTCATCAAAGGTTTTGAAGGCAAAGACATCCTTGATACCCTTGACTTTATCAGCAACAGTGTATTGATGCCCATCGGAGCGATATTCACCACCTTGCTGGTGACCACCATCATCGGGTTGAAAAAATTCTGCGAAGAGATCAAAACCACCGACAAACCGTGGTACCGCGAATGCGTTTACCGCTTCTGCATGGTCTTTATCGTGATCCCCTGCCTGCTGATAGTTCTGCTCAATGCCACCGGAGTGCTTAATTGATCAAAACAATACCGGTGCATGACTATGACAGTGGCATTCACTGTCTCATGCGCCGGCGGTACTCAAAGAATATGCAGGGGGAATTCTTCCCAGCTTTGGCAGTACCAATCGGCGATCTTTGCCAGAGTTTCCGGATGTTTTTCGCTGGGGTCAAAAACTGCCGCCAACTTGAATCCGGCATTTTTGGCAGTACGCCCGGCATAGAGGGCATCTTCAAAGACGATTGTTTTTTCCGGCTTGCTGTTGAATTTGCCGCTCAGCATGAAAAAAACTTCAGGCGAGCGTTTGGAAGTCTGCAATTCAGCACAACTTAAAACATTCCCGGCAAAAAAATCTGCCAAGCCCACCCGCTCCAGAGCACAGGAAACCAAACCGCTTTCAGTAGCCGTAATGATACCGGCAGGGATCTTTTCCCGCTGCAGAACGGCAATAATTTCCCTGACTCCGGGCTTCAATTTCACCTCATTGCGGTAGAAGTTTTCCACGATCGCCCATGTTTCCCGGCAAGCAGCATCCAGATCAAGTTTCAAAGAATACTCCTGCAAAACATAGGCAAGTGCATTGCGGATGGATAAAACGCCAAGTTTACCATCCAAATCGACATCCTCATTGATACCATGCCGTTTCAAAAACTCATTGCAAAGATTGCTCCAGATACTCATGCTCTCAAGCAAAGTGCCATCCAGATCAAAAATAGCTGCTTCGATCGCCATGATGATACAAGTGCTTACATGAATTTCGCCAGCAACTCTTCTTTACTGTGCATGGAAAAATAAGCCGGAGGAATATCCAGAATAGTAAAGGCTCCGGATTTTCCCTCTTCTGCCAGTCTGACTGCGGCTCTGGCGTGAGCGACCAATACATTGGCAGTGGCTTCCGGATTACTGCCCCACTGACAGCGGTACTCCACCCGTGCCGGATTGCCGCTGCCGGTGACTCCGGCGGCGACCACCAGACCGTCATGCGGGAATCCGGCACATTTTTCATTGAGATATTCCTGAGAAACGAAGTGGATCTCAGTCTTGTAAGGAGCAAAATATCCGGGCATGGTGCGGATGGTTTCGGCGATCTTTTCGGCATCGGCACCCTCTTCCAGCACCACATAGCACTCTCTGGTATGCATATCCCCGGCGGTAAATTCCGGATTTTCCCCGGCCCGCACCTTTTCAATGGATTGCGTTACCGCATGAGTATACTGACGGGCATCGACCACTCCGGGAATAGTGCGCAAAGCATCACTGTGCCCCATACTCAAGCCGCCGGATTCCCCCAAGCCGTAAAAACCGTAAGCCCGTGAACCGGGCAGAAAGGCATTGGCGACCACCCTTTCCATGGAAAATATCCCCGGATCCCAACCGGTGGAAATAACGGCGACCTTTCCGGAAGTTTTTGCCGATCCATCCATCGCCTTGAAGTATTCCGGTATCCGGCTGTGGTTGTCAAAACTGTCAACGGTATTGATTCTGGCACAAAGTGCCGGTCCCTGTACCGGCAGATCATCTTTACTGCCGCCGCAGAGAATGGCGACATCAGGCTTCAATGCTTCCAGCCATGCATCGACATCGGCGATCTGCATTACCGGATATTCAGTAAAACTCTTTTTCACCCGGTCAGGATTACGGCTGACCACCCCGGCGACTTCCATATCGGGATTATTTTTCAATGCTGCCAGTACACCGCGGCCGACATTGCCGTAACCGGCTACAACAACTCGAATCTTTGCCATAGTAAAACCTTTCAATAAAAAAGAAGAGAAATATATTACTTAAAATAACAATATTTCCCTTTTTTTTCAAGTTGAAACCGGCAGATTTTTCAGAAGAAATTGGCGATATCGTCGCAAATAAGATCTCCGTCGGGATCCCGGTAGCCGGCTTTACCGCCGCCCGGCACCATCTGCACCGGCGGCTCACCGCCATTTTCATCCCAGCTCTTTTCATTGGTTCCGAATTTACCGTCGCTGCCGGCAGAAATGATATCAAAACTGCCCTTGTTGAATTTACCGGGGAAACGGATATGCAGCGGCTGCCCCCAGCCGTCACCGATCCTGCCATCGGCATCCAGAATGGAATTTATGGAATCGGCATCCATCGCCTGCATAAACAGTTTATAACCACGGCTGTCGATTTCGATCGGATTCGGAGATTTCTTCAATACAAGTTTTTCATTGGCGATATCCACGGTGATGGTAAGATACTCCATATTGCCGGAGGAAACCATAGTCATTTTCATCATCCCTTTATCCTGCAATACCCCAAGGGCATTGCCGAGCCGGGTGATGGTGGCGCGGGTCGCTTTCTCTTTGGATGAATCCACCGCATATGAGTAAACCCCTACTCCGATAACCATCAGGATAACCAGCAAAACGGTCACTCCCAGAATCTCCACCAGCGTAAAATTGTGTCTTTTCATCTTTGATATCTCCTTGAAATATGGACAATGATGGAATATAATATGTAAAAGGAGAAATTTCAAGGATGATATTACAGGGAAAACAGCTTTTAATCACTGGAAGTGCCAAACGGCTCGGTTCCGTTATCGCCCGCAAACTGGCAGCAAAAGGGTGCAAAGTGCTTATTCACTGCTCATCTTCCGCTTCAGAAGCGACCGCTCTGCTCAAAGAACTGCCGGGCGAAGGTCACCGGATGATCCAAGCGGATCTGAGCACTGACGACGGGGTGGAACATCTGCTGAAATGTGCCGGGAAGTTTGAATTGCTGGTCAACTCAGCGGCGATATTTCACCGGCCGGGTTCTCCTGAAGATCTTGCATCCGCCCGACTCTACCGGCAGATAAATTACCTTGCCCCGGCACGCCTGCTGGAGTACATGTATATGCAGGATATCCCCGGTTGCGCCGCCGTAAATATCACCGATGCCTTCGCCCTGCTGCCGGGGAATGGGGCATATTGGCAAAGCAAACGGGATTTGAATGTTTTGACGGTCGCTCTGGCAGAAAAATGGGCAGAAAAAAACTGCCGGATAAACGCCGTTGCCCCCGGGCCGGTGATTCCGCCGCCGTGGGCTCCGGAATCAAGAATGGAAAAGATCCTGCAAAGTGTTCCGATGCACCGCCCGGTTTCTCCGGATGATCTTGCCGATGCCGTCACTTTTCTTCTGGAGTGTGACAGCATTACCGGCACGATCCTGCCGCTGGATGGCGGGATCACCGCAGCTGCTCCTGACCGCTGGAACCGGTACTGAATACCGTAAAACCGTCTTTCCGGCGCAGATAACGGTAACTTCTGCCCCATGGATCGGTCAGCAATGATCTATCCGGCAGATAAGGCCCCTGCCAGTTGGGAACTCCGGGATTTATCAGCAGATCTCCGACCGACTCCGGATATCTGCCGGTTTCATTGTAATATTCACTGACGGCACTTTCCAGAATAAGCACCTCTTTCTTTGCCCGCCGGATACAACGGATATCTTCAGCTTCCGGTGAAATATTTTCCTGCCGGTAAATTTTTTCATACTCCCGGTCGGTAAAAACTATCTTTTTCGCCTGAGGCCCGAAATCAAACGCCGGAAGGATCCTGATATCGGTACCGGGAAGTGAAATGATATCGCTTTTGCCGAATTCCAGAGAAAAATATTCACGGGCAAACTCTTTGACCTTTTCCGGAGACACCGTCTTTGCCGGGAATATCAAACTTATCCGCCAAACCGTTCCGCTCACCGGAGAAACCGACAACTCCAAAGGCAGACGGCTTACCGTAAATTCCGACAGAACCTGCTCCCGGTCATAATCACTTTTACCGAAAACAGCATCGCCGACACCGGTAAACCGTTCCGGAGGATCATTGCCGCAGCCGGCACAAAAAAGAAGGATCAGCAATAAGAGGAAACTTTTTCTCATAACCGCCACCCTTCCAGACTGCGCCCCGCTCTGAAAAACAGGGCAAAAAAATGGTGCGCCCGCACGGACTCGAACCGTGGACCCAGTGATTAAGAGTCACTTGCTCTACCGACTGAGCTACGGGCGCACAAATTTGTGAACTTTTTATAATATACCGCAACTTACATGATTTGCAAGCCGCTTATCCGATAAAATAGAAAAAAATACCCGTTTCCGCTTTTTCTTTTTTTGCCGGATCACTCACGCCGCACCAGTTTGAGTTTGCGGCGGTAAAATAAAATTCTGTTTTTTTTTTGCAATGCCCTCTTGACAACGACCGGTATACATGATAGATTAAGGTGTATACAGGAGAAAAAATGGATTTCCGTCAAGACAGTTTTCAAAAATTTCTGAGTATCGCCGATCATATCAATGATGATATCGTCAACGGCTTGTTTTCTTACGGCAAACCGTTTCTTTCCCGCAGTGAGATTTGCGACAAATACGGCATCTCGCTGAAAACCGCCCACAAGGTGCAAAGAGAGTTGACCCGGCGCGGACTTATTTCCGCCAACCGGGGCAAACCGTTTGCCGTCTGCGACCCTGCCAACCGTGGAGTTATCCCGCTGCACAAAATCAATCTGCTCCGCCAGTATCAGCACTTTTCGCCCGACATCGTGATGGATAGTCTCGCCGGGGGGATAAAAAGCATCTGCGAAAAAAAAGGTGTGGAGTTTTCGGAAATATATCTGGAACTGCAGAATAAAGATCATCAGAAAATCAACCCTGCCGGGGGCTGTGAACCGGGCGAAGGGATCGTTTTGATGCCCTATCGCTCCATTATGTGCCGGGGTGCCGGATACTTCCTCAAATACTGGCAGCCTTACCGGGTGACGGTGGATTTTCCGATGCCGGGAACTTCCGGAGTGATGCTGGATGAGCTGGATATGATTCAGCAGATATTCACCCACGCCAGAAATGCCGGGGCATCATCGGTCATGCAGATACCTCACAGCTTTTCCAGTGCGTGGAACCAGCTTTTCTGCGGGCAATGCTTCCGCTTCGGCGAATTGCAGGCGCAGGCATTGGGATTGAAACACTCTGCCGCCCTTGATCCGGAAACAAAAGAGATGATCGACAAGGTGAATTCCACCCGACCGGATGCGCTGGTTTTTCTCGGTGAATTCAAGGAAACGGTTTTTGATGTTGTCGGCAAACTCAACTACCGGCCGCTGCTCTACTTCTGCTCCAGAGAGAATATGAAGTGGTTATTGCAGATACCGGGGGCGCATATTTATCATTTTGACTACTATGATATCGGAGTTGCCGCCGCCGAACTTCTCACCAAACCGCAATATAAATACCCCAAACGGGAGTTGGTTTATATAAAAGGCAAGCTGATCCAATCAGAATCCTCAACCCAAAATAAGGAGATGAAACAATGAAGAAAGATTTACTCCACAGCTGTGGAGTAAAGCCCTTGGGCTTTACTCTGATCGAACTTCTCGTCGTGATCGCCATTATTGCGATATTGGCGGCGATCCTGCTGCCCGCCCTCAACTCCGCCCGTGAGCGCGGCAGAGCTGCCGCGTGCATATCCAATTTGAAAAACAACGGTCTGGCGATCCGCAGTTACATGGATGACAACAATGACTGCATCCGCAACGGTAACGGCAACGGCAACCGCAGTGAAGTATTCGACCCGACTAAATTCGCTTCCAATTTCACCTGGGCGGCCCTGCTGGTCAGAACCGGCTACATACAGGAGGAAGCCAGAGGTTTGATCAACTGTCCGTCGTTACCGGTTCCCAATGACACCAATGGTCTGTATTACTTCCGCGCTTACGGCAATATGTATTCAAGTGGTTACATTGATTTGAAAAATTCAAGTTTCTTCACCTGGCGCAAACCGTCGGAAATATTGATGCTGGTCGATTCAGAAAGATTGAATCTGAATGGGGAAAGCACGGCATGGTCGGTCATCAATGAGGATAAAAATGATGATAACGGTCATATTTCCATTATCCACAACGGCAGAGCCAACGGCCTGGTCGCCGACATGAGTGTGACTTCGATTTCTCCGGATGATATCAAAGCAGACAAGTGGTACTACTTCTCACCGGATCACTCCACCGCCCTTGTCCGTCAGTTTTACAAAGTTGTCCTCAACGGTCAGATCGTACAATACTAACACTTAACATATAAGGAAAATCAACCGTTATGAACATCAAATTCCTGTTATCCGGTGCCATTGCCGCGGCTTCGCTGGGTGCCGCCGCTGCCGATATGCTCAATTACCGTGTCGACAGTATGAAAATGGAAGGAAAGTACTGGAAAAACCAGCAGATCAAAGGTACTGACAAGTCGCTGAATGAGAAATCCACCACCATTGTGCAGAAAACCGGCTGGTATGAAGCTCCGGCATTTATCAAACACAATAAAATTTCCGCATTGAATGACGGTAAATTCAATACCTTCATCCAAACCTACGACTGGAGCCATCACGACAAGAAGATCACCGTCATCCTCGATCTCGGCGATGTGTGCGACGTGGATTATGTGGAAGTCTGGCAGCGTCCGTTCAAAAGTCACTTTATCAACAAGGTGGAAGTCTATTGTGCCAATGAGAAAAAACAGGATCAGTGGCTCTGGGAAACTCCCGCCGTCGCCTCTCAGACTGAGTTAAAAGAGAGTAAACCTTACCCCGTGACCGTCAAAGTCGGCAAAAAAAGTTCGATGCTCAAAATCGTCAGCAGCAACTACAAACAGATGGTTCTGGCTGTCACCGAGATCCGCGTCTACGGCAAAGCCGGTGCCGGAAACAGCAAACTCGCGATCTCTCCGGTGCCGCCGGAAACCTACCGGCTGGAACTGGAAAGCATTCAGGGCCCGTGGAAGGTCGACAGCAGCACTTCCATCGGCAAAAAAGGCATCTGGTACAACGATCAGGAATATCCTTTCCTCATCAAAAAACCGGGCAAAGCCGCCAGTTACAACTGCTTTATCCGTTACAGTGCCGGTCGCCCTTTTTCCGTAATGCTGGGTAAAAAAAAAGTTCAGCTGCCCCGGCAGAATTTGAAGTGGGCTAAAGTCGGCTCATTTTCGGAAGATGAGATCCTCTTTCTCCTTAATCTCGATGGCACCGGCGGCGGCTGGGGCGACTCACTGCTCCTTACCGCCGATCCGAAATTCGACCCGAATTCCGTCGATGCCATGAAACTTGGAGCACTGGTTCCGGAGATCAAACCGGTTCCGGAATTCGGGGAAAAACTTCTGGCGGCAAATCCCGATATCGCCCCGGAGGAATTCGCTGAAAAAATGCTCGAACATTACGGCATGGTATATCACAAACCGGGCAAAGTCATCGACGAAAACAACAGCATCCTGGTCAACGGCAAACCATTTTTCCCCATTCTCTGCTACGGCGTGAATCCCGATAATCCCCGCTACAAAGAAGTCGGTGCCAATGCCTCTCACTGGGTCTGGAAAGGCTGGAATTACAGCACCGGCAAATATGTCGTCGGCGGCAGAGACCGCTTCGCCTATGACCGGCAGGTGCGCGATATGCTCAACTTCAACCCTGCCAATGTGGCGTTTATCCACCTCTTTGATGAACCGGAGAACCATCCGGATTTCACCTACCGCAAATTCGTGCTGCTCAATGCTTTGATGAAAGCATTGATGCCCAACACCGTCACCAGTGTCAACTTCGCCGCCAACTCCAACTCCCGTGACTGTTTTGTCGTTTCCGATGTACTCAGCCTCGATCACTACCCCATTGCCAACGGCAATATCGCTGATATGGGTTACACCATTGATTATATGAGATTTTACGGAAAAAACCGCCCGCTGATCTTCATCGCTCAGGCTTTCCGGTGGCCGGGGGATAAACAGCGTATGCCCAATGCCGATGAGTTGTGCGCCATGGCTATTCTGCCGCTGATCCACGGTGTCAAAGGCTTGCAGTGGTGGGAAACGGCAGAGAAAAATCCCAGCCTTGCCCCGAACCGTCTGCACCGCCTTTCTCCCATCGACCACCCGGCAGAGTGGAAACGCTTTTGCGAATTGAATCACGCCATTGCCGCCATCGCCGACGGTCTGCTCGGCCCGGAATTGAAAGATCCCTTTACCGTCACCGGCGACAAAGCTCCGGAATTTCAGGTCATCGTTTCCGCCGACAGGAAAAAAGCGTGGCTGCTGGCGGTCAATCCCGATAAAAAACCGGCAAAAGTCAAGGTCGATTTCTCCAAATCAGTCATCAAAGATCTTAAACTTGCTCCGCAGAAACTCTGGAATTGCCAAATGGTTCAGCGCGGCGCAGCCGTGGAATTCTCTTTCGGCGCAGCCGGCAGCGGCATCATCGCTCTGGAAAGCCGCAATCTTGCCAAACTTGAACGCCTCACCCATGAGGAATTCATGGCGCAGATGAAAGATAAATTCATGAATGTCAAACCCAATCAGGAGATCTCCATCCCCATTTCCAAAGGTTCCAAAGTCGATTGGAACAACGCCAAAAATCTGATGGAAACCTGGAAATCCCCTGTGCGCCCGGATTCCGCCAAACTTTTTGTCAATGATGACGGAGTGCATATCGACCTCGCTGTCCGCTATCAGATCGGCAAAAAATCAGTGGTCACCAAACGCGACGGCGATGTCTGGAAAGATCTCTGCATGGAGGTATTCCTCGGTAAACCCGGTTCCGAAAACTTCGCCCAACTGGTACTCAATACTCTCAATACCCAGCAGGATATCAAAACCGTATTCCTCCCCAGCGGCAAGCGGGTAGTCGATACCAAATCGTTTTTCCAATGGAGTTCCGAAGCATCGTGCAATAACGAGATCGCCAATTTCCGGGTATTTATCCCGTGGAAAACCATGACCGAATTGGTCGGAGTGAAAAAAGGTGACAACTTCACCCTCAATGTCTGCTCACAGGGCAGAGACTGGTGCGGTCTCACCGGCGGCGGTTACCATGTGCCGCTTAAATTCGGCAGAGTGAATATCGCTAAATAAAGGTCAAAAAACATATCGGGGCTGGACGCAAAAAGCGGACAGCCCTATTTTTTTGGCACTCCATTTGCAGAGATGCTCACGATACTGCGAAAATGAATTTTTTGGTAATGTCCCAAATTTTGTGAAACATACATACAAGACCGAATGAACACATTTTATGGCGACACATAGAATATATCACTTACATTATGATTGGTCAAAAACATGAAACGATTTGATTGCACCCGGTGGATGCAGCGGGCGGCAATGTCGTGTTTTCGCCGGGTACGGTGCGGGAGTGTACTACCGTACTCGACCGTACCGGCCCAGAAGCAAGGCGCGAAAGTGC
>JAFVZG010000066.1 GCA_017508285.1 Lentisphaeria bacterium | reverse complement strand
TAACCGTAGGTCAGGGTGGTTCCGTTGGTGCCGGTATAGGTCAAGCTCTCGGTGCCTTCACCGGCGGAAGCGGTGCTGGAGGGGCAGACGAAGACTTTGTGGTCAGTCATGTGACCTTCGGAACGGAGCAGTTCCATAGCGTTGGCGGCACCGCCGTCGGAGAAGTCAACGCTTTTGCCGCCTTTGACCAGGCCGTGGGGACGGAGCTGACCGGTGGAACCCTGGCAGTAGAATTCCAGAGCGTTACCGATCTGTTTCAGGTTGTTGGTGCAGCTGGCACGACGACCGCTCTCACGGGCTTTCTGCAGAGCAGGCAGCAGGATGGCGGCCAGGATGGCGATGATCGCGATCACGACCAGCAGTTCGATAAGAGTGAATCCACGACTCTTTTTCATTTGGTTTTTCCCTTTCTTTTGTTTTTTAGCGGTACTCCCGCTTATTACTTTACGGTATAGTTTCCGTACTTGCTAATCTTTATTTTACACAATTTCAGGGCAAAAAGCAAACCTTTTCCGTCACTCGTGTAATATTTGTAGAGGAAATCTCACATTGTGATATTTGGGGTGTAATGTTTGCCGCTGTCAATTCTGTTTCAAGTAGTCGGTGAAACCGGCGGCTTCCAGCAATTCCCGGCGGGCGGAAAAGTTTTGAAACGATTTTTTTTCCGGCAGGCTCCATGCACACTCACTGTATGCCAGGATCCGGGGGAAAAGTTTGGCAAATACCCGGTGCTGCGGGATGGTCTCAGTCCATAAACACGCTTCAGTACCGATGATATGATCTTTGACTTTATCCTGCCAGATGATATACGGGTCGGTCATGTAGACCCCTTTTTCCGAGAGTTCAAACATCCATGTTTCCCACGGTTCAGAGAGGTTCGCCGGGTAATCAAAGTAGAGCGAAGAGTGCACCGAATAGATCATCTTATTGCCGTTGGGCGCGATCTTCAAGGGTTCCCGGATATCCAGCCAGACCTGGATCATGGTGTCATCCGGATAAGTCTGCCCGGAACAGGTTCCCCAGATGATGGGGGTTCTGCCGCCGGCGGTGATAAAACGGGATAACTCCACCATGAAAAGATTTTCCAATTCCCGCATATTGGCGCACTTTTTCTCTTCCATCGCTTTCCGGCAGTGCGGACACTTTTCCCAATGGGCGGTTGCCGCTTCATCGCCGCCGATGTGGATCACCGGAGAATCGGGGAATAATTCCATCAATTCTCCGAATACCGCTTGCAGGAACTGCATACTTTCCGGCTTGCCGAGGCAGATCTCATTGCCCGGATCATCCGGATCACAGGCTAACTCCGGATAGTTGGCAAGCAGTCTTCTGGAATGACCGGGCACATCGACTTCCGGGATGATGGTGATGCCGAGCGTCTTTGCCAGAGCATTGATCTGCCGGATATCCTCTTGCGTGTACTGACCGTCGGTAAGTTCGCCTTTGCCGTTCATGCGGTCTGCCGCCTTGCTCTGATAACGCCACCCCTGACCGTCGGTAAGATGCCAGTGAAAGGTGTTTATCCGGCAGGCTGACAGCAGATGCAGAAAGCGTTTGATAAACTCCTTTTCCTGAAAGTGCCGGGCGCAATCCAGATGAAAACTCCTTACCGCAAAACGGGGCTTGTCAAAAATTTCTGCGCCATCCAGCGCATCACCCGGCAAGCCGGATATGGTGGCGGCAAAGAGCATCTGGGTCAGGGCGCCGACGGCATAGAATGCTCCGGTGATATCTCCGGCAGCCGCAGTGATGCCGTCAGCGGTGATATCCATCTGCCACGCCCCTGCCGGAAGATCGCTTTTGCTCAGGGAAAATGCTCCCCCGGAACTTTCGGCGGCGACCTCCATCCGCAGGGTACGGAAAACTCTTTCCAATTCCGGGATGACAGCATGGAACTCCTCAGCTATCGAATAGCCGGTCAAATTTTTTACCGGAAACTTCTCATCGGTAAGTTTTATTTCCGCCGGTACCGGCAGCAGGATCAAAGCGGTATGTGCAGACATTTTTATTCTCCTGGTGAAAACAGACAGTTTACGGTAAATATATCATACCGTTCAGGCTTTGTCAATAAGAGATCCCGTCAGAATTTGATAAGTTCCTGCACCTTTACCGGTTCACCGGAAGTAAAGGCGATATTTGCTCCGATGCCCACCAATATCGACTGCGCTCCGTCGCGGAAGTCTGCCGCCAGATGCAACGGATCATCTTTCACGCCGAGGAAAAGGTGATCCAGCAGCAGCCGGTCGCCGCCGCCGTGACCGCCGGTGCCAGCGGTATAGGTGATCACTTCCGGCTTCTGCCAGTGCTTCTGGAGGATGATTTCCGGGATCATATTTTTGCGCATATCAGAGTCGTCGTTGTATTCGCGCATACCGAATACCGACATATCTTCGCCGGGGCGGGTGAAGCCGGATTCCACGACATTGAATTCAAGTCTCCCCTCTGTGCCGTTGAAAACGATCCGGTATCCCTCATGCGGGCAGTGGGCGCACAAAGTGTAATTCATCATCACCCGGTTTTTATAGCGCACCATCACGCTCATATTATCCTCAATGGTGATGCCTTCACCGAATACATTGAGGTCGCGGATGTAACCGTCACCGGCTTCAGTCCGGAAGTAGAGCTGATCGAGCCGGTCACCGGGAGTGATGTGGAGCGCGAAGGGGTCTGAGGCCGCCTCTTCACTGCCTTTCGCCCGGAAGTAGGAACTTTTCAATCCCCTTTCTTCGGCATTCTTTTTGCCGTAAAAAGCCAGTTCGCCCATGGCAAAGACCGTTTCCGGCGTGGAATCGAGCCACCAATTCACCAGATCGAAGTGATGGGTCGCTTTGTGGACCATCAAACCGCCGGAGTTTTTCTTATCCCGGTGCCAGCGGCGGAAGTAGTCGGCGCCGTGACTGGTATCCAGAAGCCATTCAAAATTTACACTGGTGACTTTGCCGATGACATTCTGCTGCAGCAATTCCTTGATTTTGCTGTTGCGCGGGCTGTAACGGTAGTTGAATGTGACAGTGTAGCGTCTGCCGGTTTTTTTCTGGGTGTCGATGATCATCTGACACTTTGCCGGGTCGATGGTCATGGGTTTTTCGGAGATCACATCGCACCCCAATTCCATGGCGCGGCAGCCGTAGAGGTGGTGGTAACAATCCGGCATGGTGAGGATGATCACATCCGGGCGGGTTTCCCGGATCATCTTTTCAAAATCTTCCGCCTTGTAGGCCGGTACCGGCGGGTGATTGCCGTGGGAATCACTTGCCAATTCGCGGTTGTAGTAATCCATGCGCAGCAAATTGGTATCACACATGGCGACGAATTCGGAGTTTTCCCGGTAGGTGTATGCCGCGGCCTTGATATACATGTGGGAACGGCTGCCGGTGCCGACGAGAGCGTAACGGGTCTTATTCATTATTTCTGGATAGCTTATCGGTTATTTGGATATGGAGATTTCACGGTTGCCGTCAACGGGAAAAGCGTGTTTTCTGCCGTTGAAGTCAAATACGACTTTGCCTTTGCCGGATGCCTGACAGCGGAATGAACCGTTTTGATACGAAATATTTTTCAACACTGCTTTGCCGGTGATTTCCGCCGATACCGGCACTTTGACCAGGGCAGCGGAATGATCTTTTTTCAGATCGAGCCGGGTCATCACCCCTTCCGGAGTTTTGATGACTTCTGCCGGATAATCTTTCACCTCTCTGCCCAGATGGTCAAAGACATGGAGCTGTGCCAGTTTGCCGGTGCCGAACCAGCCGAATTCACCGGAGTGGATGGTCAGGATACGCTCTTCGCCGATCAGGTAGCCGGAGTGCAGTTCCACCGGAGTGAAAGGATACATTTTTGAGGTCAGCGACGGGCAGCCGGTCGTGCCGTTGTAATGGTAGTAAAGTGCGCCGCGGGAAAGGGCGATACGCTGATCTTTTGCCATATCCAGCGGGGTGTTTTTGAATGTGAGCATATCACCCAATTGGATCGGGGTGTAAAGGTGGCTCAGCGCGATCCAGCGGCTGGAAGAGGTCTCTTCAAAACGGGGGATCTTGAAGCGCAATTCACTGCGCGTATCCGGACTGAAGTTGGCAATAAAAAGTTTCTTGTGATGGGAAATTATCCGGTCAAAGAAGTTGAGCGTGAATTGCAGTTTCGCCAGCGTGACAAAGGTGATCTTGCGTTTGACTTTGAAGTTTTTATCCAACTCCACCGAACAGCCATCCCACATCTTGTCTCCGTAATGGATACGGTGTGAGCAGTAGTTCGCCTCATCCAGATAAATACCGTCGATATCAAAGCGGTTGATGATGTAGTCGAGGGTCTTCATCACATCTTTGCCCAGCTGATTGGTGTGGGTCGGGAGGAAAACTTTTGCCGTCGGGCTGCCGTAGAAAACTTTTTTGCCGTTGGCGGCGATCACCCGGAAATCAGCATATTTTTCATCATCCGACTGCTGGCTGATTTGATTGTGGAAGTAAAAGAATCTCTTGACATCCGGAGTCAACTCCTTGCACCGGGCAAAGCATCTTTCATCAAATTTGCGCATCGGTTCCGGATCGATGTCGATCACTTTGCCGTTGGCTCTCACCCGCACCCGGTCACTGTCGTAACCGATGCCGTTGAGCGTGCCGATGTAATTGGCGTATTTGCCGCCGAGGTGATACCAGAAGTGCGCTCCGGTGGAACGCATGGTCAAAGCAGAATTGATCTTGCTGATCTGAGCACTTTTGGCATCGATCGTGTTAAAGGTATTCATGCCGAAAGTAAAGCCGCCGGTGATCGGGAAATTTACCTGCCAGTCTTTGCGCACAGTGTTGATGAAGTCAAAGTAATCACCCGATCTTACCGGGTAGATCGACCACTCCAGTGTGCGGCTTTCGCCGGGGGAAAGAGCCAGATTATCACTGCCGATACCGAAAAAACCGTTTTCACAGCGGGAAATATTCTGCACCCGCAGCACATCATCCACCGCAATTATGCCAAGACCGGTGGAGTCATTCAATTTACCGAAAACCGACGGGTTCCTTCCACCTGCAAAGGTTATGGATGACGGAGCATCATCTCCGGCGACCCAGATGGGATCAAATTTGCCGACGGCACTTTCATAGCGCACCATCAGACCGATCAACTCTTTGGATTTTGAGGTGAATGTATCAAAGATATCCACCCGGTTTTCCTTTACTTCCACCCGGCGTTTGACCGTGTAGTAACCGGTATCCAGAAAATTGCCGTTCATCGCGGCAAATTTTCCCTCCGGAATGGTGAATCTTGAACGCACCGGAAGTTCTTTGCCGTTGAAACTGATATTCAGTGCATCACCTTTATTTTGGCACTTGAATTCCGGCAGCGGCAGTTTTTTCATCTTGATGAAAACCGCTTTGTCTTCCGCTTTGGGCGTAAGGATACTGGCATCTTTTTTAGCAATGACCTTCAAATCCCTGACCACCAGAGCCGGGCGGTGAGTGGTGATGTTGTCTTTGGTGTAGTAACTCGGCGGCACTCTGCCGAAACGCAGACGCATCACATTTTCTTTATCAGTATAAACTGCATCTGAAATATCCAGCACCACTCTGGTAGCTTCAACGGTCGCCGGTTTGAAGAGATTATCCGCCGCATGATGATCCGGCAGATAGAGCGAATACCACATATCCGCTCCGTTATCCACTTTGAACCAGCCGTGATGTTTGTGATACATTTTCAACGGTTTGTTGAGCAGACGGGGAATAGTTCTGGTCGCCATGCTTGAGAGCATTTTGCCGTTGACTTCGATCTGCCAGCAGGGACACCAGCCCGCCGGACGGGGATAGTCGGTGCGGTGACGGAATTCTACGACCACCTGCTTGCCTGCCGGTGCCGCCGGAAAGCGGAACTCCTTGTAATCGCGTCTTTCAATAAAGAACTCCCTGCCGCCGTCAAGCAGCAGTTTTTCACCGTCAGCCAATGCCGCACTCTTGTCAGTCAAAGGACTCTGCCGGTCGTGGAGCGTTATCTGCAGATCTTTGACCGCCAATGCCGGTTTGTGAGTGGTGATCTTATTCTTTTTATAGTTGTTTTCCGGTATCCGTCTCACCCGGAGGATCACCGTGTTTTCCCGGTCGGTGTGCAGGGCATCGGTGATGTCGATCTCGACCCGGGAACTCTCTTTGGTCGCCGGTTTGAAAAAGTTGTCAGCCGTGTCGTAGGCAGGAAGATAGAGTGAATACCACAAGTTCCCCGCATTTGCCGCATGAAATTTGCCGTGGTGCTTGTGGTTCATTACCACCGGTTTATTCAGCAGACGGCTCTGTTTTTTATTCGCCATCGGAGCGATGATCATGCCGTTGACTTCAAGCTGCCAGCAGGGGCACCAGCCGCCGGCTTTGGGGTAGTCGATGCGGTGGCGGAAACTGATCGTGACCTGTTTGCCCTCCGGTACCGGCGGCAGACGGAACTCCTTCTGCTGACGGGTGCCGATCATCATTTCTTCCGGCCAAGAGGTCAGGATTTTGCTTTGGGCACTTGCGGTGACACTGAAGATGAGCAGTGCCGCCAGAATTGATTTTTTTATCATTTTTATTGATCTCCTTTATCAGTAATTTCCATCATCAGTGAAACGGAACATATTGCGGTCATTGTAAAACGAGGTTTTGAAACGGTGCAGAGATTCTTTGGTCTCTGTGCGGAT
>JAFVZG010000010.1 GCA_017508285.1 Lentisphaeria bacterium | reverse complement strand
TCCCTGACTAATCGAACACCATCCGGAGAAGTCATTGGATTACACACGCTATCCCTTCCGGCATAAATATCATTTTGCAGCAAATAGGGGTTGCCGGAATGAAGTTCATCACTGAAGATCTGAAATGCTTTCAATGCCTGATCGTAGTCTGCTTCACTCCATCCGGATGGCAGAGCTGCGATTTTTTCCAATTCCATTTTTACATCTTTAGGATCTTTTTGAGAATTTCTCCATCCTAAAAATTGCCAGTCGCGAAAAATTTTATCTGCGACTTTTTTAAGATATTCCTTTTTTCGGAAGCGTTCCTGCTTTTCCTGATTCGTGAATCCCATATCAAATCCTTGTTTTTTGGGTTATGTAATTATATTTATAATATAATAACCGATTATAAAAAATGCAAGTTCATTTGCAAAAATTTGACTGAAATTATGTGTAATGAGTTTGGTATTGTACCGGATTCTTTCCTGACTGTAACAAATCCTGGATACGCCTCTCTGATGGATGTGCCCGGCTTCATTGCATCATACCGTGGCAGTAGTCAGGGA
Source organism: Lentisphaeria bacterium (assembly GCA_017508285.1). Lineage (GTDB taxonomy): Bacteria > Verrucomicrobiota > Lentisphaeria > Victivallales > Victivallaceae > UBA1784. The sequence continues at coordinate 9,561 of JAFVZG010000010.1, read as the reverse complement.
AAGTGGCGGAAGAGGTCTCCACAGTGTGGGATATTTGTGGAGCAAAGCCAATCCTTCCACCGTTTTTCTGCAAGGTGGAAAATTTGTTGTAAAAGAGGGGATTTGAGTACAAAAGAACCATCTTTACAGACGGTTGAATAGGTACATGGCGGTGGAGATGGATTGCCCTGCGGTTTTGCTTGCGCAAAATCCTCACGCACATCGCAAGCGATGTCGAACCAGATGTTTCGACTCCACGATGTTTCACATCGTTCACGGCTGAAGCCGTGATCTCCTCCACATCTCAAAATAAAAAACGCACCTCTTACGAGATGCGTTGTTTTTTTAAGATGGTGGTGGGAGATGGATTCGACGGAGGGCGCAGCCCGACGTGCGTGAGCATCACAGCCCGCAGGGCGAGAAGCGCAAGGCAACCACCCCGAAAGAATCCACTTCCGATGGCATAGCCATCGAAAGCGCAGCGACCGGATAAATGAAAAAACGCAGTCAAAACCAAGTTTTGAAACTGCGTATTTTTCTATTTATCCGGAGGAGTGGATTCCGGTGATTTGTAAATGGTGGTGGGAGATGGATTCGAACCATCGAACTCGGAGAGAGCAGATTTACAGTCTGCCGCCTTTGACCGCTCGGCAATCCCACCGAAAATTAAACTGGAGCGGGTAAGGGGGGTCGAACCCCTATAACCAGCTTGGAAGGCTGGTGCACAGCCGTTATGCCATACCCGCAATTTTTATTGGTACCGACGAAGGGAGTCGAACCCTTAAGCCTTGCGGCACACGGACCTGAACCGTGCGCGTCTGCCAATTCCGCCACGTCGGCACATTTAACAGCCCAAAACCGGTTTTATCCGGTCGTGTCATTTAATATAGACTCAAATATTATTTTTTCAAGTCCTGAAAATCAAAAAAACATGTTTTTTTACACTATTATCCGGAAAAACCTTTTTCCGGGCAACAAAAAACCGCCCGGAAAAGGGGCGGCTCTCTGCAAAAGCGATAAGAAATTACTTGTTCGCTTTATCCCAGACGGCTTTGCTGACGAAAGCGGTCAGGCTGCGGCCATCGGCGGTTTTTCCTTTGAAAGCATAGCTGGTGCGGCTGGCAGTCTTAAAGGTCACGCATTCCAGAACTTCGGTTTCAACAGAAGATTTGGTTTTGACATCATAAAATTTGTGTTTCATTTCTTTGTCCTCCTGAACTTTTTATAATGGTGAAACGTCATTTTATTACTGACTGTTAATAAGTATACTCAGCAAAACCGTAATAATCAAGAGCAAAATTGATAAAATTTCAAAAAATTTTAATTTTTTTTGTGTTTTTATCCGTTTGAGACTTATTTTTTTGTTTTTCTGCTTTTTTTTTGCGTTGAAAAAAAATCTTTCCATGCTATATTTATGCCCGGATAAACAACTTACATATTCATTAAATATACAGGTGGGATATGCTGACAAAACTGCTTGACCAAATCAATCTTCATCGTGACTCTCTCAAACAGCTTTCCCGTGCGATCTGGGAACATCCGGAAATTGCCTGGCATGAAAAATTTGCCGCCGCAACTCTCAGGGATTACCTCACTGAACGCGGATTTAAGGTTTCTGAAAACTGCTGCGGTCTGGAAACGGCCTTTTGCTGTGAGACCGGTTCCGGTGACGGGCCGACCGTGGCGATCGCTGCTGAATATGATGCTCTTCCTGAGATCGGTCACGGCTGCGGCCATAATCTTATTTGCACCACGGCGGTCGCGGCATTCCTCGCTCTTTCTGAAATATTGAAAAGTGCTGCCGTTCCCGGCAAAGTCCTGCTGCTGGGCACTCCTGCTGAAGAGGGTGGCGGCGGCAAGGTGAAAATGGCGAATGCCGGCATCCTTGATGGGGTGGATGCCGCCATCATGCTCCATCCCAGCAGCCGCAATCAGATCGATGCCGGATCGACTGCCAATGCCGGTTTTGAGGTGATTTTTCACGGTAAGTCTGCTCATGCAGCTGCTTCTCCTGAACTTGGGGTCAATGCACTTGATGCGGTCACTTTGCTCTTTGCTGCGGTCAATGCCTACCGTCAGCAGCTTCCCCGTCACGCGCTCATACACGGCATTATAAATAATGGTGGAGCGGCACCGAATATCATTCCGGAAACTGCCGGCTGCCGTTTTTATCTGCGCACGGAAAAAGAAACTTTCGCTCCGCAGCTGGAAAAACGGTTTATGGATATGGTAAAAGGAGCGGAGTTGATGACCGGATGTACCGCTGAAGTGATGCCTTTCCGGGAGGCTTACCGTGCCCGCAAGCCCAATGCGGCGATGAATGAGGCGTTTGCTTGCGGTATGGAGTCTTTTGGCTGTACTGTGGTGTATCCGAAAGATTCCGGTCGCGGTTCATCGGATTTCGGCAACTTCGCCCAGCTTGTGCCGGGTATCCATCCGTATTTTGCCATCGTGCCGGAAGGAGAGCCGGCAATCGCGGCGCACTCTCCGGAATTCCGGGATGCGGCGATCAGTGATTTCGCCTTTGACAACGGGTTGCGTGCCGCCGCCTCAATGGCTGCTGTGGTTTACAGATTTATTACTGAAAAAGATTTCCGTCTGGCGGTTCAGGCGGATTTTGCAAAATAAGGATTAATGTATGATGCCTGATAAAAAATTTACTGTGACCGGAACCGGTGATGCGCTTTTTTTGCAGGAGTTTCCCGCTGAATACTCTGCCGGATTGCAGAAGGTCGCCGATTTTATCAAATCTTGTGATCTGAAAATAACCAATCTGGAAACCAACTTTTCCGATTTTGAGTACTTCCCCGGAGCCTACTCCGGCGGCACCTGGCTCAATACCCGCCGGGAGTGTCTGCCGGAACTTCAGAAGTATGGATTTAACTGTTACGGTACTGCCAACAACCATTGTTTTGACTACTCATTCAACGGCTTGCTTTCCACTATCGATCTGCTGGATGCCGCCAAAGTTGCCCATTGCGGTACCGGCAGAAGTTTTGAAGAGGCGACTGCTCCGGCGATCATCGAATCCGATGGCGTGAAAGCGGCGGTTTTTGCCGTGGATGCTTCTTTCAAAGATCCTTCCCGTGCCGGTAAGGCGACCAGAGTCATCAAGGCCCGTCCGGGGGTGAACTTTTTGCGGCACGATACAATCTACAAGGTTTCGGCAACGGATATGGCGGATTTGCGGCGGATCGCCGGAGAGACCAGATTGAATTTTTTCCGTGACCTGATGATCAGTACCGGCTATATGACTCCGGATGCGGAAGGATTTTTCAATTTGGGTGAACTTAAATTCACCACTAAAGAGGGGCTCCCGGAAACCAGCTGTCATCCCGGCGACAAAGCCCGCCTGACCGAGGCGATCAGAAAGGCAAAAGAAAGTTGCGATTATGTCTTTATCGTGGTGCATTGTCACGATAACGACAACCGCAAACAGGAGAATCCGCCGGAATATATGGTGGAATTCTGCCATGCCTGTGCCGATGCCGGAGTGTCGGCGGTATTCGGCGGCGGCTGTCACCGTCTGCGTCCGCTGGAAATTTATAATGATGTGCCGATCTTTTATTCGCTGGGTGACTTTATTTATCAGGGATTGCGGATCGAACATCTGCCGGCGGATTTTATGGAAAAGTACGGTATAGATATCTATTCCAGCGCAGAGGAGGCTCTCTGGACCCGTTCACGGGGCGGCAAAGTCGGTTTGCATTGCGAGAAGCCCAATTACCAGAGTGTACTGCCGAAACTGGAATTTGAAAACGGTAAATTCCGCCGCCTGACCATGATGCCGCTTTATCTGAATTTCCACCGTCAGGATAAGATGAATGGTCTGCCGGAGATGGCATCCGGAGCAGAGGCGCAGGAGATTTTCGAACTTTACCGGAATTTGAGCCTGCCTTACGGGGTGTCGGTGGAAATGACTGCCGACGGCATGCTGACTGTCGGAGTTTGAGATGCCCGGCGCGCTTCATCACCGGATCATCACCCGGCAGGCATTGGCAAGCTGCCGTATCGCCGATGGCGCAAGGCTGAGCAGTGATTACTGCATCTGGCCGGATGATTTTCACTCCCGGTATGAGGAGATAAAACCGTATTTGTTTATCAAAGACGGCATTGAATTCCACTATCTGCCGCATACTCCGGTTGAAGAGTTTTACCGCTATTGGCGGTTTCTGCCGGATAAGGGCGTTACCCGGCAGGCTGGCACACGCCCCAATGATAATCAGCGCATGGCAGAGGCCGGTTTCGCATTTTATCAGGAACGGATAGTGGCAGCTCTGCGCAGCGGTGAAAAGGATGAGGCGTACAAGTATCTCGGCTGCCTCCTTCACCTTCTTGAAGATCAGTGTTTCGGCATCCATGCTCTGGAAGGCCCGGAAGGGACAGATATATTTGTTCTTGACCGTTTATCCGGGATGCCGGTCTGCAAAAAGTTGTGCGCTTTGCCATTGAGTGAGAAACTTTACGGTTTGACGGTCACTCCGCAGGTTTTTACCGGTGATGCAAAGGAATTTGTCCCGCTGCTTTACCGCCGTTATGCGGCATCTGCGGAGTTTTCCCGCCGGGAGTTGTTCCGGATGGCAATGGAGTATATCAATGGTACGGAGAATGAAGATGTTATCCGTGCATGTGAGAAAAATATGTTCCTCTGTGCGGTACAGCTGGCTGCCGACACGACCGCCGCTTTATTCGCTCTTGCCGGGGGAACGCATGAGGTTATGAGTGAACGCTCTCTGGGAGATTTTGAACCTTTCTTCTATCCGGTCGGCGGCGGCGGGAGTTTTCCTCTGCGCAAGTGCGGATTTGACAACGGGGTGATATCTTTCGGCGTCAACCATGAAGCGAAACTGCTCTATGATTTGCCGGAGTCTCTTTACCGCCGGTTCCGGGGAAAAATTTACGGTTCCGGCATCGGGAGGGTGCAAATCAAGATCATCAACGCCGGCAAAGCGGTCGAATCTTTCACTTTGACCGGCGATGAGAGCATTACTCTGTCGATCGACGCTCCCAACGGGGTATTCGGCATTGTTTCTTATGCGGTGGCCGGTTCCGGCGAATTGCATCTTGCCGATGCCGTATTGAGCATCTGAATCGCTGTTACAATATGGTTTCGGTGCCGTCGGCGGCGATGACCACCGGATAGGGCAGCTGTGCGCACTTTTCCATTACCTTTGCCGCACCCTCCGGCAGTTGATGGGGGGTGTGAACATGGTAGAAAACCAGTTTTTCCGGAGAGATCTGCTGTAAAAGATGGATGTTTTTTTCAAGGTTGAAGTGGGTCAATTCGCAGAATACCAGATCGCACTTCTTTGCCTTTTCCACCGGAAAATCCGAGAAGTCCGCTGCCAAATCGCCGCTGAAAAGAACCTTCTTTCCCTCAAGTTCCATGAAAATTGCATAACTGCGGGCAATATTCCCCGGCCCTCTGGTCATGTGATCGGTGGGAATGAATGAGACATTTACCGTATCATCGGCATAGGTGTTGCCGCAATACATGTAATTCAGCGCAAATCCGCAGTTTTGCGGTTTTTCATTGGCTTCCATCCAGTCGAGCAGGGCTTTGCCGCCGGCAGCATCCGGAAGATAAAGCTGCAGTTTTTTTTCCGGAAACTGCGGGCGGTGTTTGCCGGCTTGCATCAACAGTGACGGCAAGCCGCCGGTGTGGTCGATGTGCATGTGGGTGATGAATACTGCCGACAGCTGCGCCGCCAGAATACCCCGGTTGATCAGAAGAGCATTGGCGGGTTCTCCGGCATCCACCAGATAATAGTTGCCGCCGCTTTCAATAAGCACGGAAGTCTGAAAATGTCCCGGCGTCGGATTGCCGTGACTGCTGCCTAAAACCGTGATTTTCATGGTAGTACCCCCTTCAGAGTTTTGCCGGTGAAAGTTTATCGGCAAAGCAGTAGATATATCTCAAACGCACATCGTTGCAGAATTTGCCCGGTTTGTGATTGCAATGCATATCCGGCCCGTCATCCGGGAAAATCGCCCGCTCCACTCCCAGCTGGAATTTGGCGGCACCGCGGATGGTATTGCGCGGGATCGTCACTTGAGTTTTCCAGCCGTCGGCAGTTATTTCACAATTATTCTTGTCGATGATCGTGCAGGGGATCGCCGCTTTTGAGCCGTGGTAATCCATGAGGTAGATGTAAGCTCTTTCCACGCAATCATATTTGCCGGGGAATTCCAGATCAAAGGTGATATTTTCGTGATCGGCTTCAAATTTCCAGTGCATGTATTCCGTATCGTAATATTTGCCGGGAACGAGGAAATCCTGCATATCAGAGAGCAGAAATTCTGCAACTGCCGCCGGATCATCCTGCAATTTTTCCGCAACTGCCAAATCGCCGGAAAGCAATTCAGTCAACTGGTTGCTCCGCCACTCAAGTTTTTCGGGGAAGTATTTGTAGACCTCTGCTTCCGAGTGGTATCCCAGACGGACATCGATCTTGCACAACTCCGCCAGACGGCGGCTGCCGGAAATCTCATCTTCGATGATTTTTTTCATCGCGGCAAGGATGCTTTTGCAGCAGGGATCACTGTTGAGCAGCATCTCCCGGAATTGGTAGAATTTCAAAATATTGTGCGATGACCGGATCTGGATCTCCAATGCTTCGGCAAGGGTGAAATCCAACTCATGATTTTTGCTGGAGATCTTGCGTAATTCCTCCATGCCCGCACTCCAGTTTTTTATCATCATGGCGGTCTGGTTCACCAATTCGGGAAGTTCAAACTGCCGCTGGCACTCACCGATGGCATCGCCGGATGGGAAGGTTTCCGGCTTCCAGCTGCGGGTGAGGGGTTTCATCGCCACTTTCAGGTAAAGCGGCCATACCGGACCGTCATGCATCGGGCCGTAATACTGGAATTGGATATCCAGCGGATAGTTGCGGTAACCATCGGCAAAAAGCTGCCATGCTTTGACCACCTGCGCGTGATCTTTGCCCCATGAGGCGGCGGCGATCCGGTTCAGGAACTCATTTTCATCCGTGGAGAAATCCTCAAAGGCAAGTTTGCCTGCCACTTCATTCATCAAGCCGGGATAGTTGCCGAAGTACCAGCACTGTATGACATGGCTGATGCCGAGATTTTTCATCGCTTTGTACTTGCGGTAGATGATGCCGGGGGCAGGCACATAGGGAATGCTTGCCACTTCATGGGAACAGGCGACCTGCATTTTTGCGGCAAATTCACAATTGCCTCTGGCGGCTTCCGCCATGCGGCCGAAACGGTCAGAGGGACCGGTTTGCGAGAGCCAGTAGTCGCCGCCGGCACGGACTTTATTCTGCTGTTCAGCAGTGACGCCGGATTCAAAGTTGAATGCCAGTGCCACATCTTTATCCAGTTTGCGGGGCAGACGGTAGCGCCAGTCGGATAACTGGAACTCCTGAGGCTGATAGAGCCAGCTGATCAATCCCGCTTCCGGATTGGCATCGCGTATACCCTTTTTGAGGGGCATCAATACTGCGCTTAAAATATCTTCAACCTGCAATTGACAATCATCACAGCATGGTTTGCCTTCGCCGCTGCTGTTGATCATGCTGAGACAGGAGGTGAGCCGCTCGCCGATGGAGATCAGCATCATTCCGCCCAGATGTTTCACCTGCGTGAAAAGATCGTTGCTGCATTCGTAGAGATACCTGGCGGCAAGTTCCGATTTCGGGCAGAAGGTATGCATTTCAATACCATCCACCCAGAGAGAGGGGCCGACCAGTTATTCACAGCCCGGAGGTACCGGGTTGCCGGTCTGTTTTGCCCAGTAGATCGGTTCAATGGCGAAAACCCAGATCTTGATACCGTAACGGCGGCACCGGTTCACCGTATCCTGCAGTTTGGCAATGCGGCGGGCGGCATCCGGAGATGCCGGACGAATCGAAGTGTTGCAGATCTCCCGGAAAGCGATGGTCAGCCACAAACCGTTTACCCCGTCATGGGCAAGACGGCTGAGGTACTCTGACGGATAGTAGTCGATATCATTCATCAACTCATCGATGTTGAATGGCGGCCGCTTGATCGGCCCGAAAAAACAGCGGGAAATACGGTTCTTTATCCACGGTTTTTTCGTAATGCTCTCTTTGCGCAAATAAGGAGAAGCCGCGATCATATCAGTAAGCGCATAGACCGCCCGGCGGATACCTTCGGTATCTGCCGCTGAAATAGTGATATTATCATCTATCCTGATACGGTACTCTTCTTTGGAAAATGCCGCATTATGGAGGATCGAAACGGTGATCGCCTTGCCGGATATCCCGGCTTCGCTGATAAAACGCTCCAGGTCAGATACGGCAGTTTCCAGCAGTTTTTCCGGATCCGGGAATTGAAAATCGACTTGCAATCCGCCGGTTACATCGAGATGATCCGCCGGACAGGTGCCGGTTTCCCAGTTGGGAATAAAAACTTGGTGCTTGCGCAAAAGATCGACAAACAGTGGTTCTCCTGCCGGGTAGGATGGCATCGGCTGCATGATATTTTCTCCGTATATTTAATAACTTTGGTTCAACTCAAACATCAGAAATAAAATATAGCACCCGGAGCCGTAATGTCAACTTGCTTGCGGATGATTTTTGCAAATTCCCTGCCGGCAGGAAAGATTTATTGCAGTTTTACGATTTCTCTTGCGATGCGGTCGCGGAGTTGGTCAAGTTCTTTCATCGTATCGACTTTGAAGTCAGGCATTCCTTCTGCATCGAATCCCGGTTCAGCATCAGTCAGCCATGACGGAACCGGTTTGCCCGCCTTTGCCAGCAGTTTCCGGTAGATCGCCAGATAATCATAATCGTTGAATCCCTGCCGCAAAAGCACCAGCCGCCAGGAGTCAAAGACCTCTTTGCCATCGTTGGAAACATAAAAGAGGCAATGCTGCGGGTAGTGATTGAAGTATACTCCGTCTTTGCAGCCGCTTTTGCTGACAACATTGATCTCAGAACTGAGGAATCCCTCGATGCCGGTTTTGTCGGCAAGGTAAAAGAAACTGCGAATGTCGGATGCAGGCAATTTGAAGTTGTTGACCCCGTTGGAGTTGTAGAGCCAGATCCTTTTGCCGGGGGCTTTTTTGATCGTTTCTGCCACTGCCTGAAGTGTTACCAGCCAGATATCGATGTTTTTGGCAGAGGCATCCGCCCGGTCGGTGAATATACCAATGGGGATCTCCGGAGCGGCTTCGCGGACGATCCTTGCACCTTTGAGCGGTTCTTCCAGACCGTAAGGTTCATCCCAGATGACGAAAAGCATTTTATCGGAGAAGCCGAGCTGCTTCATGTGATCGGCATACTGGCGGGCGTACTGCTTTAAGACGGATTGGAATTCCGGGTCGTCGCAATTCTGATAATTCTTTTTCAAAATGGAATTCCAGCGGATAAATTTGTCATGGCTGCCGAGTTGTCCCGGCGGCAGCTGGATGGTATTGACCTTGAGTTCGTTGAAAAGATATTTTGCCTGCCGGTCAAAGTCATCCCAGAATATCTGCAGTTTGCCGTCCTTGTCCAGTTTGAATTTTGGTTCAATCCCCGGCAGACGCGGGCCGAAACGGAATGCCGCACCGCGTTTGAGCATGGTGTGATAAATATTTCTCTTGGTCAG
>JAFVZG010000065.1 GCA_017508285.1 Lentisphaeria bacterium | reverse complement strand
TTTCAATACCCGGATCGGAAACGGACGGCGTTTGCCGCCGGGCATGGAGAGCATCAATGCTCCCGTGGCATTGCCTGTGATGTCAAAATCCGCAACCGCTTCGTAGGTTTTGCCGGGAGTGATCGCCGGATCAAACTTGCTGTTTCCGGCATAGATCATATATCCCTGAGCAGCTGTGCTGATGAATTTGACCGCTTTCCCGGATCTTTCCCAACTGCCTTGAGCGCCTTCCATATTCTTTGCCGAAGCTCCGCGCAGCAAATCCAGAACATCGACCTCTGCCGCCATTGCAAAGAGCGGCAGCAAAGCAATAAGAAGCAGTTTTTTTATCATGATCACTCCACGTAGTCCCGATAAAAATGATCCCTGAAAATTTTGTCATGCACCTTGTTGTTTCTGGCATAAGTCATATCGGAAGGTTCTTCCATGCTGTTGACGCTGCCGTCGGCATAGAGGTTGTTGAATTTTTTGCTGTGGCGGGGATCGAAGTGTGCAGTTTTTTCGCCATCGATCATACAGGAAGGCAATCCGCTGAGACTGCCGCCGTCAACCAGAACAGCTTCGGTCATCGCTACCAGTGAACTGGGATTTTTACAATTTCCCGGTTTGAGTGAACGGGGATGGGGAATGCCGATATCTTTGTTGAATCTTTGGGGATATTTGGGATAATTGCCGTAAAAGTCATCCCCGACCCCCAGATGGTTGTAGGCGTAATGCCCCACTTTTGATTTGTAACTCGGGGTGCCGCCAGGAGTAATGGAAGCCAGCATCGTCAGAGAATCATAACTGCCGACTTTGGTAATTGCAACGCTGGAACAGATGAAAATATTCGGATCATTGAGATAGGGGATGATGTACCAGTGGTAAGTTGGCAGGGTAGTGAATGCAGTTAAATCTTTCCACGCAGGCGGATACTGTTCACAATCTCCGGAGTATTGGGCAAAAGCAGAACCGATCTGCTTGAGATTGTTGATACAGCTCGCAGAACGACCGCGTTCACGGGCAGAGTTGAGTGCAGGCAGTAAAATTGCTGCCAGTATGGCGATGATGGCGATAACGACGAGAAGTTCGATGAGGGTGAAGCCCATGGGCTTCATCAAGGTACTCCTTGATGAATAATGTTTCATAGTCCGTTCCTTTCTGTATTTATATTACTGTGGTTATAAATATTGATACTGAAAAATCAGTATTCAGACCAATCAGGTTTCATTGAGAATATCTTTCTGATTTCAGTCAGGTCACATTTGGCACTCCGGTCAAAATGATAAATGCCATTTTGTTCCTGCTCCACATCCGTCAACTGTGTGTAACAGTAACCGGCGATTTCGGGTGATGAAATCAAAAGCAATATTTGTTCGCGGATTTTTTCTGCCCACTCAGAGGGAGTTTGCAGATCCAGACCGTGGTAACCCCAGCGGTTGCTTTCTTTCCTCCGTTCCGGAGCGATATACATAAATCCGCCGAATTCATTGCACAAATACGGTTGACCGCAATACCCTGTTTCCACCGATGGGGCGTGAACCATAACGCCGCCTTTTTCGGGAAAGAGGCGTTCTTTCATCTCCTGCTGATTTTTGGCATAGCAGTGTACGCTCCAGATATCGGTTTTTACATGGAGGAAGCCGCTGGTATCGCTGAAAGGACGGCTCGGGTCGATGGATTTGGTCAATTCTCCGATGGCGGTCAGATGATCGCGATAGCTTTGCAATGCTGCCATATTGGGGAATTTAGCGATGAGAGCCAGCGGATTGGGCGAACAGGTTTCATTCAAAGGACACCACACGATGATCGATGGATGATTCATGTCACGCAGCACGATTTCCTGCCATTCGGAAAGAAAATTTTCTCTTGCCTCGGCTTTGGAAAAATTCCACCCCCAGTTGCCGTATTCGCCCCAGGTGAGATAACCCAGACGGTCGGCGTGGTAATGGAAACGCTCCTCAAAGACCTTCTGGTGCAGCCGGGCTCCGTTGAATCCGGCGGCTTTGCTCAATTTGATATCATTTTCCAAAGCCTCATCGTCAGGAGCAGTCCAGATACCATCGGGGTAGTACCCCTGATCCAGAACGAATCGGGGGAAGAACGGTTTGTTATTAAGGTACAGGCGGTCTTTGATAATGGAGATCTTCCGCAATCCGGCGTATGACTCCACCTCATCGATCAGTTTGCCTTCTTTGTCAAAGAGGGAGAATTTTATCTCATAGAGAAATGGATCATCCGGTGTCCACGGATGTTTTTCCGGGATATTCACCGCGAAGGGGACTCCGTTGCCGCATGATACAGCGGCAGAGGCGACGATTTTGCCGTCTGCATAAATACCGGTTTGCAGTTTTCCGTTTTCCGGCAGAGCGTAGTACTCCGGAGTGATGACAAAAGAGCCATTATCCAGATCGGGAGTGATCCGGCAGCGCTTCAATCCGCACATATCCACCGCTTCCAGCCATACGGTTGCCCAGATGCCGGTGACCCGGGTGTAGGAACAGCCGTGAGATTGGTAAAAACGGCTCTGTTTCCCGGCACCGGAAAGTCCGTAGCGCTGATGGTCGATGGCATGCAGGATCAGCATATGAGTTTTTCCGGCCTGGGTAAATCCGGTTATATCCACTTCAAAGGAGCATTGTCCGCCTTTATGACGACCGGCAAGTTTTCCATCGATATAGACCATTGCCACATTATCCACTCCGCCGAAGTGCAGGATGATCCGTTTGTTTGCCCATTCTTCAGGAATGGAGATCTCTTTTGAATAGAAGATCGCCGGGATGAAATCCTTATATCCCACTCCGGAAAGAGGGCTTTCCGGGCAGAATGGTACAATGATCTCATTGGCGAAGGGAGCTTTTTTCAGTGCTCCGCGATCAGCCCCGTTCCAATTTTCAGCCAGCGGACCGGCGGGGGAAACTTCCGGGGCATCCAACCCGGATTCACCAAAATCAAATTCGAAATTCCATTTGCCGTTAAGGTTTATCCAATCATTGCGGATAAATTGCGGGCGTGGATATTCCGGACGGGGAATTGTTTTCATTTACTATCCTTTCAAATCCAATATTCGATTTAGCATGAAAATGTACAACTTGTATTGTCTATGTGTATAGTATACACAAAAAAGTACATTTTGCCAATAGCAAATATTTGCAAAAACATGGATAATCCGGTCATCGAAAGGGGAATTCCTGTTTTTGCGATCCCATTTTATCGGATCAGAACAAAATAGAAAATGGTTGCGGCGGTGCAAAAAAATCCGGTACTTCCCCGGTGCGGCAAGCGGCAAATTCCGGAGCAAATTTTCTCCGGCAGCTGGCGTACTTTGCCGGGGCAAGTTTGTTTGCCCGGAGGAATTCTATTGAATGAAGCCGTTTAAGTTTGAAGCACAATTCCATCAACGCCTTGAAATTTTTCTCCGTGGCGATCGCTCCGGGGATGAGGGGAATGCGCAGAATGTACCGGGTCTGACTGCAGCGGTCAAGGGCGAAGAGATTTTCCAAAATCACTTCCGGACTCATGCCGGTGAAATGCAGGGCATCGGCAGGGTCGATTATTTTCAAGCCGAAATAGATCAGCTGACACTTTTCAGCAATATCCAGCAGATCCTGACACTTTCCGGCTCCGGAGGTTTCCACAGTTATATGGATGCCGTCAAGCCGGGAGAGCAGATCCAGCACGAATCCGGACTGCATGAGAACTTCTCCGCCGGAAAATGTGATGCCGCCATCCGGAGTCAATGCGGCGCATTCCCGCAGATACCGGGCAAGATTTTCCGCATCAAAAAGTTTGCCGCAGAGCCGTTGCGAATTATCCGGCAGCAGCAGCATTTCCTGTTCCGGTGATTGCCCTTCCGGAGAGTGACACCAGCGGCAGCGCATCGGACAACCTTTCAGAAATACGGTAGTCCTCAATCCCGGGCCGTCATGTATCGCCGCTTCAGAAATGTCAAACACCATTCCGCAACTCATGCTCCGTAAGCCTCTCTGCCGATAATTTGATCTTGAAATTCTTTATCCAATTCGGTAAAGTATCCGCTCCACCCCCATACTCTGACGACCAGATCACGGTGCTGATCCGGATTTTTCCGGGCGTCAATAAGTTTTTCCCGGTCGAGTACATTCATTTGCAGCTGCTGGCATCCGGCGAGGACAAATGCCCGGATTATCCGGGTACCCCGGGCAAGAGCATCGCCATTCCGGAAATATGCCGGGGAGAGTTCCAAAGTTATCGGTCCGCCGTTGCATACCCGGTCATAAGGCAGTTTGCCGTAAGTGTGAAAGATGCTCAAAATCCCGTTGGCACGCACTCCGGGGGCAGGGGATAAGCTGGAACTGAAAAACTCGCCTTCTTTCCTGCCGTCAGCAGTGGCACGCAGATAATAGGGATGATCCGGGTGCCGGGTCATCATCACATAATTCTGCGCCGCACCGGTGCCGGGGCGGATCCTGCCGCCCCTGCCATCCGGAGGAACTTCATCAACGGCATCGGCAAAAGCGGTAAAGATAAAATTGAGCATCTCATTGGAAAGCGGATCATTGTTACCGGTTTTGGGAGCGTTTTTCAACTGCATCTGTACTTCTGCAAATCCGTCAAAATTATTTTCCAGAGCCGCCAGCAGGGTTTCCGGAGCGATACTTTTTTCATCATAGACCAGCTTTTTTACCGCCGCAAGGGAATCTGCGGCGGTGGATGAGGCACAACCGTGGATACCGTAATGATAGTGAGTTCCGCCGCCGCGGTGAATATCTTTGCCGCGTTCCAGACATTTGCCGCTGAAGGCGGAAAAAAGCGGATTGGGCAATAAAACCGGAAACGGATGGGGGATCTGTTGGCGTATGGCGCAGCGGATATTTTCCAAAAGCTGCCGGAAAGATTGTTTTTCCCGCAGGGCGGAGCGTATCGCCTGATCTGCCGCCAACGCCAGATTGACTGAGGCGCAATTCGGGATATCCCTGCCATCTTTTACGACAAATTCCCAGCAGGCGGCAACGGTGTAATCCCGTGCTGCTTCCAGAGGATAACCGAATTTCACCAGAGCCGGTATCACCACTTCATCATTGCAGTATTGGGGAAATCCCAATCCCCGTTTTGCCAATTTCAGAGCAGCCTGCAAAATATTTTCCGGGGTGGATGAGTTGACCCGCAGATTGATTTTCGGATTTATCATCGCGGTTTTTTCTGATACTTCCAGCAAGAGTAAAGTCAGATCGTTGATGGCATCACTGCCGTCGGATTTGCAGCCGCCGAGCATCAGAGATTCACCGTCATCGCCTCTCTGGAGCATACCGTAAATATCATTTTCCCGGTTCAGCATGATAAAGAACTCCTCCAACAGCTCCGCTGCCTCCTGCCGGGTCAGGGTGCCGGAGTCGATATCCTGCCGGTAAAATGGGTAGAGATACTGATCCATCCTGCCGAAGCCCAACAGGGTGCATCCGGTGAGGTGGAGCATGGAAAATACGAAGTATATCGACTGCAGAGCTTCATGCATATTTTCCGGCGGCATAGCCGGCACTTTTCGCAGCAGCCCGGCGGCACGGGTATTGCCGGATCTTTCTGCGGCATCGGCATATTTGCCGGCAAAATCGCAGACCGCCGAAAGCATTTCTCCGGATGCGCGCAGAAATTCGATGCTTTCCGGTTCGAGATCCGGAGTTTCAAGTTTTTTCCGGATTACCTCAAGCCGTCCATTGATCCCATCCCGGAGCAGTATTTCCCAATCCGGGGTGAGATTTTCCACCCGTCTGCCTGCATCTGCCGGAGGAATGGCTTTGCCGGCAAGGGTTCGGGTAAAATGAAAATGTTCCCCTTCGATGATGACCGGAGTTTCCTGCTCCAGAATCATTTTCAACGCATTTACCGCCGCTTGATACGGTGACATGGTATGGTAAAATCCGGCAATGGTTTCTGCGGGGATCATTCCCTTGCGGTAATTACGGTAGAATCCGTTGCGGGTCTGCTCATACATGGTTGAGATAAGATTATCCATTTTCTTGTGAACCTTTCAGCTGATATCCGGTGCGACGCAGAATATACACCGGCAGACAAGATTTTGCAATTATATGCGAAGTGATTTGTTGGATAAATTTGCGTATGTTTTCGGAATAGTTGTGAAAAATCATTCCGGATTCTGCCGGTATGCCCGTGGGGATTTTCCGCATTTTTTCCGGAATATTCTGGAGAAATAAAATTCATCGGCAAACCCCAATCTGGCGGCGATGCTTTTGACCGGCAAGTTGGTATCCCGAAGCAGGTGCATTGCCATTTCCAGTTTTTTCTCATACAGAAATGCCACCGGAGATGTGTTGAAATCCCGACGGAATATCCGCAGCATCTGGGATTCTGAACGGTTGATTTTTTTTGCGAGCAATGCCAGCGGGGGAATCGCGCTGTCGAGGTGTGACAGCAGTAATTCGCACAGAATTTTGCCGTCATTGGAAATTTCCGTTTTACCGGCAGAAACCGCATATTTCCTTTCGGCGATCCGGGAGAGCAGTTCCATTATGATCCCGGAAAAACGGTGCTGGCGGGCTTCCATCGGCGTGCTGCTCAATTCGTTCAACGCCCGGTTGAATTCACAATGCAGAGAGCAGCCGGGGAACAGAATATCGGCGTTTAGCCGGAAACTGCGTAAAATATCCGGAATCAGCGTGCCGGAAAAATTGAACCAGTATTTTTGCCACGGATCTGCCGGATCGGAAAAGTAACAGTGACGGCATCCTGCCGGCAGCAGGTAGCAATCCCCGGCTTTGGCATGAAACTTCCGGTCATCCACCTGAAGTGTGCCGCGGCCGCTGACCACCGCTTCCAAAACCCAGTATTTGGCATAATCCCGCAGTATATGGTAGGATGGATCCGGCAAAGTTTCTCCGGCAAGATGCAAACTTATCGGAGAACCGGCAAGTTTCAACGGGGCAAAAATCAATTTTTCATTCATTCAGAAAAACCTTTCAGGCTGCTGCCGCACTTTGCGTATATCAGTGCGGCAAATCATTACTTTCACGCAAACTCATACCACAATAAAATACTATCAACGCTCCAATGCTCATCACGCCGAAAACCGTCATATATGCATTGGGAGAATAGATCAGTCTGCTGCCGCACTGCACCGGCTCAAAGCGATCCATTATCCAACCGATAATATTTCCGGAAACTCCGACTAATGCGTAGCTGAGAAAATTCTGGAATGCGATCACCGAACCGGTATTCTCTTTTGAATTTATCTCTTTCAGTAGCGGAATTATCAGACTGGATAAACTTGATACCCCGGCAAGCATGATGAAAAGCACTGCCAAAAGCGGACTGCGCACATCAAAATATATCAACACCGGCAACAGAAGAAATACCAGTAATGAGACATAGGAAGTGAGCTTGAAAAAAGGACACCGCCGATTATTCAGTTGTAAACTGCACCACGCATAAACAAATCCGCTGGCAGCAGAAACAGCCCCGGTGAGCGAGAATATCAACGCGGCATAGCCGGTTGACATGCCGCAATAATCTTCAAGAAATTTTTTCCCGACTACCGTTTGCAGAGAATAAAACAATCCCCAATTGACCGGAAGAAAACCGAAAACATAAATATTCTGACGTTTTTTGAATAATTCTGCAAACTGCGACAGCCTGAATTCTTTACGCCGCACTGCCGGTATATTCATCTGCATACTGTTACCGATAAAACACAGATAGAATATTGTCACCATCCCGGCAAGCACCCAGAGCATCGGCAGCAGCCCGAAGTTGCTCACTCCGGAAGCAAACGGCGCATTGGCGACGATCGCCCCCACATAACCTGTCATAACAATAATTGAAATGATGATCGTATAATTTTTTTTGAAATAACGCAGTATTTCTGTGATCACCCCCAGATACAGACCGCTTGCCCCCAAGCCGCACAGCAATCTGGCTGCCAGCAGCAGCCCATAGCCGGGAGCAAGCGCAAAAAGTACACTGCCGGCAACAAAAAACATTCCTCCAACCGCCATTACCCGCACTCCACCGTAACGGTCGATCAATACCCCGACTATCAACTGGGCCACTGCATAAACATACATAAAAGCAGTTCCCAGCGAAGCAACTTCACCGGCACTCAATGACCAATGATACTGGAGCTCATCGAAGACAGCTCCGGGAATCGCTGCCCTGAATAAATTTGCACAAAAATAAAGCAATGCACCGGATACCATAAAAAACAGTATCCGGTTGCGGTAGAATAATAATCTTTTCATTTCAACCGTGTAATCAATCTTCCAGACTGATTCCCATCCATCCGGCAACAGTTTTGCCCATCACATCATCAATGATATCCTGCGGCAAACCGATACGGTCAAACATCGCCAGATAATGTTTGCGCCCCTCGTTTATCAAGTGGGGCCAGGTGACATAAGCATCTGAACCCAGAACCAGTTTACGGAAATTTCCCATCGAATGATCGATCACCGAAATTTCCGGACTCAACAATTCAGCCAATTCATAAGGCTGGATACGCTTCCACTGTCCGCAGCCGCCCAGATCGGCATAAAGGTTTTTGTGCATTTTGATATACTGTGACGCCTCATCCTGAAAGATCCTCGTTCCCATGTGCGCCATAACGATCTTCAAATCCTGAAATGACCGGGCGATCCGGTCAAGGGTGATGGGATTCATATTTTTCAACATGGGACGGCGATAGATGCGGTCACTGTCACTGGGACGGTAATTGCCGGTGTGGAAGAGCAGCGGCAAGCCGCACTTTTCCGCCGCCTCATAGACCGGCATATAGATGTCATGGTCATACTCATACCACGGATAGATACACTTGAACCCCTTGAAACCCAATTCAGCATAGTGGTAAACTTCCGCCGGATCAGCAGTTTCCCACAAATCTAATTTAGCGATCGGGACGAAACAATCCGGATATTTTTTACATATTTCCAAAACCGTTTCATTGGTTTCAAAATCACACTCGCCGTAACGCAATCCACCGATAAGTCCGCAAATCGTGCTGCTTTCACGGGCAGTCTTTGCCAGAATATCCAATTCCTCCTTTTTACTGCTGTCGCAATGCACATGAAAATCAAAATACTTCATGTATACCTCTTTATTTGCAAAACAATTGCCGCTCCGGTTAATACAATACCGGACGGCAGTTGTCAAGAGTTACTTTATATCGCACACCGTTTTTGTCCGGCGGGACTCCTCGGCAGCAAAAACCATCAGATGACTTTCCAAAGTTTCATCGATACCGGTCAGGATCAATGAGGGATCATTGTTTGCCACAGCTTTGACGAAGTTTTCCATCAACCCCATATCTCCGCCGCCGTGTCCGGTGAGGATACCGCCATCATTGGCGACATTGCTGTCAATAGTGCGCTCGCTGTTGTCAAGGAAGTGACGGATAGTGACCATTTCACTATCGGTGATGATCTCCCCGAGTGAACCGAAAATACGGGTGATCCTGCCGCTGTGGAAGTTGAAGCCGGTCATGGTCATCTGCGCAGTGGAACCATCTTCAAAGATCATATTGACAACCTGATTATCCACTACATCATTATCGCAATTGTAAACACATCTGCCGTAAGGACCGTTTTTCAGGGCGTCGGTAAGCGTCTCATCGGTAACTTCCGGAGTGAGCACATTGACCGGCCATACTTTGTGTCCTTTGCAGTAACGGTCACGGAAGTATACCTTTATCGCAGAATAGGGGCATTTGCTCTCCACTGCCACCGGACAATCAGTGCAGCGATCCGCCGCGCCGGCAGGTTTTTCCGATGCTTTGAAGTGGCGCAGTGTACCGAATGAGTGTACCGCCGTGCATTTCTTGCCCATGATACCGCGCAGCCAATCCACATCGTGACAGCTCTTTGCCAGCAGCATCGGACTGGATTCCGCTTCATTGCGCCAGTTGCCGCGCACATAGGAGTGGGCATGGTGCCAGTAACCCAATGGTTCAAGGTGCTGGATGGTCATGATCTCGCCGATCTCACCATCTTCGATCAATTTTTTGATCACCGCAGTGTAACTGGTATAACGCAAAACATGACAGACCGCCATCATCACTCCGGCTTCTTTGACCGCTGCCACGATGTTGCGGCACGCTTCGGCAGTAGGAGCCATCGGCTTTTCCAGCAGGATGTGATAACCGGCTTTGGCACAGGCGATCGCCGGAGCTTCATGGAGATTATCCTGCGTACAGATCGCTACTGCATCGCATACTTTTGGGGCTTTGACAAAATCTTCGTAAGAAACAAAGCGCATTTCCTGCGGAATATTGTACATTTCCGCCATCTGATTGCGGCGGTATTCATTGGGGTCGGCAACCGCAGCGATCTGCAGTTTTTCCGGAAATGCCTTGGCATAAGTAGCGTACCCTCTGCCCCTTGCTCCGGCACCGATAATAGCAAGTTTTACTGGTTTACTCATGATTTTACACCTCATTTATCGGAAACCATCCCGTTTCCATCACTGCTTGTAATATATCATGTTTTTGCCGGTTTTACAAGTATACTCCCGGTTATTCAGTGCCAAAGTAAACTCTTTGGAAGCTGTTTTTTCCGCTTTCCCGGCGGCATGAACGGCAATTGGTGTAAAAGTATCAGAAGCCATTTTCAAATTCGTTATGCCATTACGGTCATCTGATGCCTGCAGGCGAATGGCGGCATGAGCCCCGGCAATAAGAACGACTTATTTCGCCGGGGCGGGCATATCCATATAGTCGCCGACGGTGAATGAACCTTTGCGGAAATTTTTATCCATCGGGGCGTAGAAGGATTCTTTGCGCCGTTCCGTATACCAGCGGTAGTTGTGATAGTAGTAAACTCCGGGGGTATATTCCAAATACTCTTTTACCCGCTTTTGCAATTCGGCGGGAGGGACCCAGTAATTGACCTGACCGGGGATGAGGATGGTTTCCATTCCCTGAGCGGCCCATTTTTTATCCAATCCATTGCACAATTCGGGGGTGTACGGCAGGGCATAAGTCTGTTCGGAAAATACCGGAACCGGATTGCCTTTTCTCTGGAAACCTTTGATAAATGCGTTAAAGAGCCATACCTTTGAATAATCTTCACTGGTTTCCGGCAGCATTACTGCCGCGGTCATTTCCGGAGAGATTTTTCTCATTGCGTTATGGGCATCGGTAATAAGTTTGACCAACTCATCGGATTGCCATTTCTGGAAATCATTCCATTTCTTTGCTTTGATAAGAAACTTTCTTCTTGCATCCGGAGCAACATCGGCAGCCGTAATTCGGGCATAAGCGAGGAAGTTTTTGAAGCAGCTGTCGCAAACGCATGGCTGCCGTTTTATACGAAATGGAGTAAAACCATCGCCCAATTCAAAGACCACTCCGGCGATTTTTGCTTCTTTGGCAAGTTTGGCAAACTCCACCATATTGTGCTGAATACCGGCCTTTTCCGAGTATTCCCGGTCGAGATAGCAGGGGAATTCTGTTACCTTGTAGAGAGGATTCCGGGGTTTGTATTGGTATTTTGCAACGGTTCCATCCGGCAGAACTAACCGGCGGAATGCCGGATAGGAGTTGTTGATGGAAATGTTGTAAGGCGTGATGCAGAGTATATAGGTGATATCTTTTTGCGCACACCTTTTGCCGGTTTCAAGGATCGTTTTACGGACATCGTGCGGTTTGTAAAATCTGCCGTGATCGATCTGAAAAACCATGTGGATTATGGTATTGATGCCGGATTTTTTCATATTATCCAAAGCATCCTCTGAAACGGCATGGCTGGTCGTGACCCATGCTCCGATCATTTTTCTTTTGCGCAGAGCCTGATGGATCGCACTGTCTCCGGGGATCGCCGCATTGCCGGAGCGGTATTTATCCCAATTATTCTGAACTCCATTTACTGATGGCGGAGTCATACCGAGAATGGTGATGCCGACCCGGGAAGAAAAGAGCAATTCATCCGTTGCCGGCAGATAGCAAAGAGAACCGGCAGTCGATGCCGGTGCCGCATCCCGGTGGGTGTATAACGGTGCACTGTCAGTGCTGCCGAGGCGGTCGATCTCCTGCCATTTCCGCGGATCATCGGCATTGGCAAGCACTGAAACATGTCTCCATCCGGCGGCATACAATTCATTGCGTTTGGGGTCAAGAGCATATCCCCAGCGGATCAATTTTATATCCGGCATCGTGCGGATGATTTTTCCGCTGCTCAATTCATAAGCAGCCAATGGATGACCGAAGTAAAGAAATTTTCCGTCTGCGGATACTCCGATATGGTAGAGTTCCCGCTGTTTGAAATCGGCGGGCAGGGGCAATTCTTTGAGTTTTCCGTCATACCGGTAGAGTTTCTGCATATTGCAGATCACCGCAGTGCCGTCGGGCAATCCGGCGATGGCGGATTTTTCCAGCGGCATGGAGATCTTGAGATTTTTGAAACTTCTTTTTACCGGATCAAATTCATAAACATTTTTGTATACCAGCACCAATATTTTTCCTGCCGCCGGAACGGCTGCCAACTGAGGCTGATTGTAGGACAAATACTGCGGTTTGACGGGAGTGGATTTGTGAACTTCTCCGGTTTTTATATTCCATATCAGAAATCCTTCAGAACTTAAGGCGACGATGCGGTCATCCATTCTAACGGCATCATAGAGCTGCTTGAATTTTTTCTCCGCCGCCATCACATATTTGCCGTCAACCGGTTTGAAGAGCTTTATCCCATGAGTGCCGGCGATCACCAGATCGTTTTGACCAACGATCATTTTCCGTGCTGTGCCGGGCAGAGATACCGCTGAATCACTGCTCCAGAAACTTGAGTTTTTCCATTCAGCTGCGTAAATGGCGCATCCGGCAATAAAGAGGGTGATCAGTATTAATTTTTTCATTTTGAGATTCTCCATTTTTACAATTATTCCGTCGGATCCCAAGGAAGACCATACTGCGAATAATTGTGCCCGACACTGTCTCTGCCGTTCCAGGTCTCTTCAGTAAGATTCCCGCAATGACCGTCAACAAAAACCATATTTGCCTGTTTATTGTGGCGCAGAACCAATGCCCGCCTGTCGGCACTCATAGTAAAATCGTAAGCAGTTATCAGGTGATTGTTTTTCTTCGCCCAATCACCCATGAGTACCACACCGGATGGGGTTTTTACCTGTATCAGCTTCATCGGGGAGTGTCCTGCGCTTTTCATATATGTGCTGCCTAAAAGCCAATTCATCCCGTAGTTGGTATCCCAGTAATCCACCGGACGCTGGTCAGCACTTACCGAAGGGCACCAGAGGGTCTGCGGCGGAGTGGTGGCGCGGTTTTTGTCATCTCCGAGGTAAGGGGCGATCAGATGGTGCCAGCGTTCCTTTGCCTTGTCGTAGCAGTAGAGCAGGGCATTGGGGGGATAATCTTCAAAATCATTGGAATACATAAGAGTTGCTGTGCCAAGCTGTTTTACCGTGTTTACGCAACTTGCCGAGCGTCCTCTTTCTCTTGCCGAATTGAGCGCAGGAAGCAAAATCGCCGCCAATATTGCAATAATTGCAATCACGACCAATAGCTCGATCAGTGTGAACGCTGATCGAATGAAGCACGGCTCCGCCGTGTGAAGCGCAGCGTTGCTGCATGAAGCGTTTGCCTGCGGCAAACATGAAGCACTTGCTTTGCAAGTATGATGCGGCGTATTTTTGTGA
>JAFVZG010000009.1 GCA_017508285.1 Lentisphaeria bacterium | reverse complement strand
TCACCCCTTTATCCTCATAATCCAGAAACGGCTTTACTGCATCATAACCCATGTAAGGGTTGACCGTCACAGCATCGGCATTGTAACGCTCAAATGCCTCTTTGGCATAATATTCCGCAGTGGAACCGATGTCGCCGCGTTTCACATCCAGAATGACCGGCACTTCCGGGGCAACTTTCTGAATATAACGGATACTTTCTTTAAGGGCCTCGTCACAATCCTGACCGGCATAATAAGCTGCCTGCGGCTTGTAAGCGCAAACAAAATCCTTTGTAGCATCGACAATGCGGCAATTGAATTCATAAATTGCATCCGGACGGTTACGGATGCACTCCGGAAGTTTTCCGATTGCAGGATCCAAACCGACACAAACCAAAGAGTTGTTTTTCTGCATGGCAGCAGAGAGTTTTTGCATAAAATTCATAACGATATTACTCCTTATGTTAATTGTTCCTGATTAATATAGATGACAAAACGGAGTTTTTCAAGGCTCAGTACATCACAATCAGTCAAGTGCGATATTTTTGAAATCAAATTTGTGCGATTTTTGATCACAACTTATTTCCACCATAGAACCATTGCTGCTCACGGAGCCGGCGCAGCACTCCCCCCTGCCCGATTGGTCGACTTTCAAATACGGGCGGTGAACATGACCGCAAAGTACCAGATCCAATTTTTTACTTTCCATCAAATCCAATATCTCTCCCTGCCCGAAAAGCCGGTGCCGCACCCTCAGCCACGGATGATCTTCTGTCATCGGATAATGTGATATCAGTATTTTGGGGATATCTGGATTTTTCTCACAGGCACTCTTTATGAATTCACGGTTTTTCTCGCCGAGAAACCCCCACGAGCACAGCAGATTTGACGGAGCACTGGTATTGATGATCAGCAGATCAACACCGGAAAAATTCAACTTCAACGGCATGGTGTCAAAAGAGTATTTGCCCTGCGCCATGATCCTTACCGCATTTTTTACTGCTTCAACGCACTTTGTGCGTTTGACATAGCAATCATGGTTTCCCGGAGTGTAGATCAAAGGAATGTCTGATTGCCACAATGGTTTGATAATATTGAGAACTTTTTCGAACTCCCCCGGCTGCCCGGCACTGGTCAGATCTCCGGTACATACCGCCAGATCCGGCTTGGTATCCATTATGTATTCCACCGCCCTGCACAACCGGGATAGATCATGGCGGAATTTTCTCCGGAATGAATAATTGAATACCCCTACCCAGCGTTTGTCAAAATATGCCATAAAATCCTCGGCAGGCCCGCCGCCATGTGGATCAGAGAAGTGTACTATTTTCATGAATTCTCCCATATTATCCGGAATATCGCATAATATAGCCGGGAAAATACTTGTTGTCAAGTAAAAATAACTTTTGTCACTTGCTTTTTCTGAAATATGGTTTATATTATCTGTTTACTTGATATTATCATTCTATATGGAGTTATTTATATCATGGGTACACTTTTTGAAAAAACTGCAGGAAGATTCAAATCTTATGTAATGCCGACCTATGCCCCGCAAATCATGTTTGTCCGCGGCAAAGATGCCCGTCTCTGGGATGATGAAGGCAATGAATATCTGGATTTTGCCGCCGGTATTGCGGTTTGTTCTCTGGGGCATTGCAACGAGCGTGTTACTGCTGCGATTCAAGAGCAATGCAGTAAATTGGTGCATGTATCCAATTTGTACATGAATGAATTGATGCCGCTTCTTGCGGAGCGTCTGGTAAAAAACTCCCTGCCCGGCGGAAAGGTTTTCTTTTGCAATTCAGGTGCTGAAGCAAATGAGGGAATGATCAAACTCGCCCGTAAATACGGCAATAAAACCGGGCGCAACCATATCATTTCCATGGATAACAGTTTCCACGGCAGAACTCTTGCGACTCTCGCCGCCACCGGCAGAGCAAAATACCGCAAAGGCTTTGAACCGGATGTGCCCGGATTCAGTCAGGTGCCTTTCAATGATTTTGAGGCATTGGAAGCCGCTATAACTCCGCAAACCTGTGCAATTATGCTGGAAATGCTTCAGGGCGAAGGTGGAGTCTTCCCAGCCGATGTCGAATATCTGAAAAAAGTACGCGCTCTTTGTGATGAAAAAGATATTCTGCTGCTCTGTGATGAAGTTCAATGCGGAATGGGGCGTCTCGGTACCCGTTTTGCCTATCAGAAATTCGGAGTTGAGCCGGATGTCATCACCATGGCAAAAGCCATCGCCAACGGATTCCCGATGGGAGCGATCCTCGCCGGCAAAAAATGTGCGGATGTTTTTGAGATAGCCAATCATGCCAGCACATTCGGCGGCACGCCGCTTGCCTGCGCTGCGGCGTTGGCAGTTCAGGATGCCTTTGATAAAGATGGAGTATTGGAAAATTGTGAACGCGAAGGAGAATTCCTCCGTGCAGCACTTGCCGAACTCGGCAAAAAATATCCATTCGTAAAGACAGTGCGCGGCATGGGATTGATGATCGGTATGGTTCTGGATCGCCCGGCTTCCGGACTTGTTTCAATACTTTTGAAAGATAAGATGGTGGCCCTTTCTGCAGGTGAGACTGTCCTGCGCCTGGTTCCGCCGCTGACAATCACCAGAGCTGATTCTGAACTGGCAATCGAAAAAATCGGCAAAGCATTGGAAGTTTTTGCAAAACAGGAAGGATTTTAAGTCATGAAAAAAGATTTACTCACCCTGCAGGATATTACCAGAGATGATCTGGAGAAGATCTTTGAATTATCAACCAAACTGAAAAAAGAACGCGGGAATTTGAATTTCACTCCCCTCGCCGGCAAAAGCGTAGGTTTGATTTTTGCAAAATCTTCGACCCGCACCAGAGTTTCTTTTGAAGTTGGCGTCGGAGAACTTGGCGGCAGACCTCTGTACCTTGATCAATCAAAAATGCAAGTCGGCCGCGGTGAAACCGTTGCAGATACAGCCCATGTATTGAGCCGTTATCTCCATGGGATCGTCATCCGGACTTTTGCCCACTCTGATGTTTGTGAATTGGCAAAAGAAGCCTCCATTCCGGTGATCAATGCATTGACTGACGAATTTCATCCCTGTCAGCTGCTCGCCGATATGTTGACAATCAAAGAGTATTCCGGCAAGGTAGATAAAAGTATCCGCATTGCATTTTACGGCGATGGTCGAAGCAATATGGCAAACTCTCTGATCCTTGCGGCGAAATTGAGCGGTATGGAGTTGGTCATTGCCGCTCCGGAAGAGGAATCACCGAATCGGGAGTTGATCGGTGATGCCGCGAATATCGTCTGGGAAAAAGATCCGTTGAAAGCCGCAGAAGGCGTTGACTACTTCTACACTGATGTTTGGGTCAGCATGGGTTTTGAAGAAGAACGAGCCCGCCGGATGGAAATTTTCCGTCCTTATCAGGTTACTTCAAAACTTTTTGAAAAAGCAAAAGCAGATGCAAAATTCCTGCACTGCCTGCCTGCCCACCGCGGCGAGGAAGTCGCAGCAGATGTAATGGATTCATCCCGATCCATTGTATTTGATGAGGCAGAAAACCGTCTGCATGTCCAAAAAGCAGTCATGACCATGCTTATGGGCAATCGCTGATGACCGTAACTGAAACGCTTTTGATCGCATTCGGCGTATCAATAGATGCGGCAGCTGTATCCGTCAGCGGCTCATTGTGTCCGGGAAAATATTCCAAGCGGCATTGTGCACTCAATGCCGCTTTATTTTTTGGCGGATTCCAATTTATTATGCCGCTGACCGGAGCTTTAACCGCAAAATTCTTATCTGGTACCGTCGGTCATCTTGAACACTATATCGCAGCGGCTTTATTGGCATTTGTCGGCAGCAAAATGATTGCAGATGCCTGCCGGCAGACGGAATCCGGAGAATCATGCCCCATAGGGGAATTTTTCTCTCCGCGCAACTTGTTGATTCCGGCAATAGCGACCAGTATAGATGCATTGGCAATCGGAGCCGGATTGCGATTTTCAGGAGAGAATGTTTTTATTGCTGCGATTTTTATGGGAATAATCACCGCAGCAGTTTCTGCAGTTTGTGTTTTATCAGGAAAACAAATAGCAAAAAAATCTTCATGGAATGTAAAAAAATTGACCATCTCCGGCGGAGTGGTCATTATTGCTATCGGTGTAAAGATTTTATTGCAATATTTGAAAATAATCCCTGCTTTCTAAATACTTTTCACCGTCGGAGTATGATGAAGAGCAGACATCTCCATCCCCGGCACGAACTCATGTATTCTGCCGGAAACAATTTCAGCAAGAGCTCCGTCAAAGCGGACTGCGATCACCCTTAACTTGAGATTTTTTCTGGATTTCGCAGAAAATATCATCCCGGGAAAAACTCCTGCCCCTGCTCCGGCTGAAAGCACAACCACTTTCAACTCTTTGTCAACTGCCAAAATACGACTATTTCCGGCACCGGAGTCACTTGGCACTGTCAACGCTGCAAAAGCTCCGGCAGCACGCTCCAACTCATCAAGGCGCAACTCCACCTGTGCCTTGCGAACCGGTCCCAAAGGGAGTTCGGCGAGTAATTTGCGGCACTCTTCGTGTACAGCCAGAGCGGAAATGGAAAGAGAGTTGCCGCGCTTTGCCAACTCATCAAGAATGAACAACGAGCGTTTCTCTCTTTCTGTAGCCAGCATCTTCCGGTGATCAACTGTCAAACTTCCCAACCAGAGACGGTATTCGCCGATTTCCTTTTCGGCATCAAGCAGTTTTTTGCGCAATTCCCGGTTTTCTCTGGTCAAACGCAACAGCTCTCCCGCTGGTTCACCGGCAAAAATTGACAGCGAACTGACAAGCGCGATAACTGCTGCATTCAACCTTTTTTTTAACACGGAATTACTCCTTAATATTTTTATTGCGGCCAAACCATGCGTAAACCTTTTCCCGTGACCGCTGGAAGAATGCATACAACGCCGGAATAAAGACAATACCGATGATCGTGGAAAGCAACATTCCGTAGAAAGTCGTTATACCGATTGCCTGACGGCTGCCTGCACCGGCTCCGGTGGCGATGACCATCGGGAATACACCGATTACAAACGACCATGCGGTCATCAACACAGCACGATAGCGGTGACTGAAACCATTCTGAGCGGCTTCTTCCACACTCTTTCCGGCTTCCCGTTCCTGTTTGGAGAATTCAACCATCAAGATGGCATTCTTACATGCAAGTCCGATCAACATAACGATTCCCAACTGCGCATAGATACTGAAATCCAAGCCGCTGTATTTCATACCCATGAATCCGCCAAGCATTGCAAAGAAGAAGCTCAAGACGACCGATATCGGAATCGTCCAGCTCTCATACTGACCGACCAGGAAGAGATATCCGAAAATCAAAGCGAGTATCAACAATTTGACAATACGCCCTTCGTTGCCGCGCTCCTGATAACTCATATCCGTCCAACTGACCTGATAGCCGCGGGGGAAGTCTTCTTTCATGATTGTTTCGATATCTTTCATGATCACCTGACTGCTGACGCCAGGTTTGCCCTGCACGGTGATTTTTGCCGCCAGCAACTGATTGAAGCGGGTCAGAGAACGCGAGCCTGCAGTCCGGCGCAAAGATGCAAACGAACTCAGCGGCACCATGGCACCACGATTGCTTTGCACCATTAACTGCAGCAACTCATTGGCATTGGCGCGTTCAGAATCTTCTGCCTGCATTTTAACCTTGAACGAATAGCCCAACAAATTGAAGTCGTTGATGTAATTGGAAGCCACATTACCGGCAAGCACATCAAACACCTTGTTTACCGGCACGCCGAGAGCCTCAGCTTTTTCCCGGTCAATATCCAGATACAGCTCCGGAGTTCCGGTTTCAAAACTGCCGAATGCCATCATTACCTTATCAGGATATTGGGTATTCAAACGCATAAGCATTTTAT
Source organism: Lentisphaeria bacterium (assembly GCA_017508285.1). GTDB lineage: Bacteria > Verrucomicrobiota > Lentisphaeria > Victivallales > Victivallaceae > UBA1784. The sequence continues at coordinate 45,305 of JAFVZG010000009.1, read as the reverse complement.
TCATTGCCTGATGGAGTTCGGCAGGAGTCTGTCCGGCATTGGCCTGAAGCATAAATGTCACTCCACCGGTAACGCCCAATCCCATGATCGCAGGAGGTTGGAAAAAGTTGATCCGTGCCTCCGGGATTTGTGATGCAATCTGCTGTAATTTTGCCTGAATCGCATTGATCTGCGTCTCTTTTGAGGTACGCAATTCCCAATCTTTCAAAGTTACGATAAAAGTTCCGGAGTTTTCACCGGCACCGGAAGTGAAACTGTAACCGTAAATGGAAATACAATTTTCAACACCTGGAACATTTTTGATCTCTTTTTCCACCTGACTTAAAACCGCATTGGTTTCTGCAAGAGTTGCCCCCGGGCGCAGATCAACCATTCCCATGACCGCACCTTTATCTTCCGGTGGAATGAAAGATGACGGGATGGTTGACAGATAATGATAGTTCATGTAGATCACCCCGGCAAATATCACGATGGCAATAATCGTATAACGCACCATGAAGCGGGAAATTTTCATGTAACCGGCACAACTGCCGTTAAGGAATTTGTTAAAAAGCCAGAATACCTTATTGGCTTGGGGTTTACGCAGCAACAATGCACAAAGAGCCGGACTGAGCGTAAGTGCATTTATTGTGGATAAGCACAGAGAAATACACATTGTGACCGAGAATTGAAGGTAAATCGTGCCTACCATACCGCCATAAAAGCCTACCGGCACATAGATCGCCACGATAACCAGCGTGGTAGCGATAACCGCACCGGTTATCTGCTTCATGCTTTTACTTGCAGCCTCTTTCGGCGAAAGACCTTCCTCCTCAATGATCCTCATACAGTTTTCTGTAACCACGATGGCATCATCGACCAGAGAACCGATCACCAGAATCAACCCGAACATTGTCAAAAGGTTAATGGAAAATCCCAACGGGATCATAAAAATAAATGTACCGATCAAACTCACCGGGATCGTCAATGTCGGCACCAGTGTTGCCCGCCAATCCTGCAGGAACAAATAAGTGATCGCCACGACCAACACCAGAGTGAGGATCAGGGTTTCAAAAATTTCCATCATCGTGATCCGGATATACTTCGTCGGATCATAACCGATCTGATAATCGACACCTTCGGGGAACTGAGTTTCTTTCAACTCGTCCAACAAAGCATTGGCCCGGTTGACCACATCCAGAGCGTTGGCATCAGTATTGCGGTAGATCATTACACCGATAGCATCCTGCCCATTGAAACGGCTGCCGTTGGAGTAACTTTCTGCCCCCAATTCCACTCTGGCAATATCTTTGATTTTGACCTGTTCACCGTTTTCCTTTGAACGGACAACGATATTTTCAAATTGTTCAGTCGTGTGCAAACGACCGAGAGTACTCAATTTCAACTGCAAAAAGCTGCTGCTTCCTTCTGAACCGATAGAACCGGCAGCAGCTTGAATATTCTGATTTTTTACCGCATTGGATACTTCATCGACCGATATTCCGAGATTGGACATCTTTGCAGAGTCAAGCCACAACCGCATCGAATAGTTTCTCTCACCCATGATCGACACTTCGCTGATGCCGGGGATTCGCGACAGGGGGTCACGGACATTGGTACGGATAAAGTTTGACAACTGAGTTAAAGTCAACTTACTGCCGTCGGTAGTAAAGTTGTAAAATGCCAAAACATCTCCGCTGCGTTTAAATTGTCTTACGCCATTGCGTTTTACCAGATCCGGCAATAACGGTTCAGCACGCTTTACCGCGTTTTGCACATTGACCAGGTTGATATCGGTATTGGAGCCGGATGCAAAAGTTATCTCCAACAGATACATGCCGGTATTACTGCATGTACTGCTGAAATAAAGTAAATTTTCCAAACCGTTGCACTGTTCTTCGATAACAGTAGCCACAGTATCGGCAAGCTCCTGACTGCTTGCTCCGTTATAGGTTGCCATTACCATGACACAGGGGGGAGCAATTTCCGGATATTCTGCAATCGGTGCTTGAGAAAGGCAGAGAGTTCCGGCAATAACAGTGACGATGGAAACAACCATCGCCAGCTTCGGGCGGTCAATAAATATCTGCGAAAACATAGTTATTTATTCTCCGCTTTTACCGGAACAGGATTGACCGGTTGACCGGGAAAAACTTTGTGAGTCCCATCTATGACCACTGTTTCCCCTTCTTTCAACCCTTTCATGATCATCTGCATATTACCGCTGATCTCGCCGATCTCTACCGGACGGACCTGCGGGATATTTTTATCTCCGAGGATATAGACAAAATTCATTTTTCCGTTATTGATGATCGCTGAAACCGGAACTGCTGTTGATTTCGGATATTTCCGGGAAAGCCGGATCGTTACCAAACTATCCGGGAGCAGAATATGATTATCATTCTTCACTCTGAGCCGAACCCGGATGGTATCGGTATCTTTGTCAACACGGTTGTCGATAAAAACTATTGCTGACTTACCCTTGAATTCACTGCCGTTTGCCATAATAATCGCAGTATTGGCTTCTTTTTGCAAAGTTTCAAAAGATCCGCCGAACATGGCAAGATAATCATTCATACTGATCCAGAAGTTGACATACATCTCATCCATGGAAACAATATTGATCAAATTGCCGCTTGCAGGAGTAACATAGTTGCCCGGAGAGTAAATAGCGCGACTGGTTCTGCCGTTAATAGGAGAAACTATTTTGGTGTAAGAAAGATTATTTTCAGCATCCATCAGGGCTGCTTCTGCCGCCGCTACCGCAGCCTTGCAGGTTGCTTCAGTACGGACAGCTTCATCATAGGTGCTCTCACTTGTAGCTTTGCTTTTCCACAAGGTCTGCTGACGGGCAAGATTGCGCTTGGCAAATTCGTACTCAGCTTTGCACTGCGCCAATTTAGCTTTGGCTGCCTTTTGGGCGGCAACATAGGTGGTGTCTTCCAAAAGGATCAAAACCTGTCCTTTTTTAACGAAATCGCCATTGGTAAACTTCTGATCCAACACAACTCCCGATACCCGGGCCACCATGGAAACATCATCTACGGCTGTTATTTTACCGATATATTTTCTCGATGTTTCTCTTTCGATCATCTTGACTTTATCAACCCTGACCGGTTCTGCCGGTCGGGCAGCTGCAAAGGCAAGAGACATCATTCCGGAAAACAGAATTCCCAGCACCAATTTTTTTCTGCAAAACGATCTCACTTTTAACAATCTCCTTTTTTTAGGATTAAAAATTTTGTAAAATCAGTCAATACACCTTTAAATGCGGCCAATTTATCAGCATCATAAGTTTCAACGAACTCCGCTATTTTCTCGCTGAAACTTTCTTCCGCTATACGGCATTGTTTCATCCCGTCAGCGGAAATTTTTATCATCACCTTGCGGCGATCATCCGGATCAACAGTTCGCTCCAGACATTTTATTTTAACCAAACTCTCTACCATGACCGAAACAGCACTGCTGGTCAAACCAAATTTATCAGCCAATTCCCGCAGCATTATGCCCCGGGAAGAATCACGGGTCAACCGCCACACCATACGCAGCATCCGTTGCTGGCTTACAGTCAACTTCATGATTTCGCGCTTCACTTCTTCCGGCAGCTTACAACTCCACCAAATATCCCGCAATTCATCTGCTGCATCGCAAATCATACCGCCGATATCAGTATATGCCGGTTCATTGTTTCTGTCTCTCATATCTGTCAGATCATCTCTTATAAAACTGAATAGATGATTTAATATAACACAAATCCTAACAATTTGCAATCCCAAAATAGATGTTCGGGCAAAAAAATATCAATCATAAATGGGAATGGCATACTCACGGTAGCGCAGATTGAATCCAACAGGATTATCACGCTTCAATGCGCAGTGAAGTATTGCATTCTGCAGTTTGTTGAAAAGGATGCTGTAACTCTCTTTCGCAACAGGAAAAATCACTTTCCATTGCCGATCTCCGCGATATGTCAGCCAGACAGTCATGCTGAATTCATCTTTTATATCGATTTTGTCGATGACAATATCCCGGCACTCCCGGTTTGCGGTCATAATCAAAGCAACCGCCTCTTTGTACAGAGTCTTATCGCGTTTCCCGGAAATAACCGGCAGGGTGCGATCGGCTGCTGCCGACTCGCTGCGCTTGAAAATTTTTCCGTTTTCATCAATTACAAAATTCTTGTTGACAATTGCTCTTGGCACTCTTTCATTTATACGGAAAATCAACATATCCGGCAATACTATTTGAACTTCGGCACTTTCGATATTGGAAATACCCAGCAAATGTTTTCGAATTTCTCCGACATTCAGGTTGAAAACATTGACACCGGGAGTAATATTCACTCTTCTGAGCAATTCGCTGCTATTCTTCTGCCAATATCCTATGCCCTGCACATCGTGTGAACGGAGATTAAAACGCGGGTTATCTGAAGTCAACTTGCCGGGAATAAGAATTGCGCCCCATATCAGCAAGAAAAGGACAGTGCAAAGCAGAGCTGTCAGGAAACACCACAACAACTTTCTTTTTTTTCCGGACACCACGCCCTTACTGTTTTCAGGGAGACTTTTTTCTGCCATTACTGCAAAACTCCACGAAAAATCAAAAAAGTGACATTCTGGAACTTTTCCGGAATGCCACTTTCATTTCAGATGCACCCGGCACCTTAACGGACTTCAAAACCTTTTCTGGTCAATTCTGCCTTCAGATCCGGAATGGAAATCATATTAAAGTGAAACACCGATGCGGCAAGCAGCACACTTGCTCCAGCTTGGGCAGCTTCAATAAAGTGTTCCATCTTACCGGCGCCACCGGAAGCTACAATGGCGGCAGAACAACTCTCTGCCATTGCTCTTATAACCGGCAAATCATAACCGGTCTTGGCTCCGTCTCCGGCTTTACTGGTCGGCAAAATAACCTTAACACCAAAATCGTCAACTTTTTTAGCAAAGTCAACCGCATCGGCACCGGTCGCTGTTCTGCCTCCATCAATATAAACCTCGTAGCCGGATGGCATTGCCGGATTTACATCCAGATCAATTGCCACAGTTACCGCATCGACACCGAATTCCGCAATCAATTGCCGGATAAGCTCAGGGTTGCGGAATGCTGCACTGCTGGTGGAAACTTTATCGGCACCTGCCGCCAACACCTCACCGGCTGATGCAATATCACGGATTCCGCCGCCCACGGTAAAAGGCACGCTGCAAACATCTGCAACTTTGCGAACAACTTCAGTAAGGGTTTTCCGGTTTTCGACGGTGGCAGTAATATCAAGAAGTGCCAACTCATCGGCACCTGCCGCACAGTATGCTTTTGCACACTCGACCGGATCACCGGCATCTGCGATATCCACAAAGTGAACACCTTTTACCACTCTGCCGCACTGCATATCCAGACACGGCATCACCGAAACCATTCTACCCATACGAACTCCTTTATATTAATCAACGCCGGGGCAACCGCGGAGGTTCCTCGGAAATAACTTTCTGCAACCATTCCACATTGGGGAAGTGATCCTGATAGAAAGATTTGATCAAAGTCTCCAACCCTTTTGTGCCATACTCCCAATCCAGCACACTGTCGCCGAGTGCAGCACGCACATTACTCTGGTCGAAAACAATGTCACTGCTGAAATAAGGAAAAAGATCCCCGACGAAACGGGTCATCAACTGAGAACCTTCCTGTGCATTCTTTTCATTTTCGACACTGACAGATACTCCATCCAGACGCAGTATCTTGCTGATGGAATCCTCGATCTGCCTGGTGGTCACCGGACTGTCTCCGGTAATGTGATAACCGGTATTGCTGACCGGCAGCTGGAAAAGAGCCGTAATAGCTTCCTGCACATAATCGATCGGCACAAAATAAACATGTTCAGAGGGAACTGCCGCAAAATTGATCTGCATATCGACAAAATCGACCGGATCGACCCCCGCTTTGGAACAACGGTGACTCTTCACCTTGCCGAGGAATTCCAAAATCCGGTAAAATGCAAGCGGCTTGCGGATTCTGCCGTCGGAGCGCCGACCGGTAATGATCGCCGGACGGTAGACACTGAAAGGAATACCGGATTCACGAACCAGATACTCGCCTTTGAATTTACTCTCTTCGTAAGGGTTATTGAAACCATTGTCAACCGGGGCACCCTCGTAAGCTGTGCCGCAGAGTTTACCGGCGACATAAGCCGTGCCGACATAATGAAATTCTTTCACATTGAGCAATTTGGCAAGCTCGACCATATTACGGGTTCCCTCGTAATTGATCCGGAAAACTTTGCCGGTGGGATCCTTGCCGAGATTGACATCTGCTGCGCAGTGAAAGACTATGTCGACTCCCTGCAACTTGTCTTTTTTTGCCAATTCTGCCGGATTGATGCTCGCGACATCGCCTTCTACAACTTTGATTTTGCTCAAAACCAGATCGGCGATCTCCGGACAACCATCGAAAGCACACTCATCCCGAATGATGGAATCAACTCGCTCTTCGGCACTTTTTCCACCGCCGCTGCGAACCAGACAGACAAACTCATAGTCATCTTTGCGTTCGCGAACCAGAGCAACCACGAATGCACTACCCACCAAACCGGTGATACCTGTTACCAGAACTTTATTCATTACTAAACCTGTGTTATGCGGCGGAGCACTCTCTCGACGCAATTCCGGGGGGATGCGAACCGCCGCGGTTACTGATATTAACCCGGAATTTTCAATATGCAATAAGTGCAACTTGTTAACTATACACCGCAATCTTATTTTTTTCAAGTCGACTCCGTTTAAAGCAGTAACTTTTTACTGAAAAAAGCCACTTCAGAGGAAAGCCGGTACGGAATTGTAAAAGCACCTTGACTTGACAGTAAAAAGGTGTTATATTTATAATGTGTTTGGTATAGATTTTTCAGAGGAGTGAGACATGAAACTTTTTCGAGGCATGATATGCTTTCTGCTTCTGGCGGTTATCTCAGGATGTTCCGGGGAAAAGAGACCGGATAAATTGATTATTGCTGCCGGGATTCCGCCGACCGCAGGCTTGGTGTCGCGCATTGCAGGAGATCGTGCAACGGTGATCTCCATTCTGCCTCAGGGGCGCACACCCCATGACTTCACTCCACGCATACAAACTTTAAAAGATGCTTCATCGGCTTCGGTCTTTTTTTCAACCGGAATGCCTTTTGAGAAAAAAGTCGAAAAGTTCATGCTGGAAAACGGCAAACAAATATCCGATGTTTCAAGAAAGATCAAGCGCATTGCGTTTCACGACGGAGGAGATCACTCCCACCACCACCACGACGGCTGCACCCATGACGATCACGATCCACATGTGTGGCTTTCATGCAGGAACGCAATAGCCATCGCCGCCAATATCCGGGATGATCTGACTGCGATCGATCCGGATGGTAAAATGATTTATCAGCGTAACTTCGAATTGCTCCAAAGTGAATTGGATTCTCTGGATAAGGAAATTGTAAAAAAACTTCAGCCTCACCGAAATAAAACATTTTTCGTCTACCATCCGGCATTCGGTTACTTTGCCGATGCCTATAAACTCAAACAGCGTGCCATCGAGTTGAATGGCAGAGAAGCTTCTGCGCCCCAGCTTGCCCGCATCACCAAAGAAGCAAAAGCAGCAGGAGTATCCACGATTTTTGTTCAGGAACAATTCAATCCTGGCAGCGCACTTGCCCTTGCCAGACAGATAAACGGCGATGTTGTCGCCCTTGATCCGCTGGCATCTGATCTTTCCGGCAATTTGCGAAAAATCGCCTCCGCTCTTGACGCGGGGTTCACCCATCAGAAAAAGTAACTGCCATGTCCAAAAATCAACCTGTAATATCAATTTCAAATTTGAGCTTTTCCTACACGCCGGGATTACCGGTACTGGAAAATGTCTCTCTGGAAATCCCCAGCGGACAATCCGGATGCATAGTCGGCCCCAATGGCGGCGGCAAAAGCACACTCTTGAAGCTCATGCTCGGCTTGCTGCAGCCGGTTTCCGGTTCAATAAAAGTTTTAGGCGGCTCTCCGGCAAAATCCCGGAGAAAAATCGGTTACATGCCGCAATATCATCAACTGGATGCATCTTTTCCTGCCAGCGTACTGGAAGTTGCCCTGATGGGCAGATTGACACCACGAACTTTTTTTGCCTACAAAAAGAGTGACCGCAATGCGGCGATGGAGGCGTTGGATATCCTCGGTATTGCCGATTTAGCTGAACAATCTTTTGCCGGATTATCCGGCGGACAACGGCAACGGGTCCTGATTGCCCGCGCCCTTGCCGGAGAACCGGAATTACTGCTGCTTGATGAACCGACTGCCAATATCGACCCGGGCGCAGAAGAGCAATTCTACGCCACATTGGATGAGTTGCGCCGCCGCATGACTGTGATAACTGTTTCCCATGACCTCGGATTTGTTAATCGTGAAACCGATCTGGTTATTTGTGTCAACCGTAGCGTAAACATTCACAGGGCAACAGATTTTACTGCTGAAACCGCCGACGAAGTATATCACCATCATGTGAATATGATCAAGCATGATCACTCATGCTTCTGTCACTGTAAAACGGAGCACCAAAAACATGATTGACATATACAACCTTTGTTTTTCACCGGAGTGGGCGTTTTTGCGCTTTGCAATGCTTGTCGGAGTGTGCCTTGCCCCTGCTCTCGGCATAATCGGCACGATGGTCGTTACCAGACGGATATCATCGCTTGCCGGAGCCAGCACCCATGCTGCGCTTGGCGGATTCGGACTGGCTCTGTTTCTGCAGAGAGTGATCCAATTGGAGTGGTTCACGCCGACCCTCGGAGCGGTGATCGGGGCAGTTGCAGCCGCTGTTGCCGTGGGAATTGTCAGCATATATGCCAAAGAACGCGAAGATACAGTGATCGGAGCTGTTTGGGCGATCGGGATGTCAGTCGGTCTGCTTTTTCTCGATCGCACCCCCGGCTATGTTGATTGGCAGGGATATCTTTTCGGCAGTATTTTGCTGTTGACCGGAGAAGATCTGGTGATGACACTGATCCTCGATGCCGTAATAATCATCCCGACTGTTGTATTTTTTCCGTCTTTGCTGGCTATGACTTTTGATGATACTTTTACCAGATTGCGGGGGATCCATGTAACCATCCTCTATCTTGGATTGCTGATACTCACTGCACTGACGATTGTTTTGTTGATAAATCTGGTCGGCATCATGCTGGTGATCGCCCTGCTGACTCTGCCGTCTGCCGCGGCGGCATGCTACACTTCGCATTTGCGGACAACGATGCTGTTGTCTGCAGTATTCAATGTTTTGTTTATTTTGTCCGGATTACTGCTCAGTTGTATTCTGTCATTGCCCTCCGGACCGACGATAGTGGTGCTTGCCGGAATTGTTTATGCGGCAAGCATGGCATTTAAGAAGTATTTTGCCCAATAATATTCCGGAGAAATATATTTTATGAAAAATCATTTCCGTTTCTACAGTACACTCCTGACGGCAGGGGTTATCCTCTGCGGATGCTCTGACAGCAATACTGCGGCAGAGAAGTTGAATCACGCAGTTAATCAAGCCCGCAACGGCAACTGGCAGCTCGCCGGCAAATATGCTCAAGATGTCGCGCTTGTCTCTGAAAAAGCATCGGCGCCGCTGATTCTCAGTGCATTGGCTTATGAAAAAGATGGTGAATACAATAAAGCTCTTGATTTGGCAAGACAGGCGGTAAATGCTTCGCCGGATGATTTTACTGCGCTCTACACTCTGGGAAGACTTTACTCCCATGATCATCAACGGCACAGTGAAGCATTCACCACATTGGAAGAGGCTCTTATCCGTAAACCAGGAGATACAAACACCTTGATCCTGCTCTGTAATCTTGGAGTTATCCGGCAGGAACCGAATACCGATAAATATTTGAATTTACTCAAACAGAAACCTGAATTCGCCACCTCGCTGGAATTGCATTTCCTGTTGGGGATGCGGCAGGCTGAGAAGCGCAATATCGAAGCAGCCAAACGCTTTATGCTCGCCGCATTAAACAAGTGCGGGGGAATGAAAAAGCCGGATATCATATACGATATTGCAAATTGTTTCGACCGCTGCCGCTTCCCCGCATCAGAAAGCAGAAAATTTTACAACCTCTATGTAAGAGCACGGGGAAAAAAAGATCCGGCGAAAGTGATTGCCGCAAAAAAGCGTTTGCGCCAACTGTGATAAAAAATGAGTCTGGATCTGAATAAAGAAGTCATAGAGGAGATCCGCCAGCGGTGTGACATTGCAGATGTCATCAGCGGATGCGGAGTGCAATTGAAGCGTTCCGGGGCCTCAACATTCAAAGGGTTGTGTCCTTTTCATCAGGAAAAAACCCCTTCTTTTCATGTAGACATTACCCGGCAGACTTTTCATTGTTTCGGATGCGGCAAAGGAGGAGATGTTTTCCGCTTCTTCATGGATAAAGAGAATCTTGACTTCATCAACGCTGCACAAATTCTTGCTGCCAGAGCCAATGTGCTTATTCCTGAAAAAAATGATGGCCATCGGGAATCACCGGGAAAACGCAGTGAAAGAGAGAGAATGTTCGCGATCAATGCCGAATTCAGCAATTTTTTCTGCCGTTATTTGAGAGATAATCCGAATTCTCCGGCAGCGATTTATCTTGCAAAGCGCAATATTCCCCGGGATGTAGCAGATAAATTCAGAATCGGTGCCGTACCCGACAGTTGGACTGCCTGCAAAGAGTACGGATTATCCAGGGGATTTACCGAAGCAGATATGATAACAGCCGGTATTCTCCGCCGCAAAGAAGATACCGGAAGAGTCTATGACCAATTTAAAGGACGCCTGACCTTTACCATTGAAAATGAACAGGGAAAGCCGGTTGGATTCAGTGCGCGTTCACTCGAACCAAAGCCGCTGGATGGCAGAAAGTATCTCAATACTCCGGAAACTCCGGTTTTCCACAAAGGTCACCTCCTTTACGCATTGCCGCAAGCAAGACAGGGAATAAATAAATTCAAATATGCCATTCTCTGCGAGGGGCAGTTGGATGCTATCGCTTTTCACCGCGCCGGGTTTGAATGTGCGATCGCTCCTTTAGGAACCGCATTTACTCCGGATCAGGCAAAAATCATCCGTCGCTACACAAGCAATATCATTCTGGCATTTGATGCAGACGGGGCCGGCAGAAAAGCCGTTTTGCGGGCCGCAGAGATATTACTGCCGTTGTCGGTCGACTTGAAAGTGCTGCAAATTCCCGGCGGTAAAGATCCTGATGAGTTGTTTGCCAATGGCGGAGAGCATGCTGTTGCCGATGCTCTGCACAATAATACGGTATCCTGGCTGACAATACTGCAGGAAACTCTGCCGGAAAAATTTGATCTCTCATCACCGGTAGGAAGAAGTCAGGCAGCGGCTTTCGTTGCTTCATTTTTGAAGCTGCTGAATAATCAGGTCGAATTGGAAGTATATACCAGAGAAGCCGCAAAAATGCTGGATATCAGCGAAAATGCGATGAAAATAGAGCTGTCTGATGCCCGTAGAGATAATCAATTCAGATCGGCAGCGGCTGCAGTTCCGCCATCCGCAAAAACGGTTGATAAAAAAGCAAAATCTGTTGCGAATGCAGCACTGATCACATTGCTTGAACTTGCAATCGCCGATCCTGATACCGGCAGACTTCTTTCCGAAGTGTTGCCATTGGAGTATATTCCAGACGATGCAGTCGGAAAAGCGTTGAATATGGCAATAAATGCCGCCTTGAATGAAGAACATGATTCTCTGCACAGTGAATTAAGCAATCTCCTGATAGAGTTCCCCTCCCCCGAAGTCAGTCGGGTGATATCACTGCCGACAGAATTTCAGCATGATGCTAAAAAAAAGGCCTTGCAGGATGCCATAGGTGAATTATTCAGTGCCAATCGCAGAAAAAGCGAACAGGAACTTTTAGCAAAATTACGGATAGCCGCTTCTCAGGAAGAGAAAATGAAGATACTTATGGAGTTGCAGTCTATTCAATCAGCTAACAATCAACAGGAGAACCGCATATGAAACGAACTTCACTACTCCCTGCCCTGCTTGCAACCGTTTTATTCTGTGCCGCCGGATGCCGGCGTACAGAACCACCTCCAATGAAATTGGCAATGGGGGTTCCGGATGGTGCAAAAAAATATTCTCCGGTTTCAGCAAAAAATCTCACACTTAAATTAACCGGCAAAAAAGATCTTCCGGCGGGAGAAAAAGCAGAGTTGATATACTCTCTGATCTATACCGGAAACAGCAAAAAAACTATTTCCGAGTGGTACAGCAATGAAAACGACAATATCACGCTTTTCATTCAGCCATACCTTACCGGCATGAAAGAACCATCCCCGGATAACTGGATAGAATTAGCTCCCGTGCTCAAGCAGCCGATATTCCATCATCCGTTGATATTGATGCCGGGCAACCGGGTCATGGTGGTGAAGCAGTTGCCTTTTATTGAAAAGCTCCGGGTTTCTCCCGGTAAAATGCGCCGTTATTTTATCAAGGCAAAAATAAACCTTGCTTCACTGGATTTATGCAGCGACGTAGATATTCTGCAAGTATTTCACAAAGAAAAGCCAATGGGAGAATTTTAATGAAAAAATTATTACTGTTGCCCATCCTTGCTGCTGCCATAACAGTCGCCGGTGCGGATTGTTTCCGTCCGACGATCCCGGTACAAAAGGTGAAAAACTTCGACTTAAAAAACGGTATAAACGATCCGGCATGGAAAAACAGTCAAGCCTATGAGTTGATGACATTGATTTATTCTCCGTCAGATATCCATTGCCGGGCCTCGGAAACAGGAACCGTAAAATATCTCTACGATGACAACTATCTCTATGTGTTTACCGACTATATCGACTCGGATATCATGAATTTTGGCACCGTCAACGGCGAGCATCATTACCGTAACGGAGATCTGGTGGAAGTATTTATCAAGCCGGTAAATGCCAATTACTACTGGGAAATTTACGGCACTCCCAACAACTTGAATACCAGATTTTATTTCTCCGGCAAAGGTACGGTCGGTATACCATCGAGTTTCCGCCATGTGGAATCTGGAATAAAAGTATTCTCCCGTATCAACGGAACATTCAATAACTGTTCCGATCGGGATCAAGGTTATCAAATGCTGATTGCGATACCGACCGCAGAATTGAATCGCCCGCACCTCACAAAAGATCATCCTGCCGGCACAGTCCCTTTTGCCAAAGGCGAAAAGTGGCGGATACAAACGGCAAGATATAATTACAGCCGCTATCTCAGCGAATTGGAGTTTTCCAGCTTCCCTCAAACCGTCGGTGGGTACCATAATCTGAAATATTTTGCAGAAATAGAACTTCAATAAATAAAAGGAGACTGTTTTATTATGAAAAAAGTATTGATCATGCTCACTGCAGCATTCGCAATTTTTACTCTGGATGCCAAAGTTTTTGTCCGTCGTGCGCTGGTATGCGGAGAAGCGGAAAACTTTCGTGTCACCGTTAAACGCGCAGAAGACTTCAACTGTCGCCCGGTTGAAGGAGGAAAGGTGAAAGTTGAATGCGATGGAAAAACTTTAAAATTTATTTTGGATATGATCGATTCAGATATATTCAATGAAGCTGAAAAAGATCAGGGCAATCTCAGTTCATCCGGTGACAGCGTTACCATTCTGCTAAAATCCGAAAAAGACACCTGGCTTTGGGAATTCATCGTTTCCCCCAACGGGAAACGCTCCTGTTTCCTTCACCCCGGTGCAGGAAGAATGTTCTATCCGGAACTTAAAGAAAAACCGGGATTTTCAGTAAAAAATGCTATTACCCAAGGCAATTGGCACTGTGAAGTGACCATCCCGCAGGATCTTTTCAAAGCAAAAGGTTTGAGCCTTAACGCCAAAGATCAATGGAAAGTCATGATCGTAAGGCGGAACTATTCCAGATTCCTTCCTGAAAAAGAAACAAGCTGTTACCCTCAACATCCCGGTATTGCCAGCAATCCAGACTATTTTGCCGATTTGATAATCAAATAACGGATCAACTCAATCGGAAAAGAGTCATAAACTCGTTTACGCTCATACCGGAAATATATTCATCAATATCAATAGCGGCAACTTTCCCGGCAATATTATCAAACCGGGAAAGAGTGCCGTTTAATTTTTCAGCAAGTTCCGTTACAGGAAGTCTGCCGAAAAAATCACCGCTGATATTCAAATCACAAATCCGGTTATCTGAAACATTGAATGCGATTTCCACACTTCCGGAAGAAAAACGCCCCTTCTGCCGGTAATTATAAGGCATTCTTGAACCGTAATTCCACTCCCATGACCGGTACTTGTCAACCGCAAGTTTTGATGCTTTGATGCTTAATTCTTCCGGGATAGGTGTAAATTCCCCTTCTCCCAACTCTTTTCTCAATCCGGAACTTAAATGGCATAAAAACTCATCTTCATCCCACATCGGCAGATATTCCCGTATATTGGCGACTCTTGAACGCACCGATTTTATCCCTTTTGCCCGAATTTTATCTACATCCGGAGTGAGAACTTGAGATAAAACACTCAACTCGGCATCAAACAGCAATGTACCATGAAACAATGTGCGGTTTTTCAGCACACTTTTGGCACTTCCGGAAATTTTTCTGCCATCAAGCAAAATATCATTCCTTCCGAAAAATCCGGCTTCCAATCCCATTTTCTCAAGCACTTTTATTATTACGGATGCATTACGCGCAAACGCTTCAGCTTCAAGTTGGCGATCATTGGCAACGATCGTATAATTGATGTTGCCGGTATCATGATAAACGGCTCCGCCACCGGTTATCCGGCGTATAACCGGAATCCCTAGTTTGCGCACAGTCTCTGCATTGATCTCAGCCTCAGTATTTTGATTGCACCCGACGATAATCGCCGGGGCATTCCGCCAGAGCATCAATGCTTCCTCCGGATATTCGGAAGCCAGTAACTCTTCCAGGGCCAGATTGTATGCCGGATCAAATGATGGATTAAGCAAAATTTTCATAAGTGTATAAAAAAACAGGCCGGAATACCTTTTGCGGTCTCCGACCCATCTTTGAGATTTTTATTACGGCATAGCCATAAAGGAAAATACCAGAGCAAAAATAGCACAGGTTTCAACCACTCCGAGTACAATCAGATAGTTGGCAAATCCTTTGCCGGTTTCAGCGAAAGAGATACAACCGGCAGCTCCGCATTTCCCCTGAAAGATAGCCGATCCCATCTGAGCAATACCTCCCAGCAATCCCATGCAGACATAAGCAAGTGCAAATTGCGGTTTTTCAACGATCGCCTGTTTGGAAAGCACCATCATCAACATGGCATAAATCGTCTGCGAAAGAGGAGCTCCGACCATAGCGATCAACAGAAACGGAGCAGCCTTGCCCTGCTGATAACATTTTTTCCACGCCCCGATTGCCGCTGAACCGGCAAGACCGGCTCCGATCGCTGAACCGACTGCTGCCAAACCGACAGCGACATAGCCGACACCGATCGCCAATGATTGCATTACGCTCATTTCCATAATCTTTTACTCCTGTTTTTTATTTGATTTGAAAGGATTAAAACTTTGTCCACTCCAGGATAACCCGGTATGATTGGAAAACTCCAAAGTATTAAGACGCACAGCATGCACCAATACACTTAACAATGCCAGGGCAATATTCAACGCATGCCCGACCAATGCCACTAATATTCCGGCAGGCAGCAGCCAGGCGGAAACCTTGCACAGATCAAAAGCCATACCGTTAAAACTTCCGGCGATACAGGCACCGGCAAGACCTACTGCAAATAAACGGATATAACTCAACACATCGGTAAAACTGCCAATAATATCGAATGGAAATTGAAAAACATCCGATGCCTGTTTCCAATTCACACCACAGATCATAACCATCAGCAATCCGACACCATATAGGATATACATGAATTGCGGAAATTCTCCCGGGTACACGATCAAGCGGACGGTCAAAAAGAAGTTTCCCCAAATTATCAGCATCCACCCCAAATGCTGACCGAATGCCCTGAAATTACCTTCTTTCAGTGCCCGCCAAATTCTACCGGCGGATAACTGAATTACTGCCAGAATAAAGCAGAAAAACTGAATGTTTGCCTGTTTGGCACTGCTGGCTGAAAAATCCCGGAAACACTCCAATGCCGGAATCGCCTTATTCGTGCCGGGAATAACCGACAAACCGAACCAACTTCCGCACAAAGCCCCCCATACTGTTGCTGCAATACTTAAAATCAGTAACAGCCGCATCGGAGCAAGCAATCCCGGATGCTTGCGGGATAAACGCAAACCGGCAAGTGAAACGATTCCGAAAACGATACCATAACCGGCATCACCGATGATAATAGCATAGAAGATCGTAAAGAAAATCAGCACTGCTCCGGAAATGTCGATTTCACGGTATCCCGGAACAATCCCGAGAAAATCAAAGAGCGGCTTGATTATACGGGTAAAGCGATTATTTTTCAACAGAACCGGCACCTCTTCATCCTCATAAGGATCGCGGAATGCCAATCCCCAGCCCTGATCGTTGGCAGTTTCAACAAGTTTCTGCATCTGCGGTTCAGGAACAAATCCGTTTAATACTGCGATCTCACCATATTCGCCGATTGAATCTCGTACCCTGCAAAACTCCCACAGTGCACTCTTTTCTTCAATTTCCGCGGCAATCAATCCCCGTTTTCCGGCACATGCGACCAACTCTTTTTCCACCGATGACTTTTCATCCAGATCCACCTGCAGTTTTTGCTTCAATTTTTTAGGATCATCATCTTTGGATAACGAAATCACCGGCAGACATTCAATATCGGTCTTTTCCAGAGAAATCACTGCAAATGCGATCTTGCCTTTAGTACGATTGATGACTTCACAACGGCAGTTTTCCATGCTTTGCGCCATTCGCAGATCATCATTGCTGCCGAGACACAACTGAATATCGATACCGGAATTCAGGATCCCGTCAAAAAGATCCCTGTCGAATTCGCCCCAGACATCCAATGCCTCCAAGCGTCTCCGGATATCAGATATTTCTGCATCAAGCGCAGCAAGGCGTTCCTGATATGTTACAACCTTTTTTGCCAAATCAGCGGCATTTTCCGCTGCACACGGGAGATCATTTCCGCTCATTTGCCGATCAGCAGCTATTTGCTCCAAGCTCCCGTAAATATGCTTCAACCGGTTCAACTGCTCAAATGCGGATGCCGTAGTAGAGGAAACCGAGTCATGATCACCGAATTCGATCTGCATCACACCAAGATCACGCAATACAGTCAATGCACTTTCGCGCTCACTCTGCATAACCAGAAGTGTTACTTTTTTCATCGGTACGATCATAAAAAACTCTCTTCCTGAATAACTTGACAACAGTAAAATATAACACTTCTGCTGAAAAATTTCAAGTTCTTTTAATTAAAATATCCGAATTACCTGATTTGACCATTGCCGCGCACAATATACTTGTATGTCGTCAATTCGTCAGCCCCCATCGGTCCCCGTGCATGAAGTTTATCAGTACTGATGCCGATCTCCGCTCCCATACCGAATTCACCGCCGTCGGTAAAACGGGTGGAAGCGTTGACATAAACCGTAGATGAATCGGTATTGGCAGTAAAATATGCGATATTTTCATCAATTTTTGAAATTATTCCGTCACTGTGCCGTGAACCGTAAGTATTAATATGTTCCACAGCCTCTTCCACCCCGTCTACGGTTTTGATTGCCAGTATCAGAGAAAGATACTCGGCGTAATAATCCTCTTCTGATGCCGGGAGTGCTTCCGGAACGACACGGCAGAATTCTCCATCACCACGCATTTCCACGCCTTTCTTACTCAATGCCCCGGCTAACATCGGAGCGAATTCCGGCAATATACTTTTATCGATCAAAAGCGTTTCCAGAGCATTGCAAACTGCAGGACGCGAACATTTGGCATTGATGATGATATTCACCGCGGCTTCCCGATCACATTCAGCATCGACAAAAAGGTGACACACACCCTTATAGTGCTTTAAAACAGGCATTGTCGCCTCTGCTACCACAGTCCGTATCAAACTTTCACCGCCGCGGGGAATCACCAAATCAATATAGCGATCCATTTTCAGCATCAATTTAACCGCTTCCCGGTCAGTCCACGGAATCAACTGCACCACCCCATCAGGCAAACCGGTTTGCGCTGCTGCCCGGTTCAAAATACCGGCTATCGCCGTATTGCTTTCAAAAGCTTCTTTCCCACCGCGCAGAATAACTGCGTTACCGGCTTTTATACAAATTCCGGCGGCATCAGCAGTAACATTTGGGCGGGCCTCGTAAATTATACCGATCACTCCGAATGGAACAGATACTTTGGTTATAACAAGACCATTGGGGCGGATGTTTTCCCCCAGTATCCTGCCGACCGGATCTTCTTGAGAAGCGACCTGTCTCAATCCGTCTGCCATTGCGCTTATCCGTTCTGCGGTAAGTTTTAAACGATCTATTTTAGCCTCATCCATGCCATTGCGTCTGGCATTGTCTATGTCTTTTTGATTGGCCTGCATGATACATGCAGAACCGGCGATCAATCCGTCTGCCATCTGATTCAAACATACGACCTTTGCTTCCGCCGGCAAAACTGCCAAAGCCGCAGCCGCCCGGCGGGCTTTCTTTCCGATATGTTCCAGAACCTCTTTTATCTCACTGATCTCCATCATCTCACCTCTGATAATAATTATTACAAGTCAGCGTAATATACTCCAAAAAAATATTTTTACAAGACTTCAACCGAAAAACCGCTGAATAAATCATTAATGATATGGTAAAAAAAACGCCCTGCAATCCGGCAGGGCGAAAAGTATAATGTTTTTTATTTATCCCGCAATTCCGTCCGGCGGATCTTACCGCTGGTAGTCTTTGGAAGGCTGTCAACGAACTCGATCAAACGGGGATATTTGTACGGCGCGGTATGCGCTTTGACATAATCCTGGATTTCTTTCTTGAGTTCATCACCGGGAACCGTGTCTTTGGTCAGCATGATCCATGCTTTAATGACCTGACCGCGCACCGGATCCGGAGCACCGGTAACCGCGCACTCAAGAACATAAGGCAACTCCATTATCACGCTCTCGACCTCAAAAGGCCCGATGCGATAACCGGAAGTTTTGATAACATCATCACTTCTGCCGACATACCAGTAATAACCGTTTTCATCGCACCATGCCACATCGCCGGTATGGTAAAAACCATCGTGCCACGCCTCGGCAGTGCGTTCCGGATCATTGTTATATCCGCAGAAAAGTCCGGGGATCTCACCGACTTTTGATGCTTTGATGCAAATTTCTCCGGTTTCACCGGCAGCAACCGGATTGCAATCCGCATCAAGCAGTACGATCGGATACTGGGGACTTGGTCTGCCCATCGAACCCGGCTGAGGGATCGTGCCGACCAAATTTCCCAGCGACATGGTGGTTTCCGTCTGTCCGAAAGCCTCCATGATCTTCAAGCCGGTAACATTGTAAAATTGATAAAATACTTCCGGATTGAGAGCTTCGCCAGCAGTTGCAGCGTACTTCAATGTGGAAAAATCATATTTTGACAAATCTTCTTTGATGAAGAAACGGTACATCGTCGGCGGCGCACAGAATGTGGAAATATTATGCTTCTTGAACATCGGCAATATTTCATCCGCATGGAAACGGTCAAAGTCAAATACAAAAACCTGAGCTTCACACAACCATTGTCCGTAGTGTTTGCCCCATGCTGATTTGCCCCATCCGGTATCACTGATCGTAAAATGCAGTTGTCCGGGCTGTACATTCAGCCACCAGCGGGCAGTCAGAATATGACCGAGAGGATAAGCATGATCATGCAGAACCATTTTCGGATAACCGGATGTGCCGCTGGAAAAGAACATCAGCATCGGATCGGAAACTTTGTGATCTGCAGGACGGGGAAACTCTTTACTGAATCGGCCGACTGCCTCATCGAAATCCAGCCATCCGTCAACTTTGCCATTAACGGAAAGTTTGAATTCGACCCCTTTGTAGGAGCGGCATGCCTCATCCATCGAATCCGTTACGGCTTTTTCAGAAGTCGTCACGACCATCCGCACATTGGCACTCTGCAGCCGGTATTCGATATCTTTAGCCAGCAACTGATTCGGAGCCGGTATCGCCACTGCGCCGATACGATGCAATGCATTTATCACATACCAATACTGGTAGTGACGCTTCAAAATCAACAATACCCGGTCGCCTTTTTTGATGCCGAGCGAAACAAAATAATTTGCCGCCTGCTGGGACAATTCGGAAATTTCCCGGTAGGTAAAATCCCGAACCACGCTCTGATCGGCAGAAACATAACGCATTGCTCTGCCTTCCGGATATTTCTTTGCCAATTCATCCAACACATCGTAGGCAAAGTTGAAGTTCTCCGGGATATTGAATTTTACCGCAGTCAACAAACCGTTTTCATCAATAGTCTCATCCATGAAACGGTGATAGATCAAATCACTCTTGTCAACGACATGATCGGCACTTTCCACATGAACCGTTTCCGGCAATGTCGAATCCCCGGATTTCATCACCACCGCAAGGAACGAGCAATCTTCACCACCGACCGCAACCATACCATGAGGGTGACGGCTGTCGTAATAGACACTGTCACCTGCCTCAAGTATCTCTACTTTATCTTCCAATTGAACTTTCAGCTTACCGCTTAAAACATAATCAAATTCCTGACCGGCGTGAGTTGAAAGATGAACCGGCGCATCATCTCCAATAAAAGGAGCACGCACCACAAAAGGTTCTGCCATACGGTTTTTCATCTGAGCTGCCTGATGGAAATATTCGAAATCAGGACGCCGTTCCACCTTTTGACCGGAAACCTTGCGAGTCAGAGTGTAAAAACTCAGACGGGGAGATTCTCCGGTTATCAGTGCATTGATATCCATGCCGAAACGCTCGGCGGTCTTAAGCAGAAAGGAAAACGAACTGTCGACTTTACCATCTTCATGCAGAAGATAATCCGACTCAGTAATGTTGTGCAGAATAGCCATCTCACGAATGCTGATGCCGAGAGCCTTGCGGGCCTCGCTAATTCGCTTTCCGGTGAGTTTAAGTTGTTCTGCCACATCACTGCCGCCAAATACATTGGACGGCACATTCTCCTGTTTTTCAGCCATTTTCATTATCCTTATATAACAACAATCAGCACCATTACTGATTATCTTCCATCTTTTTATAATGTTGATACTTTTTCTGTGCCAGAGATTCACCCTGTGCGAAAAAAGTTTCCGCATTTCCGGGGAATGTACGCTTCAATGCCGCATAACGGGTCTCTCCAGCAAGAAAATCCATGTAAGACGCAGACGGCTCTTTAGAATCCAGCGTAAACGGTTTTTCTTTGGTCGGATTGTACCGGTAAAGCATCCAATATCCAGCCTCCACCGCCCGCTTCATCTCCTCCTGAGCGCACCCCATGCCGCATTTTAATCCATGAGACAAACACGGAGTATAGGCGATAATAACCGATGGGCCATTGAATTCTTCTGCTTCTTTGATCGCCTTTATCAACTGATTCGGATCTGCCCCCATTGCCACCTGAGCGACATACACATTACCGTAAGTCATAAAAATCGCACCGAGATCTTTTTTGGGACTCGGTTTGCCGGAACTGGCAAATTGCGCGACTGCTCCAACCGGTGTGGCTTTAGAAGATTGACCACCGGTATTACTGTACACTTCAGTATCAACTACCAGCACATTGATATTTTCGCCGCTGGCAACTACATGATCAAGACCGCCGAAGCCGATATCATACGCCCAGCCATCGCCGCCGAACATCCAGAATGTTTTTTTAGCCAGCATATCCCGGTTTTTGAGAATCTCCCCGGCTTCCGGCAAGTCACACTTTGCCAACTCTTCACAGAGGATATCTGCAGTTTTCCGCGACTCGGCAATACTGTCAAAGCCGCCGATAAAATCTTTACAGGCAGAACGCAATGCATCCGGAATATCCATATTCAACAATTCTGCCACCATCATTTTGACTCTGGCACGCTGCTGTTTTACGGATAACGCCATCCCGAGAGAAAATTCCGCATTGTTTTCAAAAAGCGAGTTGCTCCACGCCGGTCCCCTGCCCTCACGGTTAGTGGTATACGGGATCCCCGGCATGGGAGATCCCCACGCCTGAGAACATCCGGTGGCATTGGCCCAGTAAACGTGATCTCCGAAAAGTTGAGTAAGCAATTTCGCATACGGAGTTTCACCGCAACCGGCACATGCTGCCGAAAATTCCAGCAACGGCTGCCGGAACTGACTGCCTTTGATCGACCAGACATCAAAGACATCACCTTTATCACTTAATTTCTGAGCGTACTCCCACTTCTCAAACTGATTGCCGACCTCACGGTAAGGATGCATACTCAATGCCTTATCTTTGGCAAGACAGGCATTCACACACGCTCCGCAACCGGTGCAATCAGCAAAACTGGTCTGCAAAGTAAAATACAATCCAGATTTTCCGCGAACTTCAAGGGTATCGAATCCTGCCGGTTTTGCAGCATTTTCAACTTCATTGAGCAAATACGGCCGAATCACCGCATGAGGACAGACCAATGCACAACGGTTGCACTGAATACACTTTGAGGCATCCCAAACCGGCACATTAACGGCGATTCCCCGCTTCTCATACGCGGTCAACCCCATATCGATCACGCCATCCTCATACCCTTTGAATGCGCTGACCGGCAGATCATCACCTTTCTGACGGTTGATCGGATCGGCAATATTTTTAACCACCGCCGGACGCTCCGGGGCATCATCCATGCACTCATCTTCCGCATTGCGCCACGCTTCAGGTATTTCCACCTTTTTGAATGCTTTTGCTCCGGCATCGATCGCCGCCAGGTTGCGGGCGACAACTTCATCACCTTTGGAAAAATAAGTGCGCTTTGCCAGATCTTTCATGTAATTATCAGCATCTTCACCGGGAATAATATTTACCAGATGGAAAAATGCCGACTGCAGCACCAGATTGTAGTGGTTTCCCAAGCCGAGCGAGGATGCAATTGAAACAGCATCAATGGTGTAAAGATTTGCCTCTTTTTCCGCCAGTTCCCGTTTGACAGCAGCTGGAATAAGTTTTTCCAATTCTTCAGGATCCAAAGAGGTATTAAGCAGCAATGTTCCGCCTTTTTTCAATTCTCCGGCAACATCATACTGGCGGATATAAGTTTCATTATGACACCCGATAAAATCAGCGGACTTTACGAAATATGATGCCCGTATCGGGGAATCTCCGAAACGCAAATGTGATTTGGTCACGCCGAAAGATTTTTTTGCATCATATTCGAAGTATGCCTGGGCAAATTTTGCAGTATGGGCGTTGATGATTTCGACCGTACTTTTATTGGCACCGACAGTTCCATCAGACCCAAGCCCCCAGAATTTGCAGCAAACCTGATGCTCATCATCCGGATAAAGGGCTCCTTCGGTCGGCAGAGAAAGATGAGTGACATCATCCTCGATGCCAATAGTAAAATTACTGAATGGTTCATCTTTTTCCAAATGTCGGTATACTGCGCAAATTTGAGCAGGATCGACATCTTTACTGGATAAACCGTAACGGCCGCCAATGACCTTTATGTTCCTGCCGGCATTGGCAACAACGGTACAGACATCCTGATAAAGCGGCTCACCGGCACTGCCCATCTCTTTACAGCGGTCAAGAACCGCGATCCGGCGGGTCGTTGCCGGAAGTGCCGAAAGAAAAACATCTGCCGCAAACGGACGGTACAATCTCACTTGCAGAAAACCGACATTTTTACCCTTGTCATTAAGATAATCAACGGTCTCTTTCACCGCACCGGAAACCGACCCCATGGCGATGATAACATTTTCGGCTTCCGGAGAACCATAATAATCAAAAAGATGATAATTCCTGCCGGTCAAGGCAGAGATTTTATCCATGTATTCCTGCACGATCCCCGGCAATTCATCATAAAAGCGGTTGTTAGCTTCACGCACCTGGAAGAATATATCCCCATTCTGCACAGTGGCACGCAATCTTGGATGTTCCGGATTGAGGGCTTGAGCCCGGAATGAATCCAGAGCCTCATAATCCATCAGTTTGCTGAGATCTTCATAATCGATAGCCTCCACCTTGCTCATCTCGTGAGATGTGCGGAAACCATCGAAAAAGTGTAAAAACGGGATCCGCCCCTTGACCGCGGCAAGATGTGCCACCGGAGCAAGATCCATGATCTCCTGAGAGTTGGCTGTACTCAACATGGCAAATCCGGTTTGCCGGCAATTCATCACATCTGAATGATCGCCGAAAATAGAAAGTGCATGAGTTCCAACCGTTCTTGATGCCACATGAAGCACTCCGGGCAATCTTTCTCCGGCAATGCGATGCATTACAGGAATCATCAGCAGCAACCCTTGCGATGAGGTAAATGTTGCAGACAATGCACCGGTTTCCAATGAACCGTGGATAGCCCCCGCAGCACCGGCTTCAGACTCCATCTCAACCAATGTGACACTCTGTCCGAAAATATTTTTTCTGCCTTTTGCCGCCCATGCATCGGTTTTGCCTGCCATCGGACTTGACGGGGTAATGGGGTAAATTGCTGCAACTTCGGTAAAAGCGTATGCCGCATAAGCACACGCCTCATTACCATCCATTGTAACGAATTTTTTTTCTTTACTCATGACATATCCTTGTTTCTAAAAGTTCAATCAGCGACAATGCCGTCAACTTTGGCAATATTGAGGCGTTTGGCAGCATCTTCGCGCATTTTATATTTCAAGATTTTTCCGGCGGCATTCTGCGGGAATGCTTCCACAAAATCCACATAACGCGGAACTTTGTGTTTTGCCATATTTTGACGAACATAGTCCTGCAATTCCTCCGCAGTCATGTTTTCCCCGGGTTTGAGGATGACCGCTGCCAGAATCTCTTCACCCAGCTGCTTATCCGGAATACCGATGACCTGTACATCCTCAACCTTGTTGTGCGTATAGATAAATTCTTCGATCTCTTTCGGATAAATGTTTTCGCCGCCGCGGATGATCATATCTTTCAGACGGCCGGTGATCTTATAATTCCCTTCCGGAGTACGCAATGCAAGGTCTCCGGTGTGAAGCCAGCCTTCACTGTCGATTGCCGCGGCAGTTTCCCGCGGCATCTTGTAATACCCTTTCATCACATGATAACCGCGTGTGACAAATTCCCCGATCTCGTTATCCGGCAGATCTCTGCCGGTTTCCGGATCAATGATACGGTTCTCAATTTCCGGCAGATCTCTGCCGACGGTGGCCACCCGGTCTTCGATCGGATCACTGGTGGTCGACATGGTGCATCCGGGAGATGCTTCAGTCTGACCGTACACGATGGTGATCTCAGTCATGTGCATTTTGTCAATAACATCCTGCATAACTGATATCGGACAGGGAGAACCTGCCATAATACCGGTACGCATACATGAAAAATCGGTTTTCGGAAAATCCGGATGTCCCAGCAGAGCAATGAACATTGTCGGTACGCCGTGGAAACAGGTGATTTTCTCCTGATTGATACAAGCCAGAGCCGGTTTTGCAGAAAAATAAGGCAGCGGCAGCAATGTTGCTCCGTGAGTCATGCTGGCTGTCATTGCCAGAACCATGCCGAAACAGTGGAACATCGGCACCTCGATCATCATCCGGTCTGCGGTGGAAAGATCCATTCGGTCACCGATGCACTTACCGTTATTGACAACACCGTAATGGGTGAGCATCACGCCTTTCGGGAACCCGGTAGTACCGGAAGTGTACTGCATATTACAAACATCGTGAATATCCACCGCATCGGCCCGGCGGCGCAACTCCTCTGCCGGCACACTTTTTGCTCTCAACAATGCATCTTCCCAGGTGATTGCCCCTTTTTGCCGGTATCCGACGGTAATCACATTACGCAGGAACGGCAACCGTTTGGCATGCAATTGCGCTCCGGAGGCGGTAGTCGCCATCTCCGGGCAAAGCTGGGCAATAATACCGGCATAGTCGGAATCACGCCATCCTTTTTCAAGAATAAGAGTGTGGGTATCAGATTGTTTGAGCAAATATTCTGCCTCGGCTATTTTGTACGCCGTATTCACTGTAACCAGAACCGCTCCGATCTTGGTTGTCGCCCAGAAGGCGATATACCACTGCGGCAGATTTGTCATCCAAACTGCCACATGACTGCCCGGTTTCACACCGAGAGCGATCAGTGAACGGGCAAATTGATCCACATCATCACGGAATTCAGAGTAAGTACGGGTGTAATCCAAAGTTGTATATTTGAATGCCAGATGATCCGGAAATTCCCGCACCATCGTATCCAGCACCTGAGAAAAGGTCTTTTCGATCAAAGTTTCTTTTTTCCACACATATTTACCGGTATGCGCATTATTGTCATAAAGCGGTGAACGCATACGCGCCAACTCATAACGGCTCATATAACTTATAAAATGCGGAAAAATAATATCAATATCGCTCACCTCATCCCATTCAGGATCCCATTCAATAGAGATAAAACCGTCATAATTTACTGACTTCAAAGCATTCATGATCGACTCGATAGGCAATGAACCTTCTCCGACAAGCATAAGTTTATCAGCACTTTCGGAGTCTTTCATGTGAACATGACGGACATACGCTCCAAGATTACGGATCGTCTCTTCCGGAGCCTCTCCCTTTACCCGGAACGGGTAATGCAGATCCCACAATGCAGCAAGATTGTCACTTACAAAGGTTTCAAAAAGTGCGCGCAACCTCGCCGTGTCAGCGAAAGGCCCAACGGTCTCCACCAGCAATGTTACAGAATTTTTTTCTGCCGCCGGCAATGCTGCACTCAAAAAATCCTTTACTGCATCATCAGTCTTATCATTCTCAATAACTGTTTTGACCCGCACGCATGGCGAATGCAGGCGTTTTGCGGCATCCAGAGCGACTGTCAGTTCATTCAAGGCAGCTTCGCCGTCTGCAACGATATCGGCGGTCAGATCAACACAGGAAACCGCCAGACGCTTCTCCATCAGACGACGGTAAGCCGCAGTGATCTTCCCCGGCTCGGATATCTCAAAGGCAGCTCTGATATCATGGATCTCGATACCCTGAAAACGATATTCATCAGCGATATCAACAAATTGGTCAAAACTGTAATTTTTCCAACGGTTGGTAGAAAAGGAGAGTTTCATGATCAATTATTCTCCTCGTAACAAATCTTATTGAGAGCATCGACATATGCCCTGATACTGGCTCCGATCACATCGGTGGATATTCCTTTGCCGGAGTACAGCTTCCCATTGGAACGCAGCCGTACGATACCTGATCCCACGGCCTCCCTTCCCTCGGTAACTGCAGTGATCTGGAAATCATCCAATTCAAAATGACGGCCGACAATATTTTCGATGGAAAGAAATGCCGCATCAATGGGGCCGTCTCCCATGCTGAATCCCTGTACCTCTTCGCCGTTTTTCAACAGAACCACATGAGCCATGGAGGTAATGATATTGCCGCTGTTGATAACAAAACTTTTCAAGGAATAAGTTGGAGGAACCTGCATGGCAACTGTTGCAACAATAGCATCCAGATCCTTGGCTCCCAACTCTTTTTTTACAGCTATCCGCTGAAATTCGTTATACACATTTCCCAGATCTTCCGCCGACAACTCATAACCGAGTTTTTTAACAGCTTCTCCGATGGCAGCCATGTCATCTGCAGAGGTCAATTTCCAGTCATCATCGGAAATAACAGCAGAAACTTTCTCCTGCGCAGTCGGAATTTTACCACTGATGATACTCTCTATCGCAGAGATTATAGAGGAACATGCTGTCCGGTTGAAAGAAGCGGTTATCCCGAGGGCATCGCCTTTCGCTTTCAAAACATCGGAAAATTCGCGCAGCCCCAGCAATCCGTGTACGCCTATCGCAGTTTTTATCTGACCGACCCCGGAACGGATGCAGGCAATAGCACAAGCCGGAGCCATATGCAATTCATCAGCGCACTCAACCGACAAAAGCACATTATCCAATTCCGGGATATCTGCCTTGACCCGGTTGATGAAATCACTCATTTCTCCGGGAAGCATCATTCCGGCAGAATCACAGAGGGTGATGATCTGCGCACCGGAATCCACCGCACATTTCACAGCTGAAATCAGGAACTCATGTTCTGCTCTGGTGGCATCGGCAAAAGAAACTTCCGTTTCGATCCCCTCCTGCCGGATTTTAGCAGTCAAAGCGGCGATTTTTTCCAAAACCGCCGCCGGTTTCCGGTGGCAATGGTACTCCATCTGCACAGTAGAAACCGGAGCAATAATATTCAACCGCGGATTTACCGCTTTTTTTATCGCCTGACAACTGAGATCGACCAACGCATCATCCAGAGGTACGGCACAACTGATAACGCACTTTTTAACCAGCGGTGCAATGGTATGCAAAAAAAGAACATCAGATTTGCCATTAAGAAGCGGAGCGGTCTCGATAACATCGATACAAAGTCGATCGAGATTCTTTACTATCTCGATTTTTTCTTTGAACCCCAGCGTACAACCGGCGTAATCACACATCCGCAATGTCGCATCGGTCACTACTGCTTTTTTCATGATTGACAAACCTTTCTGACTTTCCGGAACAGATTATCCTCTTTCCTGTTTCTGTTCCACCCCCTTGAACTTCGATCCTGCCTTTTCAGAATCGCTACTAAATCTTAATAATATAATGCTGAAAAAAGTTCTTTACAAGTAAAAAAAAGAGTTTTTTGCAATATATTTACTCACATTTTACAACTTTTCCCGCAACGAAAAACGCCCCCGCAACAGAATAAATCTGCCGGGGGGCGACAACAAGGAGACTGTATCAGTTATCTTTTTTCAATTTTCTCTGCCACGACTCAAGAATACCGGCAGCAAATTCCCTGCCGCCAAGTCCGAAAGCAAGACCGATTGCCAAACATAAGCCGCCAAAAATCATCGCCGCCACCACTTCCACGATCCCTCTGCCGATATCAAGGTTGCTCAATGCCAGAGCAGATGCGAATATTATTATGGTCCAGCGGATAAGAACCGGCAGTATTCCATTGTCAGTTTCATTCAAAAGTTTTGCCGCAAATCCGGCAATAATCATCCCCACCGTCAAAATAATTGCGCTCAAAACCAGATTGCCGCCAAAGATGATAAAACGCCTGACCACAGCAGACAAACCGTCAAACCCCATGATCCCGCAGGCAGCTTCCATCCCCAGCAGCATTAAGCTTACAAAAACCACCTTTCCGATAACGGGAGAAATTGAGTTTTTTCCGTCTTCGATCCGCCATGCGCCGGATTTTTTCACGATGGTATCGACACTGACTGCTTCACTCAATTTGCGGGCGGCACTTTCAGCGATACGGGCACCGATAAACGCCACCAGCAAAACCAGTACAGCTCCGGCGATGTTCCCGGAAACCCCGAGCAGCAAATTAAAAAATCCGCTGACCGCACCGGAAAGCATCTCGATATTCAATGCGGTCAATGCCGCTGCCGCCACCGGAATAACAACCAACACCCAGGCAATCGATCCGAATAATTTCCCCAAACGGCATCCGGATATTCCGGCGTTTTCCGGCAAGTGCATAAAGCTGCTGAGTTTGGCACTTTCCCAAAATCCGAATACCGCCCGCCGGATTATCCGTGCCGCCCACAACCCGACGAACAGGATAAAAACCGCTGCGATCACCCGGGGCAGATAGATAAGGATCACTGCAAACATTGCTTGCAGCGGAGCAGTTATTCCATAAATCCCCAACGCATTCAATATTGCCGGAATAAAAAACAGATAAACCAGAAAATACGCACTCTGAGATACAAACTTCACAGACTTTTCGGAGTTGACTTCAAAGACCTCAACTCCTTTACCGGCAAAAGAACTGGCAAGCATTATTTTCCTGACGATCATTCTGGCAAAACCGGCAAGAATACGAGCCGCCAGCAAAAGCAGCAATGCTCCGATAACATTGGGGATGTAACCGGCAATAACCGTGATAAATTCCCGAAGCGGCACGGCAGCATATTCAAGATGCAGCAAAGACATGCATGCAAGCAGAGCAAGAATCATAACCATCCAGTAAACGATTCTGCCGGTCCATATGTATGCGCGTGAAGGTGTTTTATTACTCCCGCTGCCATCATCGCAATGATGTTTATACATTCCGATAGCGGAGCGCAAAACATGCGATACTCTGCGCGAAAGCCACAATGCCAGAAACCAGCCGACAAGCAGAACCAGCAGTGCTCCGATTATCCCCGGCAAATTGCTCTCCAATATCATCTGCCATAATTCTGTAAAAAAACTCTTCATTTCTCCATTCCTCTCCTCTTGTTTTTCCGGATTTTTCCTCTTTATTTCCGGGTCTACAAGATTGAATTATAAGTCGATATGCATTTTTTTCAAGTATAATACAAATATTTTTCATAAACAGACTGCAAAAACGATTGAAAAAAATACAAACAATGCTAACTTTTATGTATGACAGGATTATTGCAGTTTATTTACGAGAGGGAAAAACATGAGTATCCGGAAACTTTTTGATGCGGCGATCAAATTCAATGCCTCCGATCTTTTTATAGGCAGCGGCAAGCCACCGAGTTTCCGCATATCCGGGGCGATCACTCCGGCAGATAACATTCCCCCGACATCAGCGGAAACCATCGATACATTCAGAAAGGAATGTATCGGCGAAACCGGTGAAAAAGAGTATCTTGCCACCGGTGGTATGGATTGCGCCTTCGCTCACAACGGCAACCGCTTCCGTATCAACTTTTATGATTCGATCAATGGCCCATGTCTGGTCGCCCGCCCGATACGGGTCGGTTCTATGTGTGACTTCAATACTTTGCATCTCCCGGTCGAAATCATGACAAAAATCGCGGAGATCCCCCGCGGCATGATCATTGTCACCGGTACCACCGGCTCCGGTAAATCCACGACAATGAGCGCGATCATCAATCATATAAACAATACCGCATCCAAACATATACTCACTCTGGAAGACCCGATTGAGTACATTCACCATGACAACCTCTCGCTCATATCCCAGCGGGAAATCGGCAAACTCAAAGGCGGCTATGCCTCTGCGTTGCGCAATGCCCTGCGGGAAAACCCTGATGTGATAGTATTGGGTGAGATCAGAGATCAGGAAACCGTCATGGCGGCACTTTCAGCGGCACTTACCGGACACCTGATTATCTGTACCATGCACACATCTGATGCCTCATCGGCTATTGAACGAATGCTTGAGATGTTTCCCGAACAACAGCGGGATTCAGTGGCATCCAGTGTCGCTACTGCATTGGAAGCAGTCATCGGTCAGCGGCTGGTTCCCCGGCTTGACGGGAACGGGATGGTTCCGGCGATGGATATCCTGCTCGGCACCGGGGTGGTCAAAAAACAGATCAAAGAACAGCGTTTTTCCGAGTTGCCGCAAACGATGCAGCTGGGGGCTCATCAGGGGATGCTGACATTCAACAACTCTCTGATAAATTTCATCAGACAGCATGTTATCTCTCTGGATGATGCATTGTCAGCATCAGATAATCCGGATGAATTGCGCCTGATGCAGCGCGGCATGAGTACCGCCAATAATGAAGAAAAAGCAGTTTACGCCGGAGATTCATCCGGGTTGAATCAAATCGATATGCGCGACCTCTTCAAAGCAGCGGTAAAATCCGGTGCAAGCGACCTGCTGATCACAGTAGGCACTCCGCCGTTGTTGCATATAAATGGAGATTTTGCGCCTTTGGATCTGCCGCCATTGAGCGGAGCAGATGTGCAGAGACTGGTTTATAGTCTGCTCAACCGCAGTCAGCGTATCATTCTTGAAGAAAAACGGGAACTCGACCTGGCGGTTTCAGTAAAACTCGGAGAAGATAACAATCGCCGATTCCGTTTGAATACCTTCTTCCAACGCGGCAATCTTGCTCTCGTCGGACGCTTGATATCCCAGAATATCCCGACTCCCGAAACGATCGGAGTTCCGCCGGTGTTAAGTGAATTGATGCAGAAAAAACAAGGGCTTATTCTGGTTACCGGTCCGACAGGTTCCGGTAAATCAACTACTCTGGCAAGTTTGATCGATCAGGTCAATCACCGCTTCCCGCGTCACATCATCACGATCGAAGATCCTATCGAATATGTTTACGAACACGATGTCTGTGTCATCGAACAGCGGGAAATCGGCACAGATACCCTCAACTTCACGTCCGGTCTGCGCAGTGCGATGCGTCAGGCTCCGGATATTATTCTGGTCGGTGAGCTGCGGGATCTGGAAACTATTCAGGCTGCTCTTTCTGCGGCAGAAACCGGGCACCTTGTATTGGGAACATTGCACGCCAACAATGTCTGCCAGACCGTGGAACGCCTGATCGACGTATTCCCCGCCGGACAGCAAAATCAGGTGCGCCAGCAATTTGCAGCCAGTCTGCTGGCAGTTGTTTCCCAGCGGCTCATTCCAAGGCAGGATATACCGGATAAACGGATCGCCGCGTATGAGATCATGACCGGATCAATGGCAGTAAGAGCCCTTATCCGCGACAACAAGACCCACCAGTTGATGTCAACTATCGAAAGTTCGTCAAAAGAAGGCATGCAGACTATGGCACGCTGTCTTGATGATTACCTGGCAATGGGGATCATCTCCCAAGCCGACCGTTACAAATTTGATTCAGGAACCTGATCTTCCACAAACGGACAAAGGGGCTGAGAGCAAAACATTTTTGAGGTTTGGCTCTCAGCCCTTTTTGTGCATTTTTCCTGAATACAAACTGCCCGAATCATCCGAGCGCATATACGGCTTTCGGAAACAACTCAATTCATGATCTTCAAAGCTTCCAAGCCATTCATGCCGACTTTTACACCGGATTTTCCGGCAGCTGACGAGACGGCTTTGACCTCAGCGGCAAACATCTCTTCATAAGAAGCGACACCGCTGACGATCGCCAGAGCATGACCGAATTTCTCTGCCGCCGCCAAATTGATATAGCCGCATCCCAGTGCGCCATTTTCTCCTTTTATCAACATGATCTTTATCCCGTGAAGTTCCATTGTGCCGGCGGAAAACTCCAATCCATCCTTAAAAATCGTCTCCATACCCAATCTCCTTGTAAAAGACAACTGTTATTTGGCAATATCTGCAAAAACTGCACCGATGACTTTCGCCAGTTCCTCCGGAGGCACTGACATATTCAAACCGACTTTACCGCCGGAAACCCATATCCGGTCAAACAGCACAGCTGTCTCATCAATAAAGGTCGGAAACAACTTTTTCATCCCCAGAGGCGAACAGCCGCCGTGAATATAACCGGTAAGCGGCAGAAGTTCTTTCATCGGAATCATTTCAATGCTCTTGCGGCCGGCAGCGGCCGCAGCTTTTTTCAAATCAAGTTCTCCTGCCGCCGGAACAATAAATACAAAATACTCATGACCAGGGGCTTGAGTAACCAGAGTCTTAAAGACTTCTTCAGGGGAGCGGCCGAGTTTTTCAGCGATGGAAATTCCGTCTATTCTGCCATCAGATATATCATATTCAAATGCCTCAAACGCCAAACCGGCACACTCCGCCAGACGCAGGGCATTGGTTTTTATACTGTTTTTTGCCATGGATAACCTCGATACGATTGTATAAAATAGTGCTTTTCTGCAGAAATATCAAATTATTTTAAATATTTTTTGATTTTTTTGCCATTTACTATTGACATTCGTTGTTTTTTTCATATAATTATAAATAAGTTACGAAAGAGACCACTATTTTCCGGGACGGTCCCGGCACTTACCGGTTTCAAAAGAAAGGATAGTATCAGGAATGAATATCTACGTCGGCAACCTGCCGTACAGCACCACTCCGGACGATTTGCGCGAAGTTTTTGCAGCATTCGGCGAAGTATCCGCCGCAAGGATCGTCAATGACCGCGAAACCGGCAGAGCCAAAGGCTTCGGTTTTGTTGAAATGAGCAATGATGAAGAAGCCCGCAAAGCGATCGAAGCCCTCAACGGCAACGATATCGGCGGCCGCAAAGCTGTCGTCAACGAGGCACGCCCCCGTGAACCCCGTCAATTCAGAGAAAAACGCTTCTGATTTTCTCCGGGAACAAAAAAAGAACTCCCATCCGGTTGATTCGGGTGGAAGTTCTTTTTTTTGCAAACCATCTCAATTACTTTTCTGCAATCAACAATGCTGCATCGTGAGCCGGAAGAATAATCTTATTACATCGCACTGACGGAGTATCCAACACCTCGCGGCACTCTGCAGGCATACCGTAATCAGCAAAACAATAAACGACTTCTTTTTCTGAATCATTAAAGATCGCCAAAGCCTTTTTGCCATTGACTGTTCCACTGAATACTTGCGGCCACAAATTGACCTGCCAATTTACCGGGCGGGGATCGCGCATACGGATATTCTGAGCCCTGCCGAGCAGTGCCAAACGCTCCGGAGCGATTGTTCCCAGGTGATCACTGGTCAACGAAACTCCGGTAAGAATACCGGTCAGAATGGAAATTTTCGCTTCCCCATAGGTGTAAAACGCATTATCCTGCCGAGCCATCATCGTATCCGGGTCACAGCGGAACCAACGGTCGATTTTCCACCAATTGCTCAAGGTCTGATGCGCAGCCCGCCGGATGGAACAGCAAGTGTCGATATCCGTATTCACCGGATAAGGTGAACGCAATTCAAAATAACGGCTGGTATCTGCACTGACCCGGCAATTATCCACCAGTCCCATACTTGGTATGAATGGAGCAGTACAAGCCAGAAGGATCGAATCAGGAACCGCCTCGCGGATCGCCTTGAGAGCCTGACGGTAAGCACTTATCGGAGTAGCACAAGGATCTTTGCGCACCCCCTCCATCAAACCGTAAGCCATACCATCCATTTTGAAGTACTTATACCCCCATGAACGGAACTTGCGGAATATCAATGCCAGATGTTCAAGCACTTCATCCTGCGAAGTATCCAGGCATCCCCAATGGTCATCCGGCGGCGGCGACCACCCCTTGATCACTTTGGGCTGCCCGTTTTCATCTTTGACAAACCAATCCGGGTGTTCCTGATACACCCGGCTGGCAGAGGAAGCAAGCATCGGCATCATCCAGATCCCCGGAATACTTCCGGCATCTTCGATCTTGCGGGCGATCTCTTCAAGTGGAGTCGGCCACGCATCCCGCTGATCCAGCCAGTCGCCCTGATGGGTTTGATAGCCGTCGTCGATCTGAATATAAGCAGGACTGTAAACAGAGCGGTTGGCTTTGATCGCCTCCACATTCTCCAAAAGGTTCTTTTCTGACACTCCGGCATAATAATAATACCAGGTGCAGTAGCCGGTGAGATTGACGGAGGTATCAAACTTTGGAACACCCATTTCAACCGCAGCCATATCAGCGTACTTTACCAGCAATTCATTAGGGTCATTACCCTCCAGAACCACCAGCTTTTCCGGATTTTCTCCGGCAGTGATATGAGGCATCCATACTTCGATCCCCTGTATCCTGCCGCGGCGGATGACAGTAAAATAGGTTAACGAGCGGAATGCAGTAAGCGCACCGGCAAGAATATATTTACCGCTTTTAGTGTCTCCAACAACGGTCACATCGTGACAGACGAGCATTTCATCGCACCCGTCGATGGAATGCAATGTCGAACCGACGACCGCACTGGACATATTGTTGCAGCCCCGATAAACATAACAAGCTTCCGGCGGCAGATCCACCGGAAGGTACGCACGGTATCCCGGCAGCGGAGGCTGCCATGAATTTATGTCATTCATAACACATTATCCCTATGTCGTTACTCTTGCGGACACTCCGGCACACCGCTCCTGAAGCTCAATGCTCCGGGAATATCCGCCTCAATCACCAACGCTTCGCCCTCGTGCCCGAATGACTCCACCGGTATGATCTCAAAGCGGCAGTGGGATTTCGGCTTGATCAAATCTCCGGGCAACCGGAAAACTTCCATTCCGCCCTGATAGCGTTCAAGACGATAAAATCCGGCACAATACTTCTCTTCCGAAATCAACTTTTCTTCCTCTCCGCATTCGATGACCCGGATCTTATACCAGTGAACAAAATCATCATGCTCCGCCGGATCGATCAACAAATAGAGATAACCGAAATCATAACGGAATGATGCAGTCGCTCCGGCGGGAAATTGCGGAGCCTTGCGCTGCAGTTTGCGGTCAGCAGTATAGACAGCTTTTGCCGGATCATAGGGAATAGCGACGCTCCAAACGGCATCCGGCTTGATCTCCCGCTGATCCTCAACATTGTAACGGTGGATTTCAAAACGGTCATCAAATATTTCCATATACAATGCCTGAATACCTTCTCTGGCAAAAGGTACGATCACTTTGCCGCAGGTATTGTAAAATCCATCATCCATACAGCTGTATGCAAGAGTATCAACGGTAAATGCAGTAAACTCGCCCTGCCAGATGCACCGCTCATCTTCCAACGGATAATGGGTATGCCCGGATATGGAAACAACCTGTTTATAACGGTTAAACAGGTTACGCAATTCAGCCCGTCCGGAGCTGAGCAAACTGCCAGACATGGTATTTGCCGGGGGGAAGTGAGTTATCACAAAAACCGGCTTCTCAGGATCTCTGGCAATGGCAGTTTTTATTTCATTTTCCAGCAATCCGAGCATCTCTTCGCTGTGTACCTCCTTGAAATCTTCGGAGAGCGCGATAAAGGACATGCCATTGACCACCTCATGCAGCGGGTTGGCATGTTTTTGATGCAGCCGGGTGCAGAACTCCCGGTAAATACCCTCCGGATCTCTTTCCTGCCCGCGCGGTACCCAATAATCATGATTGCCGGCGCAGCCGACATGAACCATGTCTTTGTCAAAATAACGGTCAAGCAGTTTACGATATGTATCAAATGTAGCGAAATTGGTACCATCAGCAAGATCGCCTGCCATGAGCAGCACTTGCGGCTTTTTGGGCGCAAGCAATTCAAAGGCTTTGATCAGATTACGGGTTCCCCAATCGGTTTCCCGGGGATAAGCCTGAGAATCTCCGATTATTGCAACTCTCAAAGGTTCGGACATAAAACACCTCAAATTGTATTGTTGTTTTCAAATGTTTTTTGCAGTTGTCACTATAAAATACTTTCCTGAGCAGATTATTTCAAGCATCGTTTATCAAAAAGAGATTGAAAAAGGGAGTTTTCACACCTATATTATGGAACAAACTTAAATAATCCCAACCTGTAAAAAACTATGGATCAGAAATCACTACTCACGGCAGAAATCATCCGCAAAAAGAAATTCACCATTATGCTCTGTGGAGTACTGCTCTACTTTCTCACCTGTATGGCAAAATTGCTCATCCCCGGCATAATTTTCAATGACCTGCAAAAAATCGGTCTTGATACCAGAATGATCGCCGGTACCGGAGCAGCATTCATGTATGCCTACGCTTTAAGTCAGCTGCTGGCGGGTGTTTTCTCCAACCGCTACGGCGGAGTCCGGATATTGTTGATCGGCGGCACACTTTTTGCCGTGGGAACAACAGCTTTCCCATGGACGGCAAATTATCCGCTGATGATCTTTTTTCGCGTCGTTACCGGATTGGGAGCTGGAACCGTTTTTCTGGGAGTGGTAAAATTGGTCAACGATTTGTTTTCTGCAAAATTCGCTCTCGTTCTGGGAACAGTAATGCTCTGCTCTTATTTCGGCCCGGTATGCGGAACTACTCCGATGGTACTGCTGGTAAAATACACCTCATGGCAGTGGGCAATGACGATTCCCGGCATAATTGCGCTTGCCGGTATTGCGGTGATCCTGACCCAAATACGCGGAACGATCCGGGCGACCGCATCCGGCAATGCTCTGAAACCGCTCCTGTTGATGTTAAAAAATGTGGAAATGTGGAAACTATGTATATTCTCTCCGGTCATTTTTGGCATATATTACATCATATCCTCGCAACTCGGACAAAAAATATTGACCGATCAATGCGAAATGACTCCGGAAGGAGCTTCGACGATCATTATGACTCTGACAGTAATCGTCGCACTCAATAATGTAGCCGGGAACTTTGTTTTGCGTTTATGCGGAAACCGGAAAAAACTCTTCTGCATATATTCTTTTTTGCTGACACTTGCCGGCTCAGCCATTGGATTTTTCATTTTCCGTACAACGGCATCAATAATTGCTACGGCGGCAAGTTTCATTCTTATTGCCATCCCGGCGGGATTCTTTCCGATATTCAGTGCGGCTGCCAAAGAGTTGAATCCGCCTGAAGATACCGGTTTAGCGGTTGCATTGCTCAACTTCTGGTGCTTCATATTCATTGCCGGCTTTCAAAATATTTCAGGGAGGATACTGCAACAGTACGCGATCTCCGGTTCACTCTCATATCCTCCGGCAGCGTATTCTGCGGTTTTTGCATTTATGAGTATTGCTTCGATATGCGGTTTACTCATGTGTGCTTTCTGGAAAAAACTTCCGGTAAAATCGTAATTTTTCGAATCACGCCCGGATAAAATATCTTGATTTCTTATACCTTGCGGTGTATATTAACCGGACGATTTTTCAACCATTGGCAAGGAGTTCGTTTTGAAACAGCCTGAGACATCGGCAAAAGAGTTGTTGAACAACTATGCAATCACTGTATTTTGCGGTCTTTGCATTTTGTTTGCACTCTCGGCAACTCAAAACACTCTTCTGACGGGAACATGGGAAGAATCTTTACTGCCGGTTGCGGAACAAAGCGATTTTCCGGTTTGCATCCACCCGGCTTCTTCTGCAAAAATCAATCACTTATCCGGCAACTCTTTCAGGCGTACGGAAAATTTATTCTGTGTGCCTTTTTTATGTTTTATCCCGGTCGCAGTCAGTTCCATCGCGGAAAACTCCGCACACACCACCCCTGCTGGACACTTGACCGCAGACCCGGCAAACTTTGTACGCGCCGGTCCGCACACTGCGGTGTATTTTACCTCACTTTATAATATTCTTTTTCACGGACAGATACTTTTTTCCTGCTGTTTAATTCTGCTTCTTTCTGCCGTATCAGATTTGTTAAAAAATCATCCTTTATGCTTTGCAAAAAATTTCTCCATTTTATCACTTTTTCAAAACAACGATCCGGACAGAAAACTTCAATCGTAAAATAAGGAATCTAAAAATTTCATGAATCTCACACAAACTATCATGACTGTTTTCGGTGGCTTGGCGATCTTCATTTTCGGCATGAAAATGATGAGCGACGGGTTACATCATGTCGCCGGGGAAAGAATGCGTTCCATTCTGCGGATGTTTTCCAACCACCGGCTGATCGCAGTCATATCAGGAGCTACGGTAACTTGCGTGATCCAATCATCAAGTGCCAGCACAGTTATGGTCATCGGCTTCATTAACGCCGGACTTTTGACCCTTACCCAGGCGGTCGGTTTGATTTTCGGAGCTAATATCGGAACTACGATCACTGCCCAATTGGTTGCCTTTAATATTGCCTGGATCATCATGCCATCAATCTTTCTCGGCTTGCTGATGAGTTTTGTTCCCATGCCGAGGATCGCCAAATGGAGCGAAACAATTCTCGGATTCGGGTTTCTTTTTCTCGGTATGCAATATATGTCCGAGACGCTCAAGAGACTTGCAGAAAACGATGCTTTCAGGAATGCTTTTCAAACATTCCAGTGCGCTCCGTCAGCGGGCGAATGGATGATTCCATTATTCTCTATGCTGGGAGCAATTGCAATCGGTATAATTGCCACATTTCTCATTCAGAGCAGTTCTGCCTGTACCGGTATCATCATTGCTCTGGGAGCCAGCGGACTGGTGGATCTTTACACTGCGGTTGCATTGGTAATGGGATCAAATATCGGTACGACTGTAACTGCGCAATTAGCAGCAATAGCAGCCAATCGGGTGGCAAAACAGGCAGCATTGGCACACACTTTGTTCAACATAGTCGGGGTGATCATCGTCTCTTTGTCATTCCTGATACCGTGGCAAAATCAGCCGGCATTTTTTGCAATTATCGAATGGCTGTCACCAAGTATCGGCGAAGGAACAGAGTACATTCCCAGACAAATCGCCAATGCCCACACCCTTTTCAATGTATTCACAACCGTGGTACTTTTCCCATTTATTCCGTTGTTTGCAAAAGTATGCCAGAGAATAATCCCGGTAAAAGATGCCAAGGTCAAATACCAGCAGTTGGAACCGCACTTGCTTGATACTCCGCCTATCGCATTGGCTCAGACCACCAGCAGTTTGCGCCAGATGCTGAAAAAAGCATGGAAAATGATCGACTGCGCTATCAATATCTATCTGGATAATAATGAAAAAAATCAAGCTATTGCCCGTCAGCTGGAAAAGCGCGAAGCTGATATTGACGAAAGGCAGAAGGATATCACCGGTTATCTGGCGCAACTTATGCGCCGTGATTTGACCCCCCGTGAAGCCGAACAGATCCCGGTGCTTCTCCACTGCACCAACGACACCGAGCGTATCGGTGACCATACCGCATTGATCCGGGCGATCACCGAAAAACTCAACAGTGAAAATCTCCGTTTCAGTCAGGAAGCTGAAGAGGAATTTAAAAAACTCCACTCTTCATTGACTGACCTTGCCAATGCGGCGATCAATATTCTGGTGCAAAATGATGAAGAAAGCCGGGCAAATGCATCAATTCTGGCGGAAAAAATATTCACCATGCTTGAGAATTCAGAAGCAAAACATCTTGCCCGTATCAACAACGGAGACTGCCGTCCGCAGGTTGGCATTCTTTATCTGGAATTATTGGAAGAAATCCGTAAGATCTCGCGGCATCTTGAAAACATCAATGACCGTGCCGGAATGCTTTATACCAAACTTCCCAAAGCGGCAAAACAAAATCCATAATTTTTGACGAAAGTTTTATACCGTTATGCAAACATTTTTACAAATCACCGGTGGCATTGCCGGTATCGCCCTGCTCTATTACGGAGCAGAATTTCTGATCAAAGGCGGTGTCAGTATCGCCTTGAAATTAAAGGTCCCGGCTCTGGTGATCGGATTGACACTGGTGGCGTTTGGCACCAGTGCACCGGAACTGGTGGTCAGTGTTGATGCTACATTAAAAGGTTCCGGGGATATAAGCATCGGGAATGTTGTCGGCTCCAACATCTGCAATATAGCACTGATTCTCGGTCTGAGTGTCCTGATTGCCCCTCTGGCGGTTCAGAAAAAATTGTTGCGCTTTGATCTGCCGCTTCTGACGGCAGTATC
Organism: Lentisphaeria bacterium; assembly: GCA_017508285.1. Lineage (GTDB taxonomy): Bacteria > Verrucomicrobiota > Lentisphaeria > Victivallales > Victivallaceae > UBA1784. Next base: position 4,060 of record JAFVZG010000009.1, on the reverse strand, counting down.
CATCCTGCTGATGATATTCCTGCTCTCTTCGCAGGGGATCACCCGCTGGCAGGGAATTATCTTTTTCACAGGAATCGTTGTCTATACGGTTTACAACATTTATGCCGGAAAAAAAGATGGGGCTGACGGGGATGACGATGTAGTCAACAGCAAGATCTACCCTTACTGGTTGTCGGCAGCAATGGTTGCCGGCGGTCTTGCCGGATTGATCATCGGAGCGAAACTTTTTGTCAATGCCGCAATCTTCATTGCCCGTGCCGGCGGAGTATCTGATGCCGTCATCGGATTGACGGTGGTTGCCCTCGGAACCAGTTTGCCGGAGTTGGCGACCTCGGTGGTTGCTGCATTCAAAAATGAGCATGATATTGCCATCGGCAATGTGATCGGATCAAATATATTCAATATTCTCTGTATTCTCGGTGTCGCACCGATAATCAGTCCGATCCACGCGCCACAAATCAATATCGTGGATATTGCCGTAATGATGTTTGTAACTCTGGCACTTTTCCCGATAATGCGTTCAAAATGGTCAATCAACCGGCTTGAAGGAGCGTTTTTGCTGCTGATATATATCGGATACACCGCATATTTGTTTGTAAAATAAAACAACAATTACCTGCAACCGGAAATAGAAAAATGGCAATTTCCCGCAAACCGATGACCAACGGTTCTCCATGGAAACATATCCTGAAATTCTGTATTCCGGTACTTGCCGGTTCTCTGCTGCAGCAATTTTATCAAACCGCAGACACCATTATTGTCGGTAATTTCACCGGTGAAAATGCCCTGGCGGCGGTCGGCACGACCAACACCCCGGCATTTTTCTTTTTGGCGATCGCCATTGGTTTAGCTGCCGGCAACGGAGTTGTGGTTGCCCATAATTTCGGAGCAGCCGATCACAATGCCATGCAGAGATGTGCTGCGACCGGCATTCTGCTGCTCACCATTGCCGGAGCAATTGCCACCGTAGTGGGAACAGTTTTTGCCAGACCTCTTTTTCAAAAACTGGTAGCAGTGCCTCCGGAAATACTTGATGATACAATTCTCTATTTCCGGTTTTATTGTGCAGGATTGATATTTCAATATCTTTACAATGTTCTTGCGGCCATACTCCGATCCGTGGGAGACAGTGCCTCCACTCTCTATTTTCTTCTGATCGCTTCTTTACTGAATATCGTTCTTGATCTTATATTTGTTGCAATATTCCGCTGGGGAGTTACCGGAGCAGCGGTTGCCACCGGAATATCTCAGGCAGTTTCTGTTTTTGCAGCTTGGATATATATGCACAGAAAGTATCCGGTATTCCGTTTTGGCAAAGAAAATTTCAAATGGGATAAAACTGCATTTGCAGAGACATTGAAAATCGGTTCTCCGATCGCATTGCAATTGATCTTTGTTGCCGTTGGCTTGACCTTTATCCAAAGAGCGGTAAACAGTTTCGGTCAGGCGATGACAGCTGCATTTGCAGCAGGTCAGAGAATAGAGATGTACCTTCATCTGCCATGCAACGCATTACAAACGACATTGGCTACCTTTACCGGTCAAAACACCGGAGCCGGATTGATGTCACGGGTCAAGCAGGGTGCAAAGCAGGGAGTGCTGATATCGTTTTTGATCACCTTTATTTTGTCAATCCCGATATGGGGGTTAGCCGGGATCATCCCGGAATGGTTCGCATTGAGTGAACCGGCATCGACTTACTGCCGCGGCTATCTCAATGCGATTGCCATGATCGTTGTTATATTATCGCTTTATGTACCATTATTTGGTGTCTATCAGGGAACAAAGCACGCCGTGATCCCGACGATAGTGGCACTCTGCGCTCTGACATTACGGGTAATTGTCACTTATTGGCTGAAATCGGATTCTCTATTGGGACACCGGATAATTTTCTGGAACGGGCTATTCGGTTTTACTCTCGGATGTATAATTACCTGGAGTTACTATCTCTCACAGAGATGGTTGAAAATACCGGATAAATTACAATAATTTTTGAAGGAGACTGTTTATGGCTGACAATTTTTCTCACGCCGATTTATTCTGGGGCAACGGACATGTGGCGGCGCCTCAAGGCGAAGAACTGGCAAGACACTGGAATTGGCTCAAAGCCCAAACCGGCAATACTCATCCCGGAGCACTCGCGCCTTTCGGCTGGGTATCGGTTCTGCCGTACAGCGGGGCATACTCATCCGGATACGGCTGTAACGGTGTATCAAGTGACGGCATTACCCCGCAGGTATCAGACCGCCCGGCTGCATTTGGATTCACGCATTTTCATGCGACCGGCACCGGTTTTCTCGGAGAATTTTACAACTACTTTTTAATACAGGCATTTTGTAAAGGCAGCGACTACCGCCATATTTCGGAATTGACAGATATTTTTGCCGAACCGGGATATTTCTCCGGCACATTGGCTGATTACGGGGTAAATTTTGAATTGACTGCCGGAAAATTCGCCGCATTGCACCGCTATCAATTTGCCAAAAAAAGCGGCAAGGTCACCATAGATACCACCCAGATGGGGTTAAATATCCCCATTGAGGGATATCATGAATCTATTTATTCCAATCACTGCGTAAATTACGGCAACAACTGGTACGGCGGATTTATTTATGCTCACGAGATCCAGATTTTTTATGCGGTAAAAGTTTCCGGAAATATCACCAGACAAGCTGCGCTCAATGGTGTAATAGAGTATGATATCACCGGTAGCAATGCAGAGAGCGTTATCGCCTTTTCCCTGACTTCCATGGAAGATGCCCGTCAACGCGCCGAAGAAGCTGCTGCACAGGGATTTGATAAAATAAAAATCGAAACTCAAAGTGCATGGAGAGAAATTCTGAACTCAATTCAGGCAACATTTGCAACTGAAAAAGAGTATAATATTTTTTGCAGTGCCCTTTACCATTCTCTGATCAAACCGGTAGATACCGGTAAAGAGTTCACCGATTTTCAAACCTTGTGGGATATCTACCGCACACAGTTGCCATTGATGATGATGATTGCACCGCAAACCGCCGGAAAAATGCTCCGGTCAATGATGCAAACGGCAAAGCGGATCGGTTTTTTTCCGAGTTGTTATATGATGAGCAGCAATTATCACCGCCACGACATGCAGGCGACGGCTCTCGCAGTAAATATTTTAAGCGACGGTTTTTTCCAAGGAATTCTTAACAGCAGTGATTATCCTGAATTAAAGGCGTTTTTCAAATCAGAGTTTTCTCATGCTTCGACCGAAGGCAAATCCCCCACCCATATTCTCGATCTCGCCTGTGCAGCCAATGCCGCCGGTCAAGTGGCAAGAAGTTGTCAGGATAATGATTTCGCCCGGGAATTATATGAATTAAGTAAAATATGGCGGAAAGCGTATGATGAAAAAACCGGGTTGCTGATCGCCGATGCCGTCTATTATGAAGGAGATAACTGGAATTATTCATTCCGTCCTCATCCGCAAATGAAAGAAAGAGTTGCCCTGTCAGGAGGAGAAGAACAATTTGAAAAACTGCTGGATAGATTTTTCGGATTCGGATGCACTGACACCTATTCTTCGGCCCGTCCGATGATCCCCAATCGCTTTGAGGGCATGAATAATGAATCAGATATGGAAACTCCGGCAGCCTACCTCTGGTGCGGCAGAGCTGACAAGCAGGCAAAGATCCATGACAATATCCGCCGTTATATGTTTTTTGAAGGTTCCGGCGGATGCCCGGGAAACAATGACACCGGCGGATTGAGTTCATGGTATGTCTTAAGCACCCTGGGATTATATCCTCTGACCGGAACGCCATACTGCCTTCTGACCTCACCATCGGTAAAAAAAGCTTCAATAAAAGTTGCCGGCGGCATCCTGAATATTGAAGTTGAAAGAGAGTCTGAGACGGCAATTTATCCTGCCGGATACCAATTCAACGGAGAAGATTTCCATGAACCGTACATTCCGCTTGAAAAATTGCTGGCAGGCGGAGTTCTGAAGTTCGTCTTAAAAGACACCCCGCAAGAGCAATCAATTATTCCGGATTGGCTGTAAGCGATGTGTTTATAAAAAACAGATCTCCAAACG
>JAFVZG010000064.1 GCA_017508285.1 Lentisphaeria bacterium | reverse complement strand
GTGCCGGTACGGTCGAGTACGGTAGTACACTCCCGCACCGTACTCGGCGCAAAACACGACATTGCCGCCCGCTGCATCCACCGGGTGCAATCAAATCGTTTTATGTTTTTGACAAATCATAATGTAAGTGATATATTCTATGTGTCGCCATAAAATGTGTTCATTCGGTCTTGTATGTATGTTTCACAAAATTTGGGACATTACCAATGATTGATAACAGTTAAAATACAAAGGAATTTATTATGAGTAAAACACCGGAAATCACCTGGAGTTTGATGCACCCGACTCCGCTGGATGTGGAGTATATGAAGCAGGTCGTCGCCAAAGCCGCAGAATATAAGGTCGACAGTTTTGAATTGTGTGCCGCCTGCCACGGAAATTACGGCGGCATGGATGGTCTGGCAGACTACTCCTGCTATCCGCACGCCTTTAAGGCGATCGATCAGAGCCAGATCCAAAAATCCCGTGCGGAACTTACTGAGATCGTTGCTCTGGCACACTCCATAAACAAGCCGCTTTTTTACTGGCACCGCGAGGCGATGGTACCGGATGGGCTTCTTGAAGACCTGCCTCATCTGTTGGATGCCAATGGCGAATTTGACCTGCTGGGTGCCGCCTATGAAGAGCTGCTGCGTTACAAGATCAATGCCTCTTTTGAGGCGGTTCCGGCACTTGACGGTCTGGTGCTGACTTTGACAGAAGCGACCTACTCGGTCATCCACAGTTCGGCACCTGACAAATATCCGCCGCGTCAGGTGGTCGAACACATCGTCCGTATCTTCGCCGATGAATTGGGCAAGCGCGGCAAACGCTTCATTCTCCGTTCATTCGGTTCCATTGCTCAGGATTATGAAGATATCATTGCCGGAGCCAGAGAAGCGGCAAAGGATTATCCCTTTGAGATCGAAACCAAGATCACTCCTTATGACTTCGACCCCTTCCTGCCGGTCAATCCCTTTTTGCGTAAACAGCCGGGTGCCACGCTGGGGGCGGAGTGTGACTGTCTGGGTGAATTTCTCGGTGCCGGTATGCTTCCGGCGGAGAATGTGGATAACATCGTCATGTATGTCCGCAACGGTCAGGCGGCGGATGTTGACCGTTATGCCATCCGCCTTGACCGCATCGGCAACAAGACCTTTGACTGCTACGAAGTGAACCTCTACGCTTATACCAGGGCGATCACCGACAACTCCGCCACCGCAGAGCAGATCAGAAAAGAGTATCTGGAAAAACATGCCCCGGCGAGCCAGCGGGAAATTTTCGGCCAGTTGGATATCAAGGGGTTTGAATTGGTCAAAAAAACCAACTTTGTGGATGGCAATGTGATTTTCCACCAGTTCCCCAGCCAGAAGACCTTGAAATATCTGAAAGCCGGATTTATCTTTGCCCTTTTCAAGAATGGTGTTTCTCTGATCAACGGCAAAGAGGTGTGGTCGATCCTTTTCAACAATAATACTCCGGGCAGAGATGCTATTCTGGAAGAGAAACGGCAGGCGGTTGAGATCGCCGATTGGGGCAACGCCATGCTGGATAAACTTTCCGCAGAACCGGGCTTTGAGTTCGAATTGGCGTGGAGAAAACGGCTGTGGAGCAATGCCGCTGCCGCCACCAGAGCATTCTACGAACTTACCAAATGCATCTGCGCTTACTTTGATGATATGGAAAAAGGCGATGAATGCGGTACTGCATTGAAAGCCGCCGCTGCCAGCGGCAAAGCGGAATTGAGCCGTCTTGCCGGTTGTGATCTTTCCGGTGAGGCAATCAGTAAAGAATTCTTTGAAAACGGTTTGGGCAGCAGACTTTTCCGGGCTGCCAACGATGTCAGAGATATTTATCTGAATCAATTTTACGCTATTTTCGGATTGCTGGAAATGGAATATGAAGTGGAATTCGCCATGCGCAAAAAATACTCTTCCGGATGCATCGACTGCATCATCGCCGGAGGCATCACCGATGAATGGCGCATCGAGCGTTACATGCATGCAGCACACTCCACCGTCAATGACGGCGAGATTTTCCGTTTTGCCGGAAATACGGTTTTCCCCAACGGTTACTTGAAAATGCTGCTTAAACGCGGAAGTAAACTGGTTATTTACGGTGACACCACTGAAACTGCCGATTTCTGCATTGAATTGGATAACGGAGTTAAGAAACAACTTTCCTTTGATGCTGACAACCGGGCGGAGATCGCCATTCCTGCCGGTGAAGGCGATCTGCTGGTGAAATTGACCAAAGCCCCCGGAGTCATCTTCCCCCGTTTCCGGGCGATCTGCAGCATAGCCTGAGAGAGTTATCCGGCTTATGGATGAGAAAGATTCACTTTTGCAGTTGAAAGATATTATCGCTCAATGCGATAAACTTTGTGCCGCCGGTGATGCAAAAAAGGTGGGGGAGTTTCTCCGTATGCACCTTGAACGCGTCCGTCAGGCTGGTGACCGGTTTACCGAATTGTCGCTGCTCAGTGAATTAATGGGGCATTACCGTCTTGTTTCTGACCGGGAAAATGCGCTTGATTGTGCCGTGAAAGCCGTCGCTCTGCTCAATGACCTGCGGCAGACTGATACGGTCAGCGGCGGCACGATCATGCTCAATGCCGCTACTGTTTTTCAGGCATTCGGCAACAACGATGAGGCAGAGAAATATTATCATGCCGCCTGGGATGTTTACCGGAAACTGCTGGAAGAGGATGACTGGCGTTTCGCCGGACTTTACAATAATATGGCATCGGTCTACATCGCCAAAGGCGATTTCCGGCGGGCGGAAAACCTCTATCTTGAGGCGCTTGACCTGATGAACAGTTACGGCAGAATCATGGATTGCGCCACCACCTATGCCAATCTGGCGCAGCTTTCCATCCGCAAAAATGCCCGTTTTGATATGATCCAGGCGTATCTGGATTGCGCCATGCAGTGTTTCAACAATCCGGCGGCGGCGCGTGACGGATATTATGCCCACACCTGCGGCAAGTGCGCGGAGGTCTTCTTTATGGCTGGCAGAGAGAGTGACGGTGAGGAACTTCTTGCCCGCATGGAGGAGATCTATGCCGCAAATTGACCTCGCCCGGAAGTGGTTCAAAGAGTTCTGTCTGCCGGTGCTCCGGGAGGATTTCCCCGATCTGCTTCCCCGGCTTGCCGCCGGTATTGCCGGCAGAGGATCTGAGTGTTACGGCTTTGATGATGAATATTCTGCCGATCATGATTTCAACGGCGGGATATATCTCTGGATAAGTGATGAAGATGAGCGCAAATACGGTTTCCCGTTGATGCGCAGTTATTCCCGTTTGCTTAAAGAGCATCCTTTTGCCGGGAAGTCGCCATCCAGCCGTCAGGGGGGCGAAGTGCGGGGAGTGACGGTCATCGGTGATTTTTTCCGCCGCCATCTCGGATTTCCCGGAGTTCCGGAAAATTGGCAGCAGTGGCTTTACACTCCGGAATATGCCTTTTCTGAAGTGACCAACGGCAGCGTTTTTATTGATGATGCCGGGATCTTCAGCAGGATAAGAGAGCAAATATCCTGCGGTATGCCGGAGGATGTCAGAAGAAAAAAATTTGCTTACCACTCCATTATGATGGCGCAAAGCGGTCAATACAATTTTTTGCGCTGTCTGAAACACAAAGAAGCCGCCGCCGCGGCGATCGCTTTGAATGAGTTTGTTATCCACGCGGCTGCCATTATTTATCTTTTCAACAACAGTTTTGCTCCTTATTACAAATGGCTTTTCCGGGGAATGAGGAATTTACCGTTTTCAGGAGAAGCCGCCGGAAAACTGGAAACATTGCTGACAGAAGATCTGCCGGGAACGGAAAAAGCCGCGATCATTGAAGATATTGCCGCGGTCATTGCCGGAAAATTGGTTTCCGGCAACTGGAGTTCCGCTTCCGGCACTTATCTGGAAGATCACGCATACTCCATCGTTTCCGGTATCCGTGACCGGGAGATCCGGGCACTGCACATCATGGAAGGTTGACTGCTCCGTCAATCTCTGGTGATGTTTTTGACCCAGCGGTATTTGCGGAAGTGGATCAATACCCACGGTATCTTGCCCACTTCATCCAGACAGGTGCAGGCATAGACCACCAGTACCGGCCAGTGAAACAGAAATGCTCCGCTGAATGCACAAGGCAGGGCGATACCCCACATACAGACCACCAGCGAGATCACATCAAATATCGCATCCCCGCCGGCATAGAATATCCCGTTGATCACTACCGTGCAGACACAGCGGCCGATCATATAGACCGCAAGGATGATAAACATCCCGACCATATGATCGTAAGCCTGCGGAGTCAACTTGATCATCCGGGAAATCAGCGGTATCGATGCCAGCACTGCCAGAGTACAAGCAAAGCCGATAATAAATGAGAGCAGCGCGGCACGCTCGCCATATTTTTTGCCGTTTTCCAGTCTGCCCGCCCCCAATTCATTGCCGATGAGGATACTGCTTGCTCCGGCGATACCGTTGCACATGCAGCAGAGCAGGTCTCTGACGACTGCGGCAATGGAGTTCGCTGCCGCCGCATCTTTACCCAGATGCCCCATGATCGCAGTATAGGAGGTAAATCCGATCCCCCAGAGCATGAAACTGCCCAGCACCGGCAGGGTGTAACGCCAGAAGTCTCTTATCAACTGCCAGTTGTAACTGAAGAGAGTCCCCGGCTGCAGTTGAATGTAATTTTTGCGGAAACTTACTCCGATGCACCAGAATAATTCAATTATCCTTGCCGCCATTGTCGCCCATGCCGCACCGGCAACTCCCATCGCCGGGAAGCCGCACAACCCGAAAATCAGGAGCGTATTCAAAACAATATTTATCACGACTGCCCCGGAGGATATCCATGCTGATTGGGCAGCATGTTCACTTACCCGCATGATCGCCAGATAAGATTGGGATATTCCGGTGATCAAATATGACCAGGCGGCGATTTTCAAATATCCGGCACCGATATCTATCAACAGCGGATCCCCGGCAAAAATGTGCATCAACTGGCGGGGGAAAAAGTAACAGCCGATGAAAAATGCCAATGATACCAGCAGTGATTCCCGGATGCTGATGCCGAATATCTTTCCCAGCATCCGGCGGTCGCCCTTGCCCCAGTATTGCGCACCGAGGATCGCCACTCCGGAGGCGATCGCGGCAAGCAGCATATTCTGAACGAATTGGATCTGGGTCGCCAGTGAAACCGCCGCCATGGCATCCTGATCCAATTTGCCGAGCATCAGGGCATCGGCGGCGGCGACCATGGCGAGCATCAGATTCTGCAGGGTGATCGGCAGGGTCAGGGAGAAGAGTTTCCGGGTAAAAGGACGATCCCGGAAGGTATCATGAAAAAGGGTTCCTAAACTCATTTTTGCGTTTTAATAAAAAAATGGTGCCCTCTGCGCGAATCGAACGCGCGACCTGCTCCTTAGGAGGGAGCCGCTCTATCCAACTGAGCTAAGAGAGCACTCGTTTCAACAAATTTTTTACCGGTACGCCGGATATGCTGCCGGGGTATTGGCAGGGCGGTTTTTCGGCTGTACTGCCGGTATGAATTCCAGGCGGTAACTGTTTTCAGCCCGGTAATCATGTACTTCAATGATATTGCCCCGCTTGCGCAAGCCGTAGTAGAAACTCCAATCCCGCCACTTCTCACGCTCCATATCCAATTCGATCCGGTTGCCATCCACGATCCGGTATTTGCCTGCCCAATCCCAGTAGCCGAGATCGGTGCCGCTTTCATTTTCCGGATTGCGCAGACGCAGAAAGATCAAATCACCGTAAACGGCGGCAAAGTCGCCTCTGCCGGCTAAAGATGTCTCATACTTGCCATTTTCAAGCCGGATAACTTCACAGCCGGTGAAACACACCATCGCTGCTATTGCCAGAAAAACGGTGAATGATCTCATATCAGATTTCCCTTAAATTACGATATTGACCAAACGGTTTTGCACATAGATGACTTTGCGCGGTTCTTTGCCGCCCATCGCCTCTTTGACCGTCTCATCTGCCAGCGCGATCGCTTTGGCGGTATCGGCATCGCAATCAACCGGCATCATCAACCGTGCTTTGGGTCTGCCCAGCACCTGGACAAGGATCTCAACTTCGCTGACCTGCAGGACTTTTTCATCGTATTCGGGGAATTTCTCATAAGCGATGGATTCTCTATGTCCGAGATTTTCCCAGAGTTCCTCTGCAAGGTGAGGGGCAAAGGGCGCAAGGAGCAGAGTGAATTTCTCTGCGGCTTCCTGCGGTATTGTTTCCAGTTTTGCCAACTCATTCAGGCAGACCATCATTGCGCTGATGGCGGTGTTGAAGCCGAATGTTTCCAGATCGGCACCGACCTTTTTGATGGCGGTATGGAGTGCTTTTTCGATCTCTCTGGTCATGGGGATATCTGCCACCGGGGTCAAACCGATGACCCGGTAAGCTTTTTTCAGGAAACGGTGGACTCCTTCGACACCGGCGGTGTTCCACGGTTTGACGGCTTCCAGCGGCCCCATGAACATCTCATACAATCTCATACTGTCAGCACCGTATTTGGCGATGACATCATCGGGATTGACCACATTGCGCAAACTCTTGGACATTTTGGCAGGGAATTCGACCAGTGCCTCGCCGTCGCTTTTGCGTACCGGACCATTGGCGGTGAATTCCACCTGATCGGTGGGAACCAGTGCCCCGCGGGAATCTTTGTAGGAAATTCCGAGGATCATGCCCTGATTGACCAGTTTGGTAAAGGGTTCTTTGCAGTGGACATAGCCCAGATCGTACAGCACTTTGTGCCAGAAACGGGCGTAGAGCAGATGCAGCACGGCGTGTTCTGCGCCGCCGACATAGAGGTCGACCGGGAGCCAGTATTTTTCCAGTTTCTTATCCCATGCCGCTTCGGTGTTTTTGGGGTCGATGTAGCGCAGATAGTACCAGCAGGAACCTGCCCACTGGGGCATGGTATTGGTTTCGCGGCGGCCTTTTCTGCCGGTGACCGGATCGACATAATTGAGCCAATCCCCCGCTTTGGAAAGCGGCGGTTCACCGGTGCCGCTGGGTTTGAAGTCCGGCATTTCCGGCAGGGCTACCGGCAGTTCTTTCTCATCGACCAGCTCCACTGAGCCGTCTTCATAGTGGATAATGGGGAATGGTTCGCCCCAGTAACGCTGACGGCTGAAAAGCCAGTCACGCAATTTGTATTTGACCGCTTCTCTGCCCATGCCGCGCTCAGCCAGCCACCGGGTGGCGGCGGGCTTGGATTCTTTGACGCTCAAGCCGTTGACATCCAGACCCTGATCGTTGGCAGAGTTGATAAGTTTGCCTTCACCGGTCCAGCAGGCTTTGCCGGCGAGCACGGCATCAACATCGATACCTTCAGCTTTGGCGGCTTCCGGATCGGGAGCGATGATGCATTTGACCGGCAGATCGAAAACCCGGGCAAATTCAAAGTCACGGGTGTCATGAGCGGGAACTGCCATGATCGCACCGGTTCCGTAAGAGATCAGCACATAGTCGGATATCCAGATCGGGATCTGATCGCCATTGACCGGATTGATGGCATAAGCACCGGTGAAAGCACCGGTTTTTTCCGTTGATTCGGTACGGGCAAGTTCACTTTTGTTGGCGGCTTCGGCTTTGTACGCCTCAACTGCTGCCCGGCACTCAGCGGTGGTAAGTTTATCCACCAGCGGGTGTTCCGGAGCAAGCACCATGTAAGTCGCACCGAAAAGAGTATCCGGACGGGTGGTGTAGACCGTTACACTCTCACCGCAGGAGGTTTTGAAAATCACCTCCGCACCGATGGATTTGCCGATCCAGTTGCGCTGCATCTCTTTGATGCCTTCGGGCCAATCCAATTCATCCAGATCGTTGAGCAATCTTTCGGCATATTCGGTGATTTTGAGCATCCACTGTTTCATCGGACGGCGTTCCACCGGGTGGTCGCCGCGCTCACTGCGGCCGTTGATGACCTCTTCATTGGCAAGCACAGTACCCAGAGCCGGACACCAGTTCACGGCAACTTCATCCAGATAGGCAAGACCTTTTTTATGCAGCTGCATAAAGATCCACTGAGTCCACTTGTAGTAGTCGATATCGGTGGTGTTGATCTCGCGTTCCCAGTCGTAACTGAAACCGAGAGATTTGATCTGCTCACGGAAGTGGTTGATATTTTTTTCAGTGGTCACTGCCGGATGGGTACCGGTATCGACCGCATACTGCTCTGCGGGCAGACCGAAAGCATCCCACCCCATCGGATGCAGAACATTGAAACCCTTCATCCGTTTGTAACGGCAGACGATATCGGTGGCGGTGTAACCTTCCGGATGACCGACATGAAGCCCGGCTCCCGACGGATAGGGGAACATATCCAGACAGTAATATTTGGGTTTATCAGCAAGATCGACCGCCCGGAAGGTGTGATTATCCTCCCAGAAACGCTGCCATTTTTTCTCGATCGCAGAAAAATCGTATTCGGGTTTCATGGAATTTTCTCCTTATTATCCACATAATATTATTATTCAGGTGTAATATATCACCCGAAAGATAATTTTTCAAGCAGATTGATAAAAATGCTGCCACACCAGCAGGGTTCCGGATGATATATCAATTATTTATGGCGGCAAAAAAAAGGAGCTGAGGTTTTACACCCAGCCCCTTTTGTGCAGTGATAACGATGCTCAGGCATCCATCTCTTTGAGAGCGGCCTTGCGGCTGAGACGGATCTTGCCGGAGTTGTCAATGTCGATGACTTTGACGGTGACAAAATCGCCCTCATTGCAGATATCGGTGACTTTATTCACGCGGTAATCCGCCATTTCGGAGATGTGGAGCAAGCCATCCATGCCGGGCAGGATCTCGACGAAAGCACCGAAGTCACGGATGGTGACCACTTTGCCGCGGTAGATCTTGCCGATCTCCGCTTCAGCAGTGCAGGCGATGACCCGGTCTTTGGCGGCGTTGAGCTGGTCAAGATTGGCAGCCATGATTTTGACGGTACCGTCTTCTTCAACATCAATGCTGGCACCGGTTTCATCGGTGATGGAACGGATATTTTTACCGCCGGGGCCGATGAGGGCACCGATCTTATCGGGGTTGATTTTCACTACGTCGATCCGGGGGGCGCGGGGACTGATGTCGGCGCGGGGAGCGGCGATGCAGTTTTCGATGACATCGAGGATCTTCAAACGGGCGATTCGGTTGCGTTCCATGGCTTCGCAGAGGAGGTCGATGGGGATACCGGGAAGTTTGAGGTCGAGCTGGAATCCGGTGATACCGTCGCGGGTACCGCAAACTTTGAAGTCCATGTCGCCGAAGTGGTCTTCTGCACCGAGGATATCGGTGAGCAGCAATCTTTCACCATTGTCACCGGTGACCAGACCGCAGGAGATACCGGCAACGGGAGCCGTGATCGGCACACCGGCATCCATCAATGCAAGGGTGGCACCGCAGACACTGGCCATGGAGGTCGAACCGTTGGAACTCATGATCTCTGAAACACAGCGGACAACATAGGGGAAGTCTGCCGGTACAACTTTGGCAACTGAACGCTCTGCCAGATTACCGTGACCGATCTCGCGGCGGCCGGGACCGGCGATACGGCCGACTTCACCGACGCTGTAGTTGGGGAAGTTGTAGTGCAGATAGAAGCGTTTGACGGCGTTTCCGGTAACGCTGGTCAGGTCATCGAATTCCTGAGCATCTTTTTCGTTGCCGAGGGTGGCGATGACCAGAGCCTGAGTTTCGCCGCGGGAGAAGAGGGCACTGCCGTGAACCACCGGCAGAACATCGACTTCAGCGGAAAGCGGACGGATGTCGGTGACTGAGCGGCCATCGGGGCGGAAGTGTTTCTCAAGGATCAGTTTCCGGGTGATGTCGCGGACATAGTCATCAAAACCTTTGGCGGTTTCCAGAGCAAATTCGGAATCGCTCATATCGGCGAATTGTTCACGGAGAGCAGCGCGGGCATTGGCGAGCATGGCATTGAGGGCATTCTGCCGGTTCTCTTTGCCGGGGATGGTGCAGGTCGCTTCGATATCAGCGGCGCAGAAACTCTCAAGAGCCTGCTGCAAAGCTTCGGGAACGAGGTAGTAGTGATAATCTTTTTTGGCTCTGCCGGCGATTTTTGCCAATTCGATCTGAGCGGCACACTGGCGTTTGATCGCTTCATTGGCGCAGTACATCGCTTCACGCATTTCGGTTTCGGAAACGAATTCGGCTTCACCTTCGATCATGATGACCTGATCGGGCAGACCGGCGTAGATCAATTCCATGGTGCTGCGTTCCATCTGTTCACGGGTGGGGTTGACGATGTATTCACCGTCGACCTTGCCGACGCGGACGGCGCCGATGGGGCCTTCAAAGGGCAGATCAGAGAGCATCAAACTGGCGGAAGCACCAACCATTGCCAATACATCAGCATCGTTGACTCCGTCGGCACTGAGGAGCATGCACTGCACCTGGACTTCATGGAAGAAGCCTTTGGGGAAAAGCGGACGGATGGGGCGGTCAATCATGCGGCAGGTCAGGATTTCTTTGGTGGAGGGGCGGCCTTCGCGTTTGATGTAGCCGCCGGGGAATTTACCGGCAGCGGAATATTTTTCCCGGTAGTCTACCTGCAGCGGGAAAAAGTCAGTTCCTTCACGGGGCTCGCCGGAACAGGCGGCGGCGATGATGATGGTATCTCCGAGGCGGACGAGGCAGCTGCCGTTGGCAAGACCAGCCATTTTGCCGGTGGAGATCTCCATAGTTCTGGTGTCATCCAACTGGAAGACGATCTTTTTTTCTTCACCCATAATACAATATCCTTATATGTGATTGGTTTTTGCGGAGAGTTGAAGCGGGAAGTTTCCATCGGTGATTCCAGATCATCAGCGGGCGGAATCCCGGTATCACATCCCCTGCCTTGCACATTTGCACGGGAGGTGATACCGACCGAATTCCACTTTGCCGCATGACTGAAAAGAGGGAATTTTCCGCTTCTCGGCTCTGCGTTTAAACTAAAATTCCGGCAATTGATTGAAATTGCCTCACTATAATATATCTTGTGAAAATCAGTTTTTCAAGTTGGGTAACTTGATAAGGGGTGCAAAGTTTGATAATTTGCGGTAATAAATAAGAGCAGCTTCGGCTTTGGCGAATGCTTTGGGTTCTTTTGCCAAATCTTTGCAGGCGGTTTCTGCCATGATAAGAGCAAGATCATTTCTGCCGAGCGAGTGGAGGATGCGGGCATATTCCAATGCATATGCCCCGCGGGCGGCACTGCTGCTGAAGGCGTTTGACCGCCAGCCGCTTTCCACCAGATCTGTGACCGTTGCCAATTCCAGATGTCCGGATGGCATCTGCAATTCCGCGATGGCCACACCGAGCAGAACATAGGGCGACCTGGCAAAATTATTTTTCAGCCGGGTGAAAAACTCCGGACGGCGTTTGTCGTCAGCGGTCTCCCCGATGAGCTGATATTCCATTTCAAAGATCCGGTGATCGGCGGGGGATTTTTTCTGGGCATCATGCAGGATTTTGAATATATCCTGAGTGCGGTTGAGCCGTTTGAGTAATTTCACCTGCAAAGAGAGCAGGAAAATTTTGCCGGGGTTCCGGCGGTATTCGGTATCGAACAGTTTTACTGCTTTGTCAAGTTTATTATTTTTGATGGCTTCATTGACGGCATCGTTGAATATCTCAAGACGCAGCTGCTCATTGATATCGAATTTACCGGCTTCGCAATTGCGGATTATCCGGGAAAGGCCTGCCGCTTTTCCCCGCCACAGGAGAGTTCCGTTTTTATCCAGCAAAACCGCAAGAGGGGCACGGTCGCCTTTGCGGAAAAGAGATTTTTTTACCGTGCCTTTGTCGATATTTACCGGAAAAGGCAGGGATGTCGCACCGGGGAGGGATCTCAATTTTTCCGCACTGCCGATGCCGACCCCGACAAAAGCTGCCAGAGAATCCCACTGCTTGAACAGCGTGTTGATTTTCGGGAACTCCTGAAGCGCAGCCGCATTATTCTCAAAGATAAACAGAACGAGGTACTTTTTATTTTGAAACTCGCTGAGTGAATGCGTGGAGTTATCCAGATACAATGGCGACGGCAGATGAGTGATCCTGCTGCCGGTTTTCATGGTCTGGGCAGCCGGAAGCAGCATCGCTGCCGCAAGCAAAACAAAGAGCAGCAGAAATTTTTGCCGCATGGTCACTTGCCCTTGTTTTCTGCCGGGGGAACTTCGACCTCCGGGATGCGGTCTTTATTCTGCAGGTGCCAGTGGTTGTAGAAACGGTTGCCCCAGCCGATCAGAGTGCCGTTTTTGAATACCAGAGGAAAGCACTCTTCTCTGGTAATGAATCCATCCAGCCAGTTGCAGTCATGATAGTAATACCAGACATCGGGCTGGTTGAAACTCTCATCTTTCACCGGTTCGCCCATGAGCGTCAAAACTTCGGCTTTGGTCATCCCTACCCGGAGATTTTTGGCATTATTGACATTTTTTTCAGCGATTTTGTAAGGATTGATTGAGGCACATCCGGCAAAGCATCCGAGCAGTGCCAGAATGACCGCAGCGTACAAACATTTCATTTTCCTATCTCCAAATATTCTGCTTTTTACTTGAATGAGCGCAAAGTTTTTGCGATCTTCCCTAATATAATACCGGAATATAACAGTGTCAAGCCATTTTGAATATCCGGTCAAAATCAAAGAGAAGTGCCAATTCATCCAGACACTCCTTCTCCCGGCGGCGCATCCGGCGGCGGGGCGCAGGGGCAAGGTCATCCTCTCCGGCACTGTGCAGCAGACCGTGGACGATGTAGAGAGCCATTTCCCTTGCATATCCTCCCTGCCGTCTGGCTCCTTCTCTTACGGCGGCATCGGGATTGATTATCAATTCGATCATGGTGTCGCCGGGGAGGTACTCTTCACCGCAGTCGAAGTAGGAAAAAGTTATGACATCGGTCGTTCCCTCATGGCCGACCAGATCGGTATTGTACTGCGCCATGCTGCGGTCATTGACAAAGAGCAGATTGAGATCCCAGACCGGATCAAGCGGCAATCCGGCACAGCGTGCCGCTTCGTGAGCGAAAGCGCGCAGATCACTTTTTTTCGGTGCCGGAAGTTTGGGATTCTTCCAGCGGCAATGTAATTGTATCATCGTGAGACTCCTTCTGATAGGCGATCCTGCCGTGATTGAAACTTATAAGATCCGCGACAAAACATTCCCGGACAGTATTCAACTCTTCCAATGTCAATTCTGAATTGCGCAGCTGTCCGCCGCGCAGTCTGCCGAGGAAGATGTTTTCCACCAGAGCTTCCAGCTTTGCCGGACTGGGCTTATTCAATGAACGGCTGGCAGCTTCACAGGCATCGGCAAGAGAGATGATCGTCAACTCCTTGCCATCCGGCGGTTCACCGTCATAGCGGAATTGAGCTTCCAGCACGGCGGGATTTTCACCGTCATTTTCCTCAAGGGCGCGCTGGTAGAAAAAGGATATCAGGTCATCGCCGTGATGGGTGGCGATCGCTTTGCGGACAAATCCGCAGAGGTGGTATTCCCGCGCCAGAAGCAAGCCTTCTTTGACATGACCGCGGATGATACCGCAACTGCGCTGCGGCGGCATCGACCGGTAGATTTGCGGGCTGTCAACATTGTTTTCGATAAAGTATTGCGGCATGGAAAGTTTGCCGATATCGTGGAAAAGGGCTCCCGCTTTGGCTCTGGCGGCATTGGCATTGATCGCCAGAGCCGCATCTTCGGCAAGGGTGGCTACCGTCATTGAGTGGAACATGGTGCCGGGGGCCTCACGCTTGAGTTTATCCAGAAGCGGGTGGGTGTGGTCGCACAATACGAGTAAAGACATGGAGGTATCGGCATTGAAGACCAATTCAAAACCGAATACCGCCAGCAAAGCGGTCATCGCACAGATGAAAGCATTCCCCGCAGTCGCCAGCAGAGCAAGTTTTATCAGACGCATGTCATGGTGAACAGCATAGAGGATATCGCTGTTCACCACGATGGTAAGCAGTGCTCCGCAGAGAAACACCCGCATGAAAAAACTGCGGTAGTTGGTGACATTGCGGATGAGCATCGTCATCAAGGCGGCAATGGCAAACCAGCGCAGTGCCAATTCGAATGAACGGTCGGGCAAAATCATCAGTGAGGATATCGCCGCGATCAGAAATCCGGAAAAAAGTGCCGTCCGGTTTCCCAGCAGGATCGAAAGCAGAGCCGCTCCGAAAGGTATCGGCACCATGAAGAGCATCAACTCATAATCCGGCATGATACCGTGACGGAAAAAGTAGAAAAAGAGCTGCAATGCACCGTAATTTGCCACCAGAGCCATAATGGTCGCCATTCCGGCAATGCTGAAACGCTGAGGGTCATTGAAAATTTTAGGATAAGTGCGGTAAAGGAAAAAGAGCATGGTCAAAAGCAGCAGAAAACTCAGAGCCAGACGGTTGCCCAGCAGCACTATGCCGTATCCGTGCGGCAATGCGGCGATTTCCGCCTGAAACATATCGACATGTTCCCGGGTGATAAGTTGATGCCTTTCAATGAGCAGATTGCCGCGGGCCTGTTTTTTGATGACCGGTTTGACTTCGTTGCGGGCGGCATTGGCGGCATCGGCGGAGGCCTGCCGGTCAAAAATCAGATCGCCCCGTTCCAGTATCAAGGCGGCACAACGGATGAATTCTTCCTTGATATTACCGGATAATTTCAAGACTTCCGCCAGTTTTTCAGCTCCCTGCCGGGGAGCCGGCGGCTGCAGATAGTAACTGCGCTCATCCGGGGATACTATCCGGAGTTTCTGACCGGCAGAGAGATTTTTCAATTGATCCTGCCCGATGACGCCGTGGCGCAGGAGCATGGTCAACTGCTGATCCAGCGCGTTGGAGTTGTTTTTTATCTGCTTCAAAATCGGGCGGTATTCGATCATCCCGGCGGCAAGTTTTGAGCCGGTATTGTTTTCCGGATGGAAAAGTTTTTTCTCATTTTCTGCATTTTCCCGCAGTTGAAGCGAGGAAAAAAAGTTGGTGAATTCCAGTTTGATCCGGTTCAATTCATTCCGGTCGATACGGTATACTACCGGTTCTTTTTTGGCAGCTTCATTGCGCAATTTTTCGGTGGCAGAGGTGTCGTGATAAGAGAAACCGGTTCTTGCCCATACCGAAAACGGTGCTTTCTGACCATCCACCCAGACGGTGAGATCCCGCTGACTGTTTTCCGAAAGGATCAGCAGAACGGCTGACACCACCCAGAGCAGGACGATTATCAGCATGATGGGGATGGGGGAGTTATTCAAACTCTCCTCGACATACTCCCGGTCGATCAGGGATTTTTCCGGCACTCCGTTGCGCCGCCAGAAGGGGATAAAGCGTTTCCAGCTCATAGTATTACTGCTCCTGAGTACAATTATAGGCGGTGATTATCTTTTCCAGCAGAGCATGCCGCACCACATCGCGGGGAGTGAAAAAGACAAACGCTATCTCCCGGATGCTTTTCAGGCTTTCCAATGCTCTTGTCAAACCGGATTTTTCATGTTTTGCCAGGTCGGATTGGGATGGGTCGCCGGTTATCACGCACCGGGAACCGAAGCCCATGCGGGTGAGAAACATCAGCATCTGCTCTTCGGTGGTATTCTGTGCTTCATCCAGAATTATAAAGGCGTTATTCAAAGTTCTCCCGCGCATGAAAGCCAGCGGAGCGACCTCGATTATATTCCGGGCGATCAGCGAAGAGGCTTCTTCCTGAGGCATCATATCAAAAAGCGCGTCGTATAACGGGCGCAGATACGGCGAAACTTTCTCTTCCAGAGAACCGGGCAGAAATCCCAGTTTTTCGCCGGATTCCCGTGCCGGTCTGGTGAGGATTATCCGGGAAACATCTCCTCTGATGAACATGGCCACTGCCATTGCCATCGCCAGATAGGTTTTTCCGGTGCCGGCAGGACCGATGCCGAATACCACATCGTGTTTGCCGATCGCTTCCAGATACTCTTTCTGCCGGGCGGAACGGGGCAGTATCTCCCTTTTGCCCGGAGCAACGGTAACTCTGGTTTCCCAGAGTGATTGGATGCTTACGGTACTGTTCTGCCGCAGAATTGTTTCCACATCCGCGCGGTCGAGTTCTCTGCGGCGCAGGAGAAAGAGGGTCTGCAGATCATTCAAAGCTTTCAAAGCTCTGGCAGTTGCGCCATCTTCTCCGGTTACTTCCACCCAGTTTTCTCTGGCGGCAACGGCGACTGAGAAGATGCTGCCGAAGCGTTCAAGCAAACGGACTTCATCCCCCATGCCGGCGGCACGAAAGGAGAAGCCCGGTTCAAAGTAGAAGCGTTCAGTGGTAACCATCAAAGTTTCGGCAGAATAAGTTTCATTCCGGGACGGAGACGGTTGGGATCTTTGAGAATATCAGCGTTGGCTTTGAAAATGACATTGCTGAAACGGGCATTGCCATAGTTTTTCTGGGCAATGCTGCCGAGAGTGTCGCCGGATTTTACCTCGTAGACCGTACTGTTGGTCGGATCAGGAGGATTGATCCCGGTAGGAGCCTGAGCAGCAGCACTATCCGCCGGTTTTTCTTCAGCGGGTTTGACTTCGGCATTATCCGCCGGTTTTTCCTCAGCGGGTTTGACTTCAGCATTATCCGCCGGTTTTTCCTCAGTGGGTTTGACTTCAGCACTGTCTGCGTTTTTTTCCTCCGCCGGTTTCACTTCCGCAGTTTTATTCTCCTGCTCTTTATTTTCTGCAGGGATAACTTCCGGAACACTTTTTCCGGCATCGGCATCATCTTCAGCTTTCAACGTTTCGCTGCCGGCAAGGGGAGTTACCGGTTTGCTGTTGGTATTACGGCGGATGATGGTCGGCGGCGGTCTGTAACCGGGATAACTTTCACGGATCAACTCTTCCCACGCCTCCTCTTCAGAACCTTTCTGCGGAGTGGCGATGTTGGTATAGTGACACCCTGTCAGAGCCATGAACAGGATACCGGCAAGAATGGCTGGCAATGTTCTGAACATAATTTTCTCCTATCTCTTTTTCCTGTGAACCGCCATTGAAAAATGGTGATCCACCGCAGGTTTCAAATTTCAGTCTTCAAATTTTTTGAAGAGCATCGTACCATTGTGACCGCCGAAGCCGAGGTTGCAATTCATGGCGTAACGGACATCGCGCTTTTTGGCGACATTCGGGGTCACATCCAGATCGCATTCCGGATCGGGGGTTTCGTAGTTGATGGTCGGGGGAATGATGCCGGTTTCAATACTCTTGATACAGGCAATGCACTCCAGACCGCCAGCGGCACCGAGCCCGTGACCGGTAGTACCTTTGGTACTGCTGACTGCCACTTTGCCGACGGCATCGCCGAGAGCAGCTTTGATGGCGAGAGTTTCGTACTTGTCGTTGAGAGAGGTACTGGTGCCGTGGGCATTGATATAATCCAATTCATCCGGAGTGATACCGGCGTGGCGCAGAGCCATCCGGATCGCTCTGGCACAGCCGTTGCCATCCGGAGCAGGACTGGTGATGTGATAAGCATCGGCAGTGGCACCGTAACCGACAACTTCCGCATGGATGGTCGCACCGCGGCGGATAGCGTGGCCGAGTTCCTCAAGGATCAATACACCGGCACCTTCAGACATGACAAAGCCGTCACGGTCACGGTCAAATGGACGGCTGGCGTGCAGCGGATCGTCATTGCGGGTACTCAGAGCCTTCAAGGCGCAGAATCCGGCAAGACCGAGCGGCACGATGCTGGCTTCCGCACCACCGGCGACCATGATATCGGCATCGTCGTGTTTGATCGTCCAGTAAGCTTCGCCGATGGAGTGGCATCCGGTGGCGCAGGCGGTGACCAAGCCGAGGTTCGGGCCGCGCAGATCGAAACGCATCGCCACTGCACCGGCTGCCATATCGCTGATCATCATGGGAATGAGGAAAGGAGAAACGCGGTCAGGACCTCTGTCGCTGAGCACCTGACTTTCTTTGTACATGGTGGCAAGTCCGCCGACGCCGCTGGAAACCATACAGCCGATACGGTCACCGTTGGAGCGTTTTTCGTTGGGGTTGGCGGCAAGCCCGGCATCGCGGAGAGCCTCATCGGCAGCGGCGATGGCATACTGGGTAAAGAGATCCATCCGGCGGGATTCTTTCGGGGAAATGCAGGAACTCATATCGAAATTTTTGATCTCACCTGCGATATGGGTGCGGTATGCGCTGGTATCAAAGCGGGTGATCTGCCCGATACCGCATTTGCCGTTTACCAAAGAATCCCAGAACTCCGGCACATTATTGCCCACGCAAGACAATACTCCGTATCCGGTTACCACAACTCTGCGTTCATCCATATTTTTTTGCCTCAATGCTTAATTATTTTCGTTTTGTAAATAACCGGTTCGCGTGAAGGGAATTGAATATACCTGTTCCGCATTATCCCCTGAAAATACCGTGCCCGGTCTGATAAAATAGGAAAAGGGTCACTAATCGTCAAGCGATCAGCGACCCCGTTTCTGTAACTTCTCAAGCGATATTCACGCTGATCAGTTGGATTTGCTCTCGATGTAAGCAATAGCGTCGCCGACGGTGGTCAACTTTTCTGCTTCTTCATCAGGAATGTCAGCACCGAATGCTTCTTCCAGAGCCATCACCAGCTCGACCTGATCGAGGGAGTCGGCGCCGAGATCTTCGACGAATTTGGCTTCGGGAGTGACCTGATCTTCAGCAACACCCAACTGATCGACAACGATGCTTTTTACTTTATCAGCGATTTCGGACATCTTTCTTTCCCTTTCTTAAAGTTGGTTTTAGAGTCCCAGTTTTTTGCTATTTTCTTTACCGCATTGCGAAAATACAACAATGCGTCTTGTTATAATATCGCTTGTCAATGCAAAAAAGTCAAGCGATTTTTCCTCCGGAATCAGAAAAAACTCTGAATTTTATCTTGATTCCGGAGAATATTCAGCCATTTATTTGAATTTCAAAACGCTTTTATCGTACTCTGCCGGTGCTTTGAACCCCAGCAATTCAATGCAGGTGGCACCGAGAGAACTGATGCCCAGACCCTCGTTGAGAGTATTCTCATATTCACCCTTGCTTTCCGGATCGTAGATGATGCACGGCACGGGGTTGAGAGAGTGGCTGGTTTTGCGGGCGAGGTTGCCCTGTTTGTCTTTTTTTGCATTGCCCTGTTTGTCATGTTCGAGCATATCATCGGCGTTGCCGTGATCGGCAGAGATCACCAGCACACCTCCGGCGGCTTTGACTGCATCCCGGATGCGCGCCAGACAGAGATCCAGAGCCCCCATTGAAACCAGTACGGCTTCCATGCTGCCGGTGTGACCGACCATGTCGCCATTGGGGAAGTTGAGGCGGATCATCCGGTATTTGTTGTCGGCGATGGCGGCAACAACGGCATCGGTGATCTCAGCGCACTTCATCCACGGACGCTGCTCAAAGGGAACGACATCCGAGGGGATCTCCAGATAATCATCGTACTCTTCGTCAAATTTTCCGGAACGGTTGCCGTTGAAAAAGTAGGTGACATGACCGTATTTCTGGGTTTCACTGATCGCCAGCTGCCGGACTTTGGAAGCGCAGAGGTATTCGTCAAGAGTGTTGTCGATCTCCGGAGGATTCACCAGATAGTTGGCAGGGGCGTGCAGATCGCCGTCATACTCCATCATGCCGGCAAAAAGCACCTGCGGAACCGTGCCGCGGTCAAATTTGTCAAATTTGTCGCCCTCTTCAAAGGCGGCAGTGATCTCCAGTGCCCGGTCGCCGCGGAAGTTGAAAAGCACCACGGAGTCTTTATCTTTGATGGTTCCGGCGGGAGTCTTGCCGTCTTTGGAGATGACAAATGCTCCCAGATCCTGATCGATCGCACCGGTACGCTGACGGAGAGTTTCGATGGCAGTGACGGCATCGGAGAAAAGTTCGCCTTTGCCCTGCACATGGGTTTCCCAGCCGCGTTTGACCATATCCCAGTTGGCACCGTAACGATCCATGGTGATGACCATGCGGCCGCCGCCGGAAGCAATGAGGTAATCGACTCCCTGCGCGCTCAGAGCGGCAAGTTTATCCTGAAGCGGGCGGATGTATTCCAATGCGCTGGTTTCCGGCACATCTCTGCCGTCGAGCAAGGCATGCACCCGGAGAGTTTTGACCCCGGCGCTGAAAGCGGCATCGATCATAGCGTAGAGGTGGTCGATGTGGCTGTGGACATTGCCGTCGGAAACCAATCCGATCAGATGAAGAGCCGAATCGTTTTCTTTGACATTGGCGATGACCTTCTGCCAGACGGCTCCTTCAAAAAGTTTGCCGGAAGCCACTGCTTCGCCGACCAGTTTGGCTCCCTGGGAAAATACTCTGCCGGAACCGATGGCATTGTGACCGACTTCACTGTTGCCCATATCCGCATCTGACGGCATGCCGACGGCAGTGCCGTGAGCTTTGAGTCTGGTGCAGGGGCAGTTTGCCATAAGTTCGTCGAGCACGGGGGTGTTGGCAAGTTTTACGGCGTCGCCGTCAGCATATTTGCCGAAACCGACTCCGTCGAGGATCGCCAGAACCACCGGGCCGCGGCGGGGGGTGAATGAGGGATTGATTTCCAGAGGTTTGACCATGATAGATAACGCTTTCCTGATGATTGAGAATGTTTGATTAACTGCGGTGACCGGGTTTTTCGCTGCCGGAGATCACGCCTTTTTTGGTATTGGCGCAGAAGTCGAGGAACTCCTTGACTTCCGTATTCTGCGGCAATTCGGTACGGATCTTTTCCAGCGCATTGGTGGTGGATAATCCGCTGCGGAAGTAGATCTTGAAGATCTGTTTTATGATATTGATCTGCTCCGGAGTGTAACCGGCGCGCTGCAGACCGACTTTGTTATACATCTTCACTCCGCCGTTGCGTCCTTCGGCAAGCATGAATGGCGGCACATCCTGAGAGAATGCCGAGCATCCGGAAATAAAGGCGAATTTACCGACTCTGGTAAACTGGTGGATCGCCACCAGACCGGAAAGGATGGCATTGTCATGGACTTCAGCGTATCCGCCGGCGACCGCCTGACTGATAAAGTGGATATTGTTGCCGATTTTGCAGTTGTGCGCCACATGACTGCCATTCATAAACATATTGTTATTGCCGATGGTGGTGGCGGATTCCGGTGCGGTGCCGGTATGGATGGCGGTACCTTCGCGGAAGATGTTGTTGTCACCGACATTGAGGTAGGTCGCGGCACCGGGTACGACAGAGTGATCCTGCGCCGGCTGACCGAGAGCGGCAAAGGGATGCAGAACATTGTTTTTACCGAGAGTGGTATATCCGTCTACATTGCTATGGGCGAGCAGGCGGGTGCCGTCGCCGATTTTAACATGGGGGCCAACATAACAAAGCGGTCCGATTTCGACTCCGTCTCCGAGGATTGCTCCGTCTTCAACGACAGCGGTAGGATGGATCTTTGCCATAATTTTTACTCCATTTTTAGTGGTTGTTAAGAAACTTACCAAATAATATACTCTCAAAAATGCATTACGGCAAGGGAAAAACTTGTAAAAACTGCAATGAAACGCTATATTTTATAGTATTATGCAGAGAAATGATGAAAAATTGCCGGATCTGATTTTGATCCTTGACCGTTTGCGCAGTGCCCACAATACCGGAAATATCTTCCGGATAGCGGAGGCTCTGGGGGCAGGCGTGGCTCCTTGCGGCTACACTCCGGCTCCGCCGCACCCCAAGTTGGAAAAGACGGCGATGGGGACGGATAAAACTGTGCCGTGGAAACACTTTGAGACATCGCTTGAGGCGGTGAAGTTTTTCCATAAAGCCGGTTATTCGGTGCTGGCTGCCGAACCCGGCGGGGTCGAAGCGTGGGAGATGGATTATCCGCTGCCGCTGGCGGTGGTTTTCGGCAATGAGGCTCTCGGAGTGGCTGAAGAGACTCTCAGGGAGGTCGATGGTGTCGTTTCCCTGCCGATGAATGGCAGTAAAGCATCCATAAATGTCGGCAATGCGGCGACGGCGATCATGTTTGCCATCGATGCCAAATTGCGTAAAAAGATGAAGTTGTGAAGTTATGAAAATAAAATTGTGCGGTAAAAATCCCGGTGATATCCGGGAGGTGCTGGAGAAATTCGGCATGACCGACTGCGGGAATGATAAGCCGGAACTTATCGTTACCTATGGCGGTGACGGAGCGATGCTGGGAGCGGTCAGGGAGTTTCCCGGCACCTTGATCCTGCCGCTGCGTGATGAGGCGACGGCTCCGACCTGTGCGTTGCACCGGGCGGAAAAGATACTTGAGGATTTTGTTTCCGGGCGGCTGCCGCGCACCGCTTTGCCGAAACTTACTGCGGAAAGTTCCGCCGGGAAAGTCAGCGGCATAAACGATCTGGTCATCCATAATCTTGAGTATTCCAGTGCCTTGCGTTACCGGGTTTTCATCAACGGCAGATTGTATGCCAAAGAGGTGGTCGGTGACGGGGTGTGTTTTGCCGGAGTCCACGGCAGTACCGCTTATTACCGCAGTATCACAAGAGGCGTTTTTCAGGTCGGTGTCGGTTTGGCATTCAGCAACTCCACTGAAGTGGTGGATCATCTGGTTTTGCCGGAATCATCGGAAGTGATGGTGGAAATTCTCCGAGGGCCGGGGGTTCTGATGGCAGATAATGATCCGCAGAAACTCCGGATCGAGGTCGGCGACAGGGTCATTCTCCGTCAGAGCGATGAGTTTGTGGAGATCGCCGGTTTGGCTGAATTCATGTGTCAGGAGTGCCGTTTTCTCCGGCATCATTTGCTTTCTGCAAATGAAGAACGCCATTGAAGACTATTGATTTTTCCGTTTTCTGCGCTACTTTACCTCCGGAACAGTTTCTTTTTTGTCAATTTCAGGTGTTGTATGGGGAATAAAATAGTTAAAGACCTCAATCAGGGCAGTGTCACTAAAACGATGATACTCTTTGCCCTGCCGATGCTTTTTTCCGGCTTGATCCAGATGCTCTACAATACGGCGGATATGATCATTGTCGGGCACTTTGTCGGTACGACCGGTCTGGCGGCAGTTTCGGTCGGCGGTGATGTGCTGCACTTTCTGGCATTTGCGGCGATGGGTTTTGCCAATGCCGGTCAGGTGATAATATCCCAGTTCCTCGGGGCGGGAATGCGGGATCGTGCCGGGAAGGTGATCGGCACGCTTTTCAGTTTTCTTCTCACTCTCTCAGTGATCCTCGGAGTTTTGACTTATATTTACCGCGAACCGGTGCTGCGCTGGGTGAATGCTCCGGCCGGAGAGACCTGGGATTATGCGGTAAGTTATGTGGCAGTATGTATGAGCGGCATGCTCTTTATATACGGTTACAATATCGTTTCAGCGGTATTGCGGGGAATGGGCGACTCCCGCCATCCCTTTATTTTTGTGGCGATCGCTGCGGTGTTGAATATTATACTTGACCTGCTGTTTGTCGTGGTTTTCAGATGGGCGATATTCGGCGTGGCACTGGCGACGGTGCTCAGTCAGGGAATAAGTTTCATTCTGTCGATAATCTTTCTCTACCGGCACCGGGTGGAATTCGGTTTTGACTTTAAACTTTCCAGTTTCAAAATCGACAGAGAGGCACTTGCGCCGCTGTTGAAACTGGGCTTCCCGATGCTGCTTCAGAGTGCGGCGATCAGCTTTTCCATGCTCTATGTGAATCGTTACATCAACAGTTACGGAGAAGTCGCCGCCGCGATGAATGGTATCGGCAATAAGGTCGGCATGATCGTCAATATCATCAACTTCTCCTTTGCCGCCGCCGCTTCCCCGATGATCGGTCAGGCGATCGGAGCGGAGATCTATCACCGGGTGCCCCGTATCGTCGGGGTGTCGCTCTTTATCAACGGTGCGATATCGGTGGTTATGGCGGTGATACTGCTGATATTCCCCCGGATCGTTTTCGGGATATTCACCAATGATGAGGCGGTTTTGCAGATGGCGATGACCTATATCCCGGTGGCATTGCTGCTTTTAGCCGGCAGTGCGGTGCGCCCGCCATTGGGGGCATTGATCAACGGCGTGGGGAACTTCAAGTTGAATTTTGCCGTGGGGATCCTTGACGGATTGGTGATCCGGATCGGGTTGTCGGTACTTCTGGGAATTTATTGCGGCTTCGGGATCTTCGGTTTCTGGTACGGTCACGCCATTGCCGGATTCACACCCTTTGTGATCGGCGGTATTTATTTTCTCACCGGCAGATGGCGCACCAGAAAATATATCGTAAATTGAAGAGATAAATTATCTTCTGCAACTTGACTTTGCAACAATAGTTAATTATATTATCTTAGAAATAAAAACAATGTTTCGTGCCATGTGGATAATCTGAGAAAAGGAAAGCAAGTTGATTATGAAAAAGATGATTTTTTCGGCAGCATTTGCCGTGTCTGCGATTTTTACCGGTTGTACTACGGTCGAATCCACTCAGGTATTCAACCGGATGGGGTTGGGAACTCCCAACGAAAAAGCGGTTTGCCAGACCCATGTGGAGATCCCCGGTTACTTCTTTTTCGGTTTGCCGATTGTTACCGGCAGCCCCAAAGGCGATGGTGAATGGAGTTTATTCCGCTACAATCTCACTACTGAAAACGCCATATATCTTTTGACGAAAGAGGCAAAGTCCCGCAAGGCGGCACGGGTGGTGAATGTGCAGGTATACAAGAGTGAAGATGTGACATTCATACCTTTTATCACCCGCCGCACTGTTCAGGCATCCGGCACCGGTGTCCGCACCCGCGGAGCGGCGATCGAGCGTGCCGCCAGCGATTTTGACAATGAGCCGTAAGGTGATGTATGGAACCGGCGGCTGAGATCAAAACTTTTGTTCTTGACACCAATGTTTTGCTGCACAGCGCGGCGAGCATGGAGTGTTTCAAGGATAACGATGTGGTTATCCCGATGGCAGTCATCGAGGAGTTGGATAAATTCAAAAAGAACTCCGATGAATTGGGGCGCAATGCCCGCCGGGTGATCCGTCATCTGGATGCACTCCGGGAAAAGTGTCCGGCGTGTGCCGGTGATCCGGATAAAGGTTTGCCGCTGTCGGCGATATCTCCGGATGCCAGCGGCAGATTGTTTATCCTCAGTGCCGGGATGATCGATGACGGCAGTGCCGGGGAAGCGGATATGGTTTTTGATAACGATCTGCTGCTGGATTCTCCGGATAACCGGATCCTGCGCCTTGCCTGTTTTCTGCGTAACTCCGGCAGACATGTGGTATTTATCAGCAAGGATATAAATCTGCGTCTGAAAGCCGATGCTCTCGGTTTGAAGGTGATGGATTTTGAAAGACAGAAGGTCAAAAATTTTGACCGTTATACCGGATTCCGGGATCTGGAAGCCTCTCCGGAGGTGATTGCTGCCGCTTACGAAAAAAGAGAGTTGCCGGCAAGTGCCGCTGAGGGGTTGCTGACCAACGAATTTGTCCGGTTCACCTCAACTGCCGATGAACGCAAACGGGTATTGCTGCGCAAAAGAAACAATGGGATATTGACTGTGCCGCCGCACCGGGTGGAAAAGGTCTGGAATCTTGTTCCCCGCAATAAAGAGCAGCGCATGGCGTTGGATCTTCTGCTTGATCCGGAAGTGAAACTGGTGACTTTGATGGGTGGCGCAGGTACAGGTAAAACCCTTCTGGCTCTGGCGGCGGCTCTGCAGCAGACACTTGTTGAACCGGTTTATGAGCGAGTATTGGTGTCCCGCCCGATCATTCCGCTGGGCAATGATATCGGTTTTCTGCCCGGCAGCAAGGAGTCGAAACTGGCAAGCTGGATGCAGCCGATCTTTGACAATCTGGATTTTCTGCTTGGCGGTGAAGAGGAGCGCAAGCCGAAAAGTTCCTCCCGCTATTCGGTCGAAGGGTTGATGAACTCCCATAAACTTGACCTTGAAGCTCTGACTTATATCCGGGGCAGAAGTATCCCCCGGCAGTTCATCATCATTGATGAAGCGCAGAATCTTACTCCGCATGAGGTGAAAACCATTATCAGCCGTTGCGGCAGTGACTCCAAGATGGTATTGACCGGTGATCCGGCGCAGATCGACAACCCCTATCTTGATGCTTCCGGCAACGGTTTGAGTTATACGGTCGACCGGCTCAAAGGCGCGGGAGTTTTCGGGCATGTGACCTTGCGGAAAAGTGAACGCAGTGATCTTGCTGCACTGGCAGCTGAAAAGTTGTGAATGGGAAAATTATGAAAAAGTTTTATATTGCACTGATCTTGCTTCTGGCGGTATTTACCGCCTCCGCCGAGTGGTGGGATAATGGAGTATACAGTTGGAAAGATGCCGGGAAAGCGGTGGATGGGGTGCTTTATGACCACATCCGGCAAACTTCGCCGCGCTTGATGGATCTGTGGGTGATGCGGATCGATTTGAATAAGAATTTCGGTTTTATGGTTTCCGGGAAAGCGGAAAAATACGGGGAAACCATTCCGACCCATCCGAAATTGAAGATCCATACCCTGCGGCAGAGAACAGTCGACTTTATGTACGATGCCAGGGCCAAAGATATCAAAATGGTCGCCGCAGTCAATGCTGCTCCGTGGAGCCCGTGGGATGGCACTTACAGCCCGTATGCGAGCAAACTCGGCTTGCTGATATCCGATGGGGAATTGATCTCTCCGGTACTGCCGGGCAGGGCAACTTTTGTGGTTTACCGGAATGGCAAAGTTGCCTTGAAGTCATTCGGTAAGGATGATTCTTTGAAAAATATCCGTCATGCGATCACCGGTTTCGGATTTGTTTTGAAAGAGGGTAAGGTTCTGCCGGGCGGTAAAAGTCTGGCACCCCGTACCGGATTCGGGTTATCCAAAGATAAAATTACCTTTACTGGGTGGTGATCGACGGCAGACAGCCGACATTCAGTATGGGGGCGACGGTCAATGAGGTCGGTAAGATCCTGAAGTATCTCGGCGCATTCGACGGCGCGAATATGGATGGCGGCGGTTCCAGCAGTTTTGTGGTCTGGGACCCGGCGAAAGATCAGGCAAAGATGCTCAATCATCAGCCGCGCGGCGGTATCCGGGCGGTCGGTGCTTCTATCGGTATATATTTGAATCGGGAATAGTTATCTGATGGCAGAATACGGTCAAAACAATGATTTCTCCTCTTGCGATGACGGAGAAGAATTTTTTCAGGTAGTCAAGAAAAAACCGTCGGATTCCTCGCTCCCCGCTCCGGAAAGTTACTGCCCGCCTGCGGCAGAAGTTCCGGGTGATGAGGAGATCGTGCAGGTGGTGAAAAGCCAAAAAGCTCCTGCGGTCAAGCCGCCGGAAACCGTACTTCCAGCCTCCAATGCCACTCCGGTCAGTGCGGTAATGGTGCAGCAGCCGGATGAGAGTGTCGCCGGTGAGGTTTTTCACGATCTGGATGAAGATGGTGATGTGGAACTGAAAATAAAACGGCGGGTGGCTTCTCCCCTTGTTGAAGCCGAATCTCTGGCGGCACAGCGGTTGAACCGCCGCCCGTCGATGCCGACTGCTGAAGATGCGTTGATGAAGCCGAAAAATTACTTCTTCGGCTGTTTCTCCTTTGTTCTGGTTTCCGCCGGATTGATTTTGGGTAGTGTCTGGTTCTGTTCCAAAAACTGGTCAGCCATCCGCGGTACACTCAATAAGTTCGATCAGTGGATGGTGGATCACAGCCTTGCCAAACGCCCGGAACCGCCGAAATATGAGAAAATTCAGGATGAGATCAGAGCAGAATTGCTGGCGGATAATCTCGGAACCGGTGAAGATCAGAATATCCCCAGAGTGAAAAGTGCCAAGGATGCTGTGCGCCACTTCAAGAATTATGCCAGTATCTGCGATATGATGGATCAGCCGTAAAATAAATTTTGACGAGGAAACAGGGTATGTCTGAATACGATGAAATAAATGTTGATGATATCCGGCTGGTAAGCCGCACCCCGAAAAAAACGGTTGCCAAGCCTGCTGCTCCGGCAGTTCCCGCTCCCGCAGTTCCGGCACCGGAAAAGGAGCAGGATGTTGACACCGTTTCACTTGCCACCCGTCGCAGAGCCGAAGTGGGGGATAAAACGGTATCCTTCAAAGAACCGCCGACAAGAATGGCTTTTGCCGTTGATCCTGATAAAAAGGTTGAATCCGGCAATGTGCCTAAAATCGCCACCATCAAAAAAACGGCGATCGCCAACGGGGTGCAGGATATTTTCGGCATCAGCAAAAAAGGGAGCAGGGATAATCCCGGCACAGCGGCAAAGCCGGAAGCACCAGTGGCAGATAAAGCTGTTCCGGAATTGAAGAAACCGGTTGCCCATATCAATCCGCAGGCGGTGGCAATACCGCCGTCTCCGGCACTTGTCATGCCGCCGAAAGCCGCAGAGAGCGGCAAAAAGGATAAAAAAAGCAAAAATGCCGCGCCTCCGGCTGCTCCGGGAGGATCGTCTTCCCGGCTTCAGGCTCCGCCCCCATCGGTATCTGCCGCAAAAATGCCGGATATCAAGCCGCGCAATTACGCTTCCGGGTGTCTGCTTTTTGTGGTGATCGTTGCCATTTTAGGCGGGGGAGGATATTATCTTTGTTCGCAAAACTGGGAGACGGTCAGAGAATATCTGGGCCGTTTTGAGCAGTGGATGATCGACCACAACCTCGCTTTTGACGGCGGAGATGCTCCGTGGAAACATAAAAAGCAGAATGAGCCGGAAAAGGTGGAGCCGAAAAAGGATGAACCGGCTAAACTGGAATCAAAAAAAGTTGAGCCGGGAAAAAGTGTATCAACCAAACCGGCAGTGAAAAAAGCCGCCCCAAAAAGAATGGTGAAAAAAAGAGTCAACACTGCTCCGGCATCCGGAAAAGCCGCTTCTTCTGCGGGGAGTGCCAATTCGGGATCAACCGTTTACGGCAAAGCCATCCGGCATGCCTCCAATACTGCCGATAAACAATCCAACCGGAATTATGAGGCAGAGGCCGATCCCGGAGCAGCAAAATAAGGCAATCGGTTATTTGCCGATACAGAAGCGGTGAAAGATCTTATCAAGGATATCCGGCGATACAGTCAAGCCGGATATTTCCCCGACAAAGTTGGAGGCATCTGCCAACTCTGCGGCGGCAATTTCATAATCTCCGTCATTGAAGGAGTTTTCCGCCCGGTCAAGATGAGCGAGGGATCTATCCAGCAAGTCTGCGGTACGGGCGTTGACCGCAGTTTCCGGGATCACCGTTGATTCTCCGGCAAAGACCTGTTTTTCAAAGGCATCAAAAAGTTCTTCGATATTCATTCCGGAGAGAGCCGATATTTTGATCGTGGGCAATCCGGTATCCGGCAGATCGGCATTCCCGGCGATATCGCACTTGTTCCAGACCGTGATGATGCCGGGGGCAAGGCGGTCGATGGCATCGACTTCCGCCTGAAGATCAGCGGCAGAGGCATCCAGCAGCCAGAAAGTGACCATTCCGGCACGGATACTGCGGAAAGAGCGTTCGATACCCATCTTTTCCACCGGGTCACTGCTTTCGCGCAGACCGGCGGTATCAGTGATATTTACTCCGATGCCCCGGATGACCGCAGATGATTCCACGGTATCTCTGGTGGTGCCGGGAATGGCACTGACGATCGCCCGGTCAAAGCCCAGAATGCGGTTGAGCAGACTGGATTTACCGGAATTGGGTTTTCCGGCAAGCACAAGCTGCACACCATCCCGGATGACCGAACCGGCTTTGGCGGTGCTGATAAGTTCCCGGATAATATTTCTGACATCAGCGATCTTTTCCGGCACAAGATCATCAAAATCCAACTCTTCATCGGGGAAATCCAGACGGGATTCACATTCGGAACGCAATTCAATTATCCGTTCATACAATCCGTTGATCCGTTTGCTCAGCGATCCGGATAACTGTTTCTGCGCCATATGCAGTGCCGTTTCACTGGATGAGGCGATCAAATCAGCCACTGCTTCGGCTTGCAAAAGGTCAAGTTTGCCGTTGAGGAATGCCCGGAAAGTGAATTCTCCCGGTTCGGCAAGGCGGCATCCGGCACCGAGCAGTTCTTTCATCACCGCCCCGGCAGAAGCCGCTCCGCCGTGGCATTGCAATTCAACGACATCGTCGCCGGTGTAACTGCAGGGAGCTTTCATGTAAACTGCCAGTGTCGGGTCTCCGGCTGCCTTGCCCAGAAGCATCCGGCGCACATTGGCTGCCGAAAGCGGCGTTTTGCCGTGCCATACCCGGTTGGCGATATCCAGCACCTGCGGTCCGGAAAGACGGATGACGGTAACTGCCCCGCCGATCGCGCTGGCGGGGGCGGCGATATTGTCGGATTGATTCATTTGCCTGACCCCTGACGGTTTTTGAGCAGAGTCCGGAAAAACTTCAACTGTTTTCCGGCTGCCTGCAGAGCATTCTGATCTTTGGAGCGTTTCAGCAATTCCACGGCTTCCTGCAGATCATTTGCGGCACTTTCAAGGTCGCCGAGAGCGTAATGCAGTCTGCCGCGCACTGCCAGAATAAGGGCGATTTGAGCCGCTTGCGAATCCAGAGGCATCGGGGTGGCGGCAAGGATCTCTCTGGCTCCGAGAACGGCATCGGCATCAAATGGGAAACTGTTGAGCAGGGCATCGATAAAGGCACAACGGATTTCCGGCGCAAAGGGACGGGAGGAAAATTTACGGATAAGTTCCGGCAGATGGCGGCGCAAAGAGTCGTGCCGCATGGTCAGGTCAAGGGCGGTGAAAAAGAGCCGGGGGGAATCCGGAAGTTTGGCAATGCTCCGGTCGGTCAAACGCCATGCTTCGGCGATTTTACCGGTATTTTCAGCAGCAAAGACCGCCAGACGCAGCGCGGATGGGTTGGCAGGATCGGTATTGAGGAGTTTTACGGCGTTGTCAAATACTTTGAAAAGGTTGCCGTCGCGCATATACTGCTGGGTTTTATAGACCATCGGGTCGGTTTTTTTCTGAGTGGCAGGGTCAAGGGTGTTTTTGAAGTGGCGATCCACCATTTCCGGCAAATCGACGGCTTCACCGCGCCAGAGGAGCGAACCGGATCTGTCGATCAGAAAAGCCATGGGAAAGAGCATGATCGAATTGCGCATGAATTCCGGAGTGACCCGGCGTTCACTATCCACCGCCATTCTGACCCGGATATCCGGGAATTTTTTGCGGAAAATTCCGGCATCAGCCGCCGGATCGGGAGTGATGGCGGCGATAAGCACTTTGCCCTGATACTGACGGCGGAGATTTTCCAGCATGGTGATGGTGCGGGTGCTGTCCTGAGCGCGGGTGTAGAAGAATACCACTGCCCGCAATTCCGGGATATCCGGACGGGTTTGCGGGTTGACTTCCCCGAAAGGCATGGGGGCGCAATCGAGCCATTGCAGTTTGTGCCGCGGTTCGGTGACCTTTTCTCCGGCAGAGAAAGCATGGGAGAAAAAGGGGATAAGAAGAAATAAGAACAATGCTGCCGTTTTCATAATATTTTTCCCTGAATAAACAGTTGTTTTGTTTCATGGTAAATATAGCCTGCTGACAGGAGATTTTCAAATTTTCCGAAGCAAAATCTGTTTTGCCGGATAAAATCACTGCTCTCCGCCTGACTTTTTGACGATTTTTCAAAACGATATCGGGGTATGAAGTTGAAAAGTTGAGAATAGATGCTAATGTAATACATTATTCGGGACTTTCTTGTTAAATATTAAGGATTTGGTCGTTTTTAACATATAACAAGTCCCGACAATTTCAATTAACTCCGGTAATTTTTACCGGACAGTAGTGATCTCTACTGATAAAAAATAAATATGGAATTAAAGCTGAAAAAAGAC